>CAYGWJ010000445.1:0-6264 GCA_964353405.1 uncultured Anaerolineae bacterium
TCGATCACCTGCTCACCATGTCGTCCGGGCTGGACTGGCCGGAATCGGGCAACGCGTACACGACGCCCGATAACCCCTACGTGCGCATGATGAGGTCGCCCGACTGGGTGCAGTTCGTCCTCGACCGGCCCATGGCAGAGCAGCCCGGGGCCACGTTCAACTATAACAGCGGCACATCGCATCTGCTTTCGGCCATCGTGCAGAAAACGACCCGGCAGAGCACCCTGGCGTTCGCGCAGGAGGTCCTGTTCAAACCGCTCGGCATCGCCGATGTGCATTGGGGCGCTGATCCTTCCGGCATCGCCATAGGCGGCTCTGACTTGCAGTTGACGCCGCGCGACATGGCCAGGTTCGGCTACCTGTACCTCAAGGGCGGAGTATGGGAGGGGCAGCCGGTGGTCCCCGCCGGGTGGGTCCAGGCTTCGACAACCCGACATATCCAATCGAGCGAAGCCTCGCTCGGCTATGGCTACCAGTGGTGGACCTATCCTGACGGCAGCTTTGCCGCGCACGGGCTGAGGGGACAGTTTATCTTTGTCCGCCCCCGGCAAGACCTGGTCGTCGTCTTTACCAGTTGGCTCACCGGGAGCGACACGGAGCAACCTGCCGCGCTGGTGGACTCGTTCATCGTGCCGGCCGTCCGTTCGGATATGCCCTTGCCAGAGAATCCCGAGGCCGTGGCACAACTCCAGGCCCGCATCGAATCTGTTCGCAATCGCTAAGCAGGTCGCCGCAAGTTCCTGTCATTCTTATGGTACTATGCTCAACCTTGTATCCCCTGCGTCGCAGTTGATGGGCCAGTTTGTGGCTGGTCTTGCGCGTCCACAGCTTGCTGACTAGGCTCGCCTCAGCACCCCGGTCTGTATCAATCGTTCAAAATGTTGTTCAACCCGCGCTGGCAATTCGCCGCCTCGAATCAACACGCCCAATTCCATGTTCAGGGTCATGGCATACTCGGTGAGGTTGGCGCTGGAGATGAACAAGGTCTCTCCATCCGCAACGGCCACTTTGGCGTGCAGTGAGCCATGTTTGCCGGTCAAAGATTGCGGCCGCTGATCCAACGGCCAGACATAGATCCGAGCGTGTTGGACTACCTCATCACCCAGCGCGTGAAGCGTATCAAAGGCGATTTTACCCTCGCTGGCATTCGGAGTCTCCAGACAAATGGCAATGTCCACGCCCCGTTGAGCGGCTTGGAAAATCGCTTGGGCAATCGCCTCTGCTTTGTACACCGCAAAACTGATGATGGTCAGCCTGGTCGCAGACTCGTTGATCAGTTGCAGCAAAGCTTGATCAGTACGGCGCAGCGGGATAACGTGACTATCGGGGCCAGTCCAAACAAGGTCAATGCTTTCAAGGCAACGATGTGATTCTCCCACATTCGCCGCAGCCAATAGAGCCAATGCCACACTCTGAGGCGAGACATTGGGCGCGCGGGTTTGCCAGACCTGAAGCAGTCGGCTGACCTCGGCTTTGAATTCGGGCTGCGGAATAGCTTTGACGACTTGCGCTCTCGCATAGGCCCAATCGTCTAGCTTTACCTGCTCAATGGCTGCGGCCAGTGAATAGAGCAATTCCTCGGGCAGCAAGTCGGCCAACCGTGCAACTCCGACAGCCATGATGGCTAATGGGTTATTCATCCGTGCTCACTCAAAGAAGGCCAGGTCTTCACGTTCGACCGTGCGCACCAATAGCGAGCGGTCAAGATACCTGTTGCCACGCTCGCATGAAGTCTCCGGCGCGAACATACAGGCGTGACACGCCGCTCCGTGAACTGAGATACCCGTCTGGCTCGGTTGATGCTCGGCACAGGTGGGATCGGAAGCGCACAAGCGCGCGGATTCGAGCGCGGCTTCGATGTGACGCTCCAACGCCTTCGGTTCGCCCAGGCTGACCAACCCTCCCAACGTGCCTTCACTGTCGGGCGCCGCCGTATAAATCAGAATACCCGCCATTGGCCCGCCAGCTTCATCCGGGTTGCGAGAATAGATGCGCTCACGGATGCTGGCAAAGGTGTATCCGCACTCGAGCGCCAACTGTCGGATGAGCGCATGTGAGAAGGAGTGCAATACAGCATAGCGCAGACCTGGATAGTTGGCCTCCGGCGGCACAATGGAGCGTGACGCGCGCCAACGGGTATGCGAGTCCAAGAACTCGGCGTCGCGCCCTTTGACAGATGCCCGCGCCAGCCAGGCCTGCAGCCTGGCTTCGTCAAAGCGGATCAAGATGCCTTCGCCACGCACCTCGACTGCGGGCACCCACGTTGGCGGATGCCGGGCGATGGGCGCGATGGATTGAATCTCTTCCGTGCCAGGCTCGGCCAGCTCGCCAGGCGAATCAATCCGGGTAAAGCCGACCAACGCCTGCACTTCGCGCAAGCGCTCGACCAGAACGACCTGGGCGATCCGGTTGGCAAAACCGGCGGGCGGCTCGACCGGCCGCAGCCGAAAGTCGGAAGAGTTGCGCGCCGGGTCCGGCTGAGATAGCACCTGCCACTCGGGGCTTCGCAAATCGGGCTTGACCGATTCGTCCTCTGTTTCAATTCCTGTTCTCTTGCGTTGGATCGCTTTCCACAGATCGGCGCGCGAATACCCGGCGAATGCGCCCAACTGCCCGATGTTGAAGAACGCTTCCAGCACTTCAGGGGTGGTCGCATTCTGCAAGATCGCCCAGTGCTCTTCGACCAACAGGGCCAATTTGTCAGTCGCCTCGGGAATCGCGACCGTAGCCAGGATGACGGGGAACCAACTGTTGGAAGCGCCCAGAACGATCGCGCGCATGTTCCTCTCGCAGCCTGGATCGAAATCACGCAAGTGGGGCCGCCGCCCACGACACAGCGGCATATTCTCGCGGTTCTCTCGCCCAAAGGCATCCGCCAATCGTCGCCGCGCGCCGCAGGTATCGCATTTCACTTCCAGATCACGTGCTTCGCCGCTGGCGCCGTACTCGGAGAGCCGCAAAAGTGGCGCATCGCAGGCTGGCCGGTCGTGATGGGCAAATTCGACCCAGGGAAAGTCATCCAGATGGCCGCTCTCACAGGCGACGAGGAAACGGGCTGGCAACACCGTCGGTTTCTTGCCGGGCTTGTTGCAGTTGGAATGTTCGTAATGCGTGCGGTCGGGATGGTACAGATCAGGCTTGAGCTCGAACAGGCCTGACTTGAGCGGCGCGAGCAATCGGCAAGAAGGGCAAACCATCCACCGGGGAAAGGCCGCCACCGGCACACCGATGCGAGCCTGCTCATCGAACGGATCGGGCAAGGGGCCGGTCTCTTCAGTCATGGGGGGAAAGACCAGCTTTTTGACCTGGCCGCCGAGTTGCGCCCGTACCGCGCGCAGCAGCCGCGCTTCGGTCACCTCTCTGGCAATGCTGGGATCGGTCGGCCAGTCTTCCAGCCCGGTGACAATCACCGAAAGCTGCGGCAAGTCTACAATCGCCCCGATCCCATAGGTGTACAAAAGCTGGCTGGGGTTGAGTTGCCCTACCTGTGGATTCTTGATGGTCAATGTCATGCAGCCTCTCCCTCTTCCGAATGTGGCACGGGGTCAAGCGGCTCGCGATCCATCCCGAAATCCCGCAGGATGAGGTTGATGTAGGGTTCGACATCGCGCAACGAGTTCAGGCAAGTGAAATCTTCCCAACCGGTATGGCTGGCCGACTGCAGCAGCCCGACCGTTCGGCCATCTGCCTTCCCCTGATAGCCTAACTGCGCTCCGCCCGTCATGGCCGCCGCGCGCGCCAGCCATTTGTCGAGCCGCTCTTCCAACTCCTGGCGCACCAGGCTCTCGACGGCGGCGCGGTTTGTGATCAGGCCGGCCCGGCGGCTGATCTCGTCAATGGCCGTTCGCACATACGGGTGATTCCGATCCAGGCTGCCCGCGCCGGTGTTGGCGTTGAACTCGCTGCCAGGCAATCGCACCAGCGAGGCCAACAACGCCGTGAGGCCGCGATCCAGCGCGCGCGGCGAAAAGGGCGTGATCGACAACGCCTCGACATGCTGGAAAAATGTCGCATGATAATGCTCGAAGCGCTCATAGTGGCTGAGGTCGCGCGGCCTGGCCCAATTGTAGACTACGCACACTAGACCGGGATAGCGCCGACCGATGCGGCTGGTGGCCTGGATGTATTCCGCCGTCGTCTTGGGTTGGGTCGCCACGACCATCAGACCCAGGCGCGGCACGTCCACGCCAACCGAGATCATGTTCGTTGCCAGCAAAACGTCAATCGGGTAGCGCGCAAAGTCAGTCGGTAGCCCAGCCTGCCGGCGAGATCTGCGCTGAGCGGCAGCATCGGGGTCAAACACGGCCTCCAGCCGGTCAAGGATGTGCGGGATGTCAGTAGCCCCTTTGCGCGAGGTCAATTCCTCCACGCTGTAGGTTTCCAGGTAACGTTTGGCAAGGCCGCGCTCTTGCATCTTGCGCAGGCGGCTTCGCACGGCGTCGTCCACCGCCCGGCGCATGCCACCCAGCTCGCGCATCGAGTTGAAATAGCCGACCAACGTCATCCACGGATCAGCCGTCGCGCCATATTTTTCATAGAGCTGCTGGGCCGCCGATAGATAGGCCACGTACACGCGGATGAGAACCGTTCTGAGGCGGGTGCCCGGCGCGCAGATGCCCAGGTAAAGGCGGCCGGGGTTGTTTTCATCGGGCGCGCGCTGGCGCGAGAAAAAGTTGTCGGCAGCGTCGAGGCCGGAAGGCGGAAAGATGTTGGCGCGGCGCAGATACAGACTGAGCACCTGCTCCGGCGCTTTGCGGATGGTGGCGCTGGACGCAATCACCTTGGGGCGCACCGTCTGACCGTCTATCTTCCACGAAGCTAGTTGGTCCACGGCGGTTTCATATAGGCCGACCAGCGTGCCCAGCGGGCCACTGATCAAATGCAACTCGTCTTGGATGATCAAGTCTGGCGGACGCAGAGGTGAGCGTGGTTGAGTCTTGACCGCTGCAAGATCGCCCAGCTTGCGATGCGTGTCCGCATCCTCCAGTTCCGATGTCCGATAGCCGTGACGCGGGCAATAGCCATCCACTTTACCGAACAGCATTTGCGTCTCGCCCTTCCATGGCATCTGGGCGAATTTGTCCACCGTCGCAATCAAGAGCGAAGGCAAGCGCCGGTAAATCTCTTCGTCCACGACGACGGCGGGCAATCCCTCATCCGGCGCTTGCTTGCGGCTGAACAAGCATTGCCCCAACGGGTCGCCGCAAAAGATGAACGTGCGCCCGCGGCCTTTCTTGACCCTCTCGACTACAATGTCTCGACCGGGATTGATCGGACTGCCGCACCACGGGCAGTTGGTGAGTTGATGCGGTGTGCCCCGACCGCCAACCGCGGTGCTCTTGGGCGGAGCGCCGTGCTCCTGGCTGATGGCCTCAGCGGCTTCATCCGTCCAGTTCGGCGTGCTGCGCTGGCCCACCCACAGGCCGATACGGAACGGCTCAACGCCCCATTTGGGATCGCCCTGGGCGATCGCTTCTCGGCGGATGGATTCGCAGGCGCACATGAGCGCCGTCGCCCGCTGGAACTGTTGAAGCGTGAGTAAACGCAGCGTGTAGCGCATCAACACTGCCACACCCGCCAGGCCAGAGTATCCGGCCACCTCGCCCTGCAAACGGCGCAATCCAAGCGTGTAGGCCGTCAGCCCCAGATAGGCTTCGGTCTTGCCGCCGCCCGTGGGGAACCATAGCAGGTCGGCTATGGCATCCGTCGCATGGCTTCGGTCAGGGTGCAAGGAGTCGGTGAGGCTGGGCAGGTTGAGCAAGATAAAGGCCAACTGGAACGGATACCAGGTGCGGTTGATGGGTATGTCTATCGCCGCCAAATCAACCGCTTTGTCCTGCCGCACCTCGCGTGTGTAAACCGAATGGATGCGCTGCAGCCACATGGCTCGATTGGCAAACCGGAACGCTTCGGCGGCCAGTGAGTCTTGGCCCAGCAACTCGACGCCGGCACGGATGCGCTGCAACGTCGCGTGGCAGTTGTCTAGCGCCTGGCGAGCGGGCACATCGAAGGGAGCAAGATCAGGCGCCGCCACAGCCATCCGCGCTTCTTGTTCTGTTATCCAGGCCTCGTAAGCAGAGACAATCGGCCCCAGTGCGGAAGCGAACTGGCCGTCCGGCAGTTCAGACAGGGCTTTCATGTCCAGCACCACATTTGCCAACGCAGGGATCTCTTCAGGCGTGGGTGGTGTGACACGCGGCACTTCATACGCTGGTGCGACGCGCTTTCGCAGGCGCACCGCGCAATCGGAGCAGCCCTCGGCCA
>CAYGWJ010000446.1:0-10763 GCA_964353405.1 uncultured Anaerolineae bacterium
AACGTGTACCGCGACCAGGGCCGGTTGGAAGAGGCCATCACGGAGTACCAGCGGGCGATTGAACTCGACCCGAAGGACGCCACTCCGCACAACGGGCTGGGCAACGTGTACCGCGACCAGGGCCGGTTGGAAGAGGCCAGCACCGAGTACCAGCGGGCGATTGAGCTCGACCCGAAGTATGCTATGCCGCACAACAATCTGGGCACCGTGTACCGCGCCCAGGGCCGGTTGGAAGAGGCTAGCACCGAGTACCAGCGGGCGATGGAGCTCGACCCGAAGGACGCCACGGCGCATTCGTCGCTGGCGGCGTGTTACCGCAAGTTGGGCCGCGAGGCCGAATATACCGAGCAGGTTGGGATTGCGCGCGAGTTGATGGCAAAGGAAAGCGAATACAATCGCGCCTGTCTGGAGGCGATTTGCGGAAATGTGGATGAGGCGCTGGCTCTGCTTGAGGTAGCGCTACAGAAACGGCAAGTGTCGCAAGTGACGGCGGCGCGTGATCCGGATTTTGAGAGTATTCGCGAGGATGTGAGGTTTAGGGCGCTGGTGGGGATGGGGTAGGTGTGGCGTGGGGATCGTTGTCCACGAACCCGCAGAGCGCGAAAATGCGCGGGCGGGCGGGAGCCAGTCCCGCGCCGCGCTGGGCCAGTCGCCCAACATCCCGGCGAGCGGCAGATCGTCTAGAAGGTGTAGAACAATGGCCGAGAGAATCAACCTATGACCGCGCAACTTGTCCAACCCGCCTGTCTGCCCGAAGCCGTCGAGCGCATCCGGCAGCAATTTGACCCGGTGCGCATCATCCTGTTCGGCTCGTGGGCGCGCGGCCAGGCTCGCCCCGATAGCGACCTTGACCTGCTGGTGGTTTTGCCGCATGTAGAAAACAAACGCCGCGCCGCCGTGGAAATCTTGCGCGCCCTCAACGGCCTGCCGGTCAGCAAAGATATCGTCGTCACCACTCCCGAAGAAATCGCCGCGCGCGGGAACACCATCGGGCACGTGCTGCGTCCCGCCTTGCGCGAAGGCAAGGTGCTCTATGAACGTGCCTGAAGCCGTTCGCTGGCTGGCGTAGGCCCGCTCTGATAGGAGCACGCCAATCGGCCCACACCCGCCATCCAATTTACTGCCCAAATGATTCAGGTATCATCTCAATAATTCGCGGGACTAGACTTCCGAAGTCTTGGCAAGACGTTGCGACAAGCGTAAATCCAGTCAAGACTTCGGAAGTCTCCCCTACTTTTTGAGCAGATACTGATTCAGGTGTGACCAAAATCAGTTGGTCGTCTGCGTAGGGGCAGGTCTTGTGCCTGCCCAGATGCGGGCAACCACGAGGGTTGCCCCTACGCCACAACCAGATTTGGTCGCACCCAAATGATTCGGTTGCAAGGCCGATAAACCAGATCGCGCTCATAATTACTCGCGCGCAAGAACCCTCTATTCACCCAAACCCCAAGGGTCTCCCCAACCCTTTGGGATTTCTGGAACGTTCTCACCATCCACAGCGTTAATTTGATGTAACACCATACAGCCTTGTCCGCTTGCGCGTGTTTCCTGGTCTACCGAGAGGTGAAGAATGAAAGCTCGAATAACTGTCGCAATGCTGGTTGCCGTGCTGGCGTTATTTGTTTCGGCGCTGCCCGCCGCCGCCGACGGCATCATCATCCCTGATCCCATCTGCCCCCCGCAGCCTGCGCCGCAACCTGCGCCGCAGCCTTGCGTGGATTGCGTGCGCCCGCCCATTCCACCCTGCCCGCCTCCGCCGCCCATCGGCTCCACGCCGCTCACCGTCAAGTATCACAAGGTCACAGTGACGATTGAAGATCAAGTGGCGCGCACGCACGTGGACCAGGTTTTCGTCAACGAGTCGTCCTACGCGATGGAAGGCACGTACATCTTTCCGCTGCCGCTCGATGCGACGGTCAGCCAGTTTGCCATGTGGGCCGACGGGCAAAAGATGGAAGGCAGGGTGCTCGCCGCCGAAGGTGGGCTGGTTCACTATGTCTACCCGCTCAACGCCGAAAGTTTTCGGCGCGCCCGCTCGACTCGGTGAGCGTGGACCCGCGCTCGGCCAGCCATTTGTCGCGGTTCGCGCGGCGCGCGATTTTTCCGCTGGAGGTTTTGATGAGCCACCGCGAGTCCACCAGGTGGACGTAGCTCGCGGTGACCATGCTCTGCCGGACGACCGTCTGACGAATCTGCGTGGCGATGTGCTTGCGGCGGGCGGCATCTTTTGTGTTCACTTCGGCCACGATGGCGACCAGTTCCGTGCCTTCATGCTCGTCCGGCACGCCAAAGGCGACGGCTCGCCCGGCGTGCACGCCCGGCACAGTGTTGACGATGGCTTCGATGTCCTGGGGATAAATATTCTTGCCCGCGTTGATGATGAGATCTTTTGATCGCCCGACGATATAGACCTCGCCCCCGGCGACATAGCCCATGTCGCCGGTCAGATACCATCCGTCGAGGAAAGGCTGAAGGTCGGGACGCTTGTAATAGCCCGACAGCATGCAATCGCTCTGGATGGCCACCTGTCCGACGCGGCGTTCCGGCAAAATTTGACCCTCCTCACTCACCACGCGGACAGCCGTGCCTGTGATCGTCGGCCCGCACGAGACACGCGTCTGCGCGTTCGGGTCATCAGAGCGCACTGGTTTTGCGCACCGATTCTGTTCGAGTTCAATGCGATCAACGACATCGAGCTGCGCCGCATGGCCGGGCGGCGTCTGAGTCACGGCAAAAGTGTTTTCGGCCATTGCGTAACTGACGGTCAGCATGTCTGGCTTTACACCCTGTGGCGCGAACCGCTCCAGGAAAAGTTGATGACTGTCATGGTGCACCGGCTCGGAGCAATTGACAAACATCCGCATACTCGCCAGCGATAGACCTTGGGCGTCCCGCTGGCGGACGCGCCGCGCGCAGTGGTTATACGCAAAGTTCGGCAGCCAGCACAGCGTCCCCCCGTAATCGTGAATCGCGCGGAGCAACAGCGCCGGGTGCTGCACCCAATCGAATGGCGACATCAGGACGAGAGGCAAGCCCTGCACGAGCGGCATCAGGAACCCGGCGATGAGGCCCATATCATGATAGAGCGGCAGCCAACTCACCAGCACGTCTAGCGCGCTCAACTGGATGGCGTCGCCATAGCTGGCGATTTGATTCAGCACAGCACGGTGCGAAAGCGCCACGCCCTTTTGTAAGCCCGTCGTACCGCTGGAATGTTGCAAGAAGGCAATTTCGTCCGGGTCGGGTGTGTGAGGCGCAAAGGTCTCCACGTCGGCGTCTGAGATCGAAGCGGACAACTGTGCTGAGCCGTATACCGGACATCCTACGTGTGCGCCGAGTTCGGGCGCAAAGGCGTCGGTGGTCAGGATGGCGCGCACGCCCGAAAGCTTGACCAGCTCGGCCATGCTCTGAGTGTAGATGCTGGCGTCCAGTTTTTCCGTGAGCGTGGGGAACATTGAAGGGACAGCGCCCGCCAGCAGCGCGCCCCAGAACGCATAGATGCTTTCCAGGTCCTGTGTATGAGCGATCAATAACAAGTCGCGCGGGGCAATGCCCATCTTTTTCAATGCGGCCGCATAGGCTACTGTCGCCCGGCGGAAATCACGCCGAGACACGACGACAGAAGGCCGGTCTGTCTCCAGGTAAATGATGGCATCCCGCTCGTCATGTTCTGCTTGGAGCGTGATGGCGTCCCGCAGCGTTCGGAAAGTGTGGCGTGTCGCCTGCGTCAACATCATGGCGGTTGCAGACCCCGCATGACGCGCACCGCCATCTGGTCGAGCGTGTCCATCTTGGCGACGGTCAGATCGGAATCGGGGATGTACACGCCGAACTCGCTCTCGACGTACACGGCAAATTCCGCCAGCGCGAATGAATCCATCAGCCCGCCGGTGATGATGCCTTCCGTGTCGGTCAAGGGATAGTCCGCATCGTGGATGAGCTCGCGGGTGATGAACGCCCGCAGTTTTTCTCGAACGTCTTTTTCGTCCACGTTGTTCTCCGTTAGGGGTGAGCCACCTTGGGCATAGCCGCCGTCACCCACTCGGCCAACTGCGCCGAACCTTTCGGCGTGAGATGTACGGGCGTGTTGGTGAACTCGTCGGGCGCAATGCTATCCCATAAGTCCAGATAGCGCCAGCCATGCGCCAGGGCCGTCGTCCCGAGCAAATCGCGATAAGCGTCATACGCCCAGCGCGGATAGAACGAGTTGTAGCGCAGTTGGCTGTTCGCGCCGTGACTGACGAACATCGGCTCGTTGACGATGAGCACCGGCGCCTTGCCGGCCAGCTTGACGCCGGCCGCCAGCACGTCCAAGGCCAGATTGTCTTGGGTCAGCGGCACGGGCTGTGCCAGGCTTTGCCATTTGATATCTTTATCGAAATCAGACTGGTTCCGAGGCAGCTCGGCGGGGCTGACCTGGTCAACACGAGTGGCTGCCCATGAAAAGCCGTAGAACTGTAACCGTGCCAGGTCTGCCAGCGCGCGCCGCTGACCGACGAGGGTGCGCCCGATGAAATCCGGCTCGACAAAGCGCGAGTCATGCGGATCAAGATTCAGTTGATAGGTCCGAATGAGGGCTCGAACGCGCGCCGGGTTGTTCTGAAGCAATGGATGCACGAGCTGCTTTTCGCGCGGGAACGATTCGAGCGTAACGGGCCAGACAATCAGGTCGGGTTGATGTGGCATGGCCTCGTTCAGCAGTACCAGATCCTTGGTCAGCGACATGATAGGGTAGCCGAGGTTGTAGGCCACGACGCGGCGGCCATCCATGGTGACGTGCTGGCCGGCGTTAATGCGCCCGGCCAGCGTGTCCTTGTTTTCCAGGAACCAGCCCCACGTGGCCGAGTCGCCCATCAAGATGACGCGGAATTCGTCGGCTGCTTTGGGCTGCGCGAGGGTGTGACTTGCCAGCATGGCCGGGATGTTATATAGACTCTGGTTGTAGGATTGCGCAGGCTGTTCGCCATACGGCAAACGCTCGCGGCCCGGCAACACGGTGTTGTAAAGCGAAACTGTGCCCCAAGCCTCGAGCGGCGTGAACGCGGCAAAAAGAAGGTTGCACAACACGAACAGCAGGGCTGCCTTGACGATGACGCGTAAAAGCAGGCCCCAGGTTGCACCGGGCGAGGAGGCCGTCATCGTGTCACCCTCCCATCCCAAACAGCCGGGCTAGAATCTGCGCGGCCTGCGCTGTGCCGGGCAACGCGAACCAGACCCAGCCGATGACGACGTACTGAAACGTGACGAACCACGTCAGCGCGGTCCACGCCCACTTGCGCCACGGCCTGTCATTCAGCCCGCGATACCACTTGCGTGTGCGATCGCTCCACTGCTTGTGAATGAACAGCGCAATGCCGTGCCAGAGGCCCCAGATCACAAAATTGACCGTCACGCCGTGCCAGAGGCCAATCACGACCATCGTCGCGATTTGAGCCGAGAGCACGATGAGTGTGGGCGAGGGCTTGCGTGGGCGCGCACTTGCACCGCACGTCACCCCTGGGCAGTCCCAGGGGCAAAGTGCAGGTGTCAACAGCCAGCGCGACAGCGGCAAGAAGACATAGAAGCGTGCCCAGTTGCTCAACGTCATGTGCCAGCTTTGCCAGAATGCGGTGATGGTCGTCTTGAGGTAGGGACGGTCAAAATTCTCCGGCAGCCGAATGCCGAACAGGATGCCAAGGCCGATGGCGATGTCCGAATATCCGGCAAAGTCAAAATACAATCGCAGCGCGTACCCGTACAGCAGCACCCACAGCCATAGCGTCGAATGAACTTGCCCGGCGTTGATGGCGTTGAGCGACATGCCTTGCGCCAGGCTGTCGGCGATCACGAATTTTCTGAACAAGCCCATCACGATGCGCGTCAGCCCATCGGTGAAGCGAGCCGCGTCCAGGCCCGTCATGCGCGGCAGTGCGCGCAGGTCCTCCGCGAATCGCTCGGCGCGGTCAATCGGCCCGGCGGTGTAGGCGGGAAAAAAGATGACGTAGGTGACGTACTCGCGCAACGACAGTGCGGGCAAGATGCCCGTCTGCCGGTCGCGCAAAGTGTGGATCAAGCGAAAAGCGACGTAGGAAAAACCGAGCCAGTTGAGATCAGCCAGGCTGCCAAGTGATGTGTCTTGACTGGTCCATCCGCGCCATAGACGGCTCACGCCGGCCGCCAGGGGTTCAGTCTTGAGGAGGACGAACAGCCCGGCGATGATCAAGCTGCCTGTGGCCAGCGCGCGACGCTGATCGCCCCCGCGCAGCCGTTGCGCCAGGCCGGCCAAGAGTGCGCCAGCAACTGCCAGCGCCACGATCACGGTCAGCGGGTCGGGCGGGCGCGATGCAGTCAATCGGAAATCGGCGCTCACAAAGCGCATGAACGACATCGCCACGACGAGCGCCACGATGACGCCGAGCGTGATGCGGTCTTGACGGGGCAGCGCCGCGTCGGATTGGCGCGTGAGCCACCACGTCGCCACCGTGAGGGCGAGGGCGACCGTGGGCAAGACGTAATCGCTGAAGCGAATGGGAAGCGCGGGTTGTAGCCAGTAGACGGCCATCACGCTGGCGACGAGCAGCGTCCACGCCCGCGCCCGGGCCGGGAGCAAACCGGCGTACAAGATTGCAGCGGCGCAAAAGATGAGGATGGCACGGAGATCGAGCGACAACGCCTTAGACCCTGGTTAATCCGAATTGCGCGGCTTGGGGTTGCCCGGTTGCAGCGCCTCGGTGCGAAGCGCGTCGAGCATCATCAGTGCCGTGAGGCTGTGCATCGCATCACCGCTTTCGAACGTTTGCGGCAGCGTGTAATCGTGCGAGCTGGCGGGATACATGTGGACATTGTCCTTGTCCAGGCCCCGGCCTGGCACGGTTCCTGCCACCAGGTCGTAATCCCACAGCGGGACGTTGTATTCAGCCGCGATTTTTCGCATGTGTTCATTGAACACATTGCCCGGGCCTTCGAAGCGATCCGGCTTGGTGCCGATGACGGGAATCACCCCGCTCTCGACGCAATATGTGATGATCTTGCTCAGGTCTTGATCGAACAGCTTGATCGAGCCGAAATCATTGGCCCCCAGCCGTATGATGACCACGCCAGGATTGTTCAGGCGGAGCTCGCACGCGAGTGGCGCTTCGTTCGGCTGACAGACAGATTTGTCGGCCCACATCGGGTCAAACGCCGACCACGCATGGAAGGCTTTGCGCGTGGCGACGCCATCCCTTGAAAACGAGCCGGCAAAGAAAGCAACGGAAGGTTCAAGATAGGCATAGCCGCCGAGATCGAATTTCTTTGTATCGAACACAGCCAGCAAGTGCGGCCACAAGATGGTACTGTCGCCCAGCTTGGAAAAGGCACGCGGGTTGCGGCCCAGCGTCTGACCTTTGGCATAGATTTCGTGGACGCGCTGTTTGACCGCATCAGGCATGACGATGAATGTCTCCATGGGCAAACGATTGACGGTATAGATGGGAGGCAGAGTTGGCTTGGGGGTTGGCGTGCTCGTTGCGGGCGCTGGTGTAACGACCACGGACATGGGCGGCACAGGCGTTCCCGGCGCCCTGAGCGGGGTTCGCGGAATATCCACGCTGACTACCATGGGTGTCGGCGCGATAGTCTCAGTTGGCGTGACCGTCACAAGCGAGTCGGGCAGGATGGCGGCCGTCACAGGGACAGGTGTCTCGACAGGCGCCTCGGTATGGGGCGTCACGGTCACAGCCAGCACGAGCGCATCGGTAGCCTGACCGCCCGCCGGTGCAGTGAGGCCTGTCGCGACAGCATAACTATCCAGAACGCGCGCGACAAACAAGATGCTGACCAGCCCCGTAATCAACAGAACGAGTTGGCGTCGCATAACGGATGCCCTAAAAGCCCTGATAGATCCATTGCGGTGCGTCGCCGCTGGTCAAAATCACCAGCAGGATGAGGATGAAACACAGCGCCAGCGCCAGGGCGTTTTCGCGGGAAAAAAGCTTGCTCAGCATTTCTACGGAGCCTCGCCGCACCATTTCCACTCGCCATCTTCCTGCACGACGCGGTACGTCGTGAGAGGAAACTCGGTCTGCTGCGCGCCGTAGAGTGCGACGATCTTGCCCCTGCAACGCACGGTGTCGCCCGCGCCTTGCCGCTCGCACGTCATGCCATCCAGCCGGACGCCCGTCACACTGGAGAACGCCATCGCTTCGCGCTCAAGATTGGCTTCCATCTGGGAGCACAACAGGGGGCGCAGCGTCTTGGCATCGCCGTTTATCTTGGCCTGCAAGTATTTTTCAACGGTCTTGGCGGGGTCCCTGGCTTCGCCCACCGCGCACGCGGCCAGAACGAGCAGCGAAACTCCAAGAAGCAGGTATTTCTTGAGCATTGGACCATCCCTATCGTCCAGCTCGTTGCGATAGCACTGCAATCGGGCCTGGCGCACAGCCAGTAAAAAGCAGTGGGAGCGACCTCTATCCCATCGGTGGCTCCCCGGTCTGTGGAGCACAGTTTACTATGGTATAAAGCATCCTGCAAGTCAAAGAATAAAGGTGTTGCAGAGTCGCGAATGGGAGTATAATAGAAAGCGCACAAGCAAGACCTACAGGCCAGTCAGACGCCTGTCAGGCGCCCGTCAAGCGGCCCGGACTCGAGAGTACTAGAATCATATCCAACATATCCAAAATTAGTTCACAGGAGGAAATCTCATGGCATCGCTACTCGACAAAGTCGGTACGTTGATCAAAGCCAATCTGCACGCGATGGTAGACCAGGCACTCAAAGCCAATTCGCTGGCGGTGTTTGATCAGTATATCCGCGACGCAGAAAACAACCTGGATGCGCTCGAAGACGCGGCAGCCACCGTAGGCGGCAACGTCAAGACGCTGGGGCGCAAGGTGGAGCAGTACCAGGCCGAGTCTACCAAGTACGACAAGGACATTGACGCGCTCCTCCAGCAGGGCAAGGAAGACCTGGCTGCGGCGGTACAGGCCAAGCTCAACACCACCAACAAGCTGCTCGCCGAATATCGAGAAAGTTACCAAAAGACCCAGGTCGAATACCAAAGGCTGATGGATTCCAAGCTCAAGCTGGAAGCCAAGCTGACGACCATCAAGCAAGAGCGCGAACAGATGCACGAGCTGCTCGACCTGGCCAAGGCGAAGGAGCGCACGGTCGGCGCGATTCGCTCGCTCAAGGATCTGGACGGCGTGGGCGACGCGGACATTGCGCGCATCACGGACGGCATCCGCTCGCGTCTCGACCAGGCCGAAGCGCGCGCCGAGATCGAAACGTCACGCCTGGAAGACCAGGTGGATGCGACGCTGGGCAAGGCCGAGCTCGATATGCAGTTGGCCGAGCGCAAGAAGCGGCTGGGGCTTGCCAGCTAATGACGCTCATCTCTGCTCCCCTTCTCTCGTGACATGGGAGAAGGGGAGGAATGATTATTGCACTCTTCAAAAACAGAGGGGCGCTTGTACGCGCCCCGCGAGGTCGTTATGAACCGAACACGCCTGATCTTTTTCCTGGTCATCGCCGCCGCCGTGGTCATCGTTGGCGCCGGGCTGGCAATCCGGTATCTAAGGCCCGGGTCGGGCGCCCCCGTGGCGGTGAACACGCCGCTCGAGGTGCGCGTCGTCACCGCCTTGGCGGTTGAGCCGTGGGTGACGGAAGCCGCCAAGAGCTACAACGCCACCAACCCCAAGCTGGAGGGCCGGCCTATCCATGTGACCATCATCCCGATGGATGGGCTTTCGGCGTTGGCACGTTACGACAGCGCCTCGTTCGACACGCGCAGCGTGCCCACGGCGTGGATCCCGGACAGCCGCTACCTGGTCGAGCTGGCGAACTCGGTGCAAAAAGATAAACAGGGCCGCGACGTGTTTCTCACCGACGGTGAGTACCGTGCCCGACCGGTTGCGCTGTCTATCTTTGCCTGGGGCATTTACCAGAGCCGCGCCGTGGTGCTGGAAAAGAAATTTGGCGAGGTCAACTGGAAGACGCTGCACGATGCCGCCATTGCAAAGGGCGGCTGGCCCGAGCTGGGCGGCGACCGGCAGTGGGGCTATTTCAAGCTCGTCGTGCCGAACCCGCGCAAGAATGTGGGCGGACTCGCGGCGATGGTGGCGGCGGCGGGCGAATACTATGACAAGCCTGACATCAGCGTGGCCGATGTGACTGACCCCACGTTCCAGGCGTGGCTCAAAGAGTTGATGGGTTCAGTGACGGACATCAGCGGGGCTAGCGCCTACACGGCTGAGGACTTTGCATTGCTGGGTTACTCGGTGGGCGACGGCGGTCAACTTTTGGAAAGCGACCTGCTGGCGAACATGGGCGGCATCCAGACACGCTGGGGCGATCCACTGGCGGTGCGCTACCCCAAGTACGTGACGTGGTTTGACTTTCCATTCAGTGTGTGGATGGGGCCGGAGACGACGGCCTCAGACAAGAATGCCGCGCTCGAATTTGAAAAATACCTGTTGGGCATTGACGTACAGAAAAAGGCTGTGAACTATGGTCTGCGCCCGGTTCACGCGGACGTGAGCGTGATGGCCGACAGCAACAGTCTGTTTGCCAAGTGGAAGAAGCAGGGCGTGGCCGAAGTCGTGCCGCAGACATCGAGGATGCGCTCGCCCAGCCGCGACGTGCTTCAGGCGCTCTTGCGCTGGTTCGATCTCAACATTGCCAAGCGGTGATGCGTGATACGTGATACGTTGTAAGGGCTTGTAATATCGTATCTCTTTTCGTCTTGTAATATCGTACCTTAACAGTCTTGCAGTTCCGTACCCTGTAGGCGGGCCTAGGGCACTAGG
>CAYGWJ010000447.1:0-8034 GCA_964353405.1 uncultured Anaerolineae bacterium
ATGTTCGGCGGCAAGACGACCGTGCCGATGGTCCTACGCACGGAAGGCGGCGCGGGCCGCGCGATTGCGGCTCACCACTCGCAGAGCCTCGAATCGTTGTGGACGCATTTCCCCGGAATCTATGTCGTGATGCCGGCGACACCTTACGATGCCAAAGGGCTGCTCAAGGCGGCCATCCGCGATGATAACCCCGTCATGTTCATCGAGCACAAGATGCTCTACAAAGAAAAAGGGCCGGTGCCGGAAGAAGAGTACCTCATTCCCTTGGGCGTGGCCGATGTAAAGCGCGAAGGCAAGGACGTGACCCTCGTCACCTATTCGCGCATGGTCTATCGCGCGCTGGAGGCCGCCGAGATTTTGGCCAAGGAGGGGATTGACGTCGAAGTGGTTGACCTGCGCACGCTCAAGCCGCTGGACATTGACACGATTGTCGCGTCGGTCAAAAAGACGGGGCGGCTGGTGGGCGTGACCGAAGCTTATGAGAACACGAGCTTTATCAACGAGGTGATAACCCAGGTCAACGAGCACGCCTTCGACTGGCTGGATGCGCCGATGGTGCGCGTGGCGTCGGCGAACGTGCCGGTGCCTCGCGCCGAAGTGCTGGAAGACCTGGCGATCCCGAACGTCAACCGCATCATCGCAGCCTGCCGAAAGGTAGTGAGCTGATGGCAAAAGACGTCTTTATCCCCAAGCTCGGACAGACGATGGAAGAAGCCAGCATCGCCCGCTGGCTGGTCGCCGATGGCGCCAAGGTCGAGCAGGGGCAAGAGATTCTGGAAGTCGAGACCGACAAGGCGCTCTTTACGGTCGAAGCCGCCGCGCGCGGGGTCTTGCACATCGGCCCATACAAAGAAGGCGACGTCGTGCCGGTGCTCACCGTCGTAGCGATCGTTGGCAAACCGGAAGACAAATTTGCGCCGGCCGGGCAACCACTCGCCGAACCTGCCGGCGCGGCAGGCGCGCCAACGGCCATGGCGGGCGGAGATGGCCAGGTGGCGGAGAGTGAGGACAAGTCAGAGTCCCCCACCAGGCAAGTCTTTGCCTCGCCACGGGCGCGCAAGCTGGCAGAGGCCAAAGGCATAGACCTGGTGCAGGTGACGCCCACGGGTGGCGGCGGTCAGCGCGTGGCCGAACGAGACGTGTTGGCTTACTTGAGCCGGCTCCCTAAAGCAACCCCGGTGGCACAGCGCGTGGCCACCGAGGCGGGCATGGATTTGCGCACCTTGACCGGCACCGGGCCGGGCGGCAAGATCACCAAAGAAGATGTGGAACGCGCCAAGTCCGCGGCCCAACCTGCCGCTGTGCCGGCCGCCGCGCCACTCCAGCCATGGCCGGATGTGGAGGTCGTGGAGCGAGTGCCGCTCAAGGGCGTGCGAGGGATCATTGCTGATCGGATGGCGACCAGCGTTCACACGACCGCTCGCGTGACGTTGCTCATGGAAGTGGATGCCACCGAGTTTGTCACGATGCGCGAACGGCTCAAGGCCCGCGTGGAAAAGGAGTGGGGCTTTGCGCCTGGCTACAACGATCTGCTGGCCAAGATCGTGGCGATGGCGCTGCGCCAGTTCCCTTACATGAATGCCCGCCTGACCCCTTCGACAAGCTCAGGGCAAGCCCCCGATGCTACACCCCTTAAGGGTGTCCTGGGGACACGTGTCCTGGGGATCGAGCGCCTGGCGCACGTCAACCTCGGCATGGCGACTGATACCGAACGAGGGCTGCTCGTGCCGGTCATTCGGGATGCCGACAAAAAGAGCCTCCGCCAGTTCGGAAGTGAGTTCCGCGAACTGGTTGACCGCGCGCGCAACGGCAAATCACTGCCTGACGATCTCACGGGCGGAACGTTCACCCTCACCAACCTGGGGATGTACGACGTGATGGCGTTCACGCCAGTGATCAACTTGCCGGAAGCGGCAATTCTCGGCGTAGGTTGTATTACGCCACAGCCCGTGGCGCGCGACGATCAGGTTGTCATTCGCAAGATCATGTACCTCAGCCTGGTCTTTGATCATCGCCTGGTGGATGGCGCGCCCGCTGCGCGGTTCCTGCAATACATCAAGGATCTGGTTGAAGAGCCATACCTCTGGGTGGCGGCTCAAATGTAGACCTCCCGTAGTCGAAGAATTTATTGCTGGCAAAGAATAGGTTTTAGCGCCAGGACACAAAGATTCTGGATGTGATGTGTGTCTTGGCGCCTTGGTGGTAAAGAGAGGTATCCAATGGCCGACAAATTGGCAGAGTACAAGCGAGGCGACGAGCCGTTCAACGGGCCGAATCGTCTGTGGCCGCTCTATGGTGCTGGGTTGGACAACCTGGGACGCGATGGCCGGCCTATCGAGGCGCCGATGCCACAGTACGGCCCCGATGAATTACTCGTCCGGCACGACGCCTGTGGCCTGTGCTTTTCCGACATCAAAGTCATCTCGCTCGGCCAGGAGCATCCGCGCATTTTCCGTGACATCAAACAAGACCCCGTTGTGCTTGGCCACGAGGTCTCGATGACGGTTGTGGGCGTGGGCGAAAATCTGCGCGACCAGTACGAGGTGGGGGATCGCTTTATCATTCAGGCCGATATCTATGTGGGTGGCGTCAACCATGCCTATGGTTACATGATCCAGGGGGGCCTGTCGAAATACGGTGTGATTGACCAGCGGATTCTCAACGGCGACGACGGGAACTATCTCATCCCGGTCCAGCCCGAAACCGGCTACGCCGAAAGTGCCCTGACCGAGCCGTGGGCGTGCGTCATCGCGGCTTACCAGCTCCAATACCGGACTGCCTTGAAGAAGGGTGGCACGACCTGGATCGTCGGCCCGACATACGTATCCTGGGGATCGGCAGCTTCCGCGACCGGCAACGGCAGACCGGCCTATACCATCAGCCACGGCTTTGACGCAACCTCAGCCCCAGCTCGGCTGCTGCTAACCAATGTGCCCGCGGATTTTGCCCGGTGGCTGGAGGAGCATGCAAAGGCTTTGGGGGTAGAGGTCACTGCCGTGCAGGACTTGGCTTCCCCTCTCGTGGAAAAAGTAGACGACATCGTGCTGTTGGGGGCCGACCCAGATATTGTCGAGACGGTCAGCCCGCGCCTGGCAGATGATGGCATCTTTGCCATTCTCGCTAACGCGCCATTTCCCCGCCCGGTCAGTATAGACATCGGGCGCGTGCACTATGATCATTGGCTCTACGTGGGCGGCGCCAGCCCCGACGTCGCCGCAGCTTACAGCGAGGTGCCGGCCCGCTCCGCGCTCAAGCCCGGCGGGCGGGTGTGGTTCGTCGGCGCTGGTGGGCCGATGGGGCGCATGCATGTCCAGCGCGCCATCCAACTCGCCCAAGGTCCGGCCACCATCGTCTGCACCGACGTCAGCGACTTGCGCCTTGACGATCTGTGCACATTCTTTGCCGGAGAAGCGGCTGCCAGGGGGATCGAGTTCATCTGCCTCAATCCAGCTCGCAAGGATGATTACGCGGCCGGCATGGCCCGGTTCAAAGAGCAAGGCTTTGATGACATCATCGGTTTTGATGACATCATCGTGTTGGCTCCGATCCCGGCCGTGATCTCGGACGCCGCCCATTACTTGGCTCCCAAAGGGGTCATGAACATCTTTGCCGGCGTGGGGCGCGGGACCACTGCCAAGCTTGATCTGAGCGATACCTATTTGAAATCGGTGCGCGTCGTTGGACACTCGGCTTCCACGATTGCCGATTTGCGGCTGATGCTTCAGCAAGCGGAATCGGGCGCGCTCTCGCCCAACCGGTCGGTGGCGGCGATTGGGTCGCTGGCCGCCGCGCGCGATGGCCTGCGCGCGGTGAAGGACACTGTCTTTCCCGGCAAGGTCGTCATCTTTCCACACATCAAAGAGATGCCGCTCACCGCGTTGCCCGATTTGAAGGACAAGCTGCCGAGCGTCTATGCCAAGCTCAAAGACGGGCGCGAATGGACGGTGGAAGCGGAACGCGAGTTTCTCAGTATCATGTTAGAGGATTGAATCCAATGACCAGACTCTTGCATGATCGAATTGCACTTGTGACCGGAGGCGGGCAGGGACTAGGCCAAGCGATCTCGATGCGGCTGGCCCAGGAAGGCGCGCACGTCGTCGTCGCCGACCTCAACGAGGAATCCGCCAAGCTGGCTGCCCGCGAGATCATGTCTAGCGCCGATCGCAAAGCGCTCGCCATCAAGGTGGATGTGACTGACGAAGGGCAGGTCGAAGCGGCAGTCAAACGCACCGTCGACGAATTCGGGCGACTCGACATCGTGGTCTCGAATGCCGGTATTCTCATCGCAGAAGAGGTGACGGAATTCCCTGCGGAGAAATGGCAGGCCGTAATCAACGTGAACCTCGTCGGCTATTTCCTGGTTTCCAAGCACGCCGCCAAGGTGATGAAAGCCCAGCGCAAGGGCGTCATCATCCAGATCAATTCCAAATCCGGCAAGAAGGGAAGCTACAAAAACTCGGCTTATGCGGCGAGCAAGTTCGGCGGGATCGGGCTGACACAGAGCATTGCGCTCGAGCTGGCCGAGTATGGCGTGCGCGTCAATGCCGTCTGCCCCGGCAACCTACTCGATTCACCCTTGTGGACAGAAGGCCCCAACTCGCTGTTCAAGCAGTACGCCAAAAAGTGGGGCATCAGCGAGCAAGAGGTTCGTCAAAAGTACATGGACCAGGTGCCCATGAAGCGCGGCTGCACCTACGACGACGTGTGCAACGTCGTGGCCTTTTTGGCTTCCGATCAAGCCGGCTACATGACGGGCCAGGCCATCAACGTGACCGGCGGACAAGAGATGCACTAACGTTCCCTCACCCTCCCCCTGTCCCCCTCCCTCTCCCAAATTTGAGAGGGAGAGGGGGGTGGGAGCAGGAGAGGGCAAAAGGAGGTCACCCATCAACTCGCAAATCGCCGATCTGGAAAAAGAACTGGATAGCTTTTCGCTTGATGCCCGCCTCGACGCATTGTCGGGCCTCGTTTCGTTGGCCGAGCAGGGCATGGTTCCGCTCGAACCAGAAGCGAACGTGGCGAATATGCACTGCCACACTTTTTTCTCGTTCAACGCCTACGGCCATTCGCCCACAGCACTGGCCTGGCTGGCCAGGCGGCGCGGCTTTCGTGCGATAGGCATTGTGGACTTTGATGTGCTGGACGGCGTAGACGAGTTTCTGACCGCCTGTGATAGGGTGGGAATACGCGGCAGCGCAGGGATCGAAACGCGAGTCTATGTTCCCGAATTTGCCACACGCGAGATCAACTCTCCGGGCGAGCCTGGCATCGCCTACCACATGGGGATTGGGTTCACTTCCAGCCAGGCCCCTGAGAGCGCGGCCCCTATTCTGGCAAACATGCGCCAAAGCGCGGCCCAACGTAACCGGGAGATCGTCAAGCGTGTCAATGCTTACCTCGATCCGGTGGCGGTTGACTATGACCGGGACGTGCTGCCTCTCACGCCGTCGGGCAACGCGACCGAGCGGCATTTGCTCGTCGCATACGTGCGCGCTGCCGAGAAAACGGTGTCCAACCCGCGCGGATTCTGGGCCGATAAACTGAGACTTTCACCTGACCAGGTGGCAAAGGTCATCGGCGATGCTCCCCAGTTCCAAAACATGATTCGCCTCAAGCTGATCAAGCGCGGCGGCGTGGGATACGTTCACCCCGGTCCCGAATCCTTTCCGACCGTACCAGAGGTTAACCGATTCGTCGTCGAGTGCGGCGCGCTGCCGTGCGCCGCCTGGCTGGACGGCACATCGCCCGGAGAGCAGGCCATCGATGAGCTGTTGGAGCTTTTGATGAGCACGGGCGTAATTGCCCTGAACATGATCCCCGACCGCAACTGGAACGTCGCCGATCCAGAGACGCGCCGCCTCAAGGTGCAAAAGCTTTACGAGGTCGTTCGCCTGGCCGAACAACTGGCGCTGCCGCTGAACGTCGGCACCGAAATGAATGCCTTTGGGCAAAAACTGGTTGACGATTTCGATGCGCCTGAGCTTGCCCCGGTGCGTAATGCCTTTATGGATGGAGCGCATTTCATCCATGGGTATACCGTGCTCCAACGCGCGCTGGGACTGGGTTATCAAAGTCAGTGGGCGCAAATGCATCTGCCCTCTCGGCGCGAGCGCAACAAGTTCTATACTCAGATGGGATACAGCGTTCGGCCAGGCAAGGCCAGCCTGGATACACTCAAGCGGCTTGATCCGGACATGCCACCTGCCGCTATCCTGGCCCACTGTGGCGGATGAACACCACTGCGCCGAGGCTTCCTCTAAAGTCTTGGCCTATAGACGACATCCGCGACCAGGAACAGCGGGAACTGTCTAGGCGAGGGTAGGTCACGCTAGAAGAATGATGACTCCCAAACGGCGATTCTTGGCAGGTATACTGGGCGGACGGGTTGATCGCACACCAGTCGGTAATCCGGTGTCCGTCGCCACCGTGGAGCAGATGGAGCTCACCGGCGCCTATTTCCCGGAAGTGCACCTGGACGCGGCCAAGATGGCCCGACTGGCTGCCGGCGCTTTTGAGATCCTGGGCTATGACGCCATCATGCCGGTGTTCAGCGTTGACCAGGAGGCCGCCGCGCTGGGCGCCGAGATTGACTGGGGCGCGGTGGACATGATGCCGGTCGCGCGGACTCATCCCTGGCAGGAGCCAGAGCAAGTCCACATGCCCGCCGACTTTTTAGAGCGCGCTTCCACCCGGACCGTGCTCGATGCTATCTCGATCCTGCGTCGTGAGTATGGCGCTCGTGTGGCGATCATCGGCAAGGTGATGGGGCCATGGACGCTTGCATACCTTCTCCACGGGCTAGAGCCGTTTTTGATAGAGACACTGGACGATCCAGATAAGGTGCGCCGCTTCCTGGAGCGGCTCAAGCTGGTCACAATTACGTTCGGCCAAGCTCAGATCGCGGCCGGAGCCGATGTGCTCTGTCTGGCCGACCACGCCACGGGCGACCTGGTGCGGAGCACCATGTATCGCGATTTTCTCGCGCCTGTGCATCGCGAGATTCTGCAAGAGCTGGGGTGTCCGGTTATCCTGCACATTTGCGGCAAAACGCTCGACCGCATGGGCTACATTGCCGACGTCGGCTTTGACGCTTTTCACTTTGATTCCAAGAATGACGCGCTGGCTGCGGTCAAAGCCGTCGGCGACCGATTGTCTCTCGTGGGGAACATTAACAATCCAGAGGTCCTCTTTGTGGGCACGCCGGACAGCGTAGAGAAACAAACCCGCTATGCTATCGAGTCGGGAGTCAGGGTGGTCGGCCCCGAGTGTGCTGTGCCACTGCGCACCCCCCTGGAGAATCTAAAGACGATCAGCCGAGTGGCCCGGTCACTTGGTTGACAACGAACCAGGGAGGTAAATCGAATATCGTCAAAAACTCGGCGTGCTGGGCATGCCCGATCGGCTTCACGCGCATCAGCAAGACGGACAAGGTCGAAGGCGAAGGCCCCGAGTTTGAGACGACGTGGGCGTTCGGCGCCCAGTGCGGCGTGGACGATCTGCCCGCGCTGGAAGAAGCGTGCCAGATCATGCTGATCGCCAAACAGATTAACGAACCGTTCATCGAGTACCGCAAGATGAGCGGCGCTTACGACAAATGGTAAACTGGATATAGCGTGGCGTAGGCAAAAAGGCGCATCGCCCTACCCTACCACGGTTTCGCAAGACCTGTCCCCGGCGGCAGGTCTTTATATTTGGGTGCGACGAAATCTGGTTGTGGCGTAGGGGCAACCCTCGTGGTTGCCCGCATCTAGGCAGGCACAAGACCTGCCCCTACGCAGACGACCAACTGATTTTGGTCACACCCTTTTTTGTTTTAGCAGTCTCAGAGTCCAAGCAAAAGCGACATCCGGACCGCAGGTGTGACAAAATCTCGGCCGGCACAAGGTAAAAACACGCAATGGCGCAAAACTCACTTTGACTTGACAATCGGGGGCATCGTGGCAGACTAGACCCATCTTATCCGGCAGCGAGGAAAACATGAGAACCTCCAAAGATCTCTACCGCACATCGCCCACGATTTATCAGTGTGAGTTG
>CAYGWJ010000448.1:0-4610 GCA_964353405.1 uncultured Anaerolineae bacterium
AATTTGACAACAGGCGTGGCAGGGCTATAATCTTCCATGCCAAGCGATTTTCCTCAGCTTGGCACTTAGCGGGCGTGCGAGATTTCTCCTGTTTGCTCTGCTAGCTTGGGTTGGCAGAGTAGTCTCTTGGAATCGAATGCAGTTCTTGATATTCCGCGCAATCTCCTACCTTGTGGACGTTCATCTCGCTACGGGTAAGACAGTGGACAAGTTGGTTCATGAACCTGCGAGCAGAAATACGCCCTGATCGCCCCGCCACTTCCGAACAGTGCGGAGGCGGTTGGGCCGCTTCGCGTGGCCGTCCTACCGCGACGGCCGCCTGACTGTGAGATGATGGTCTAGTGCAAGAACAACCGGCCAATAAACGGCCGGCGAGGGCTGAGGCGCTTTGATGGAGGTCGATCATGATACTTGAGACTGCTTTTACCATGGATACGTCCAGCATCAAGTTTGGGCCTGGCGTGACCCGTGAGGTTGGGCACGACATGCAGCAGCTAGGCGTAAAACGGGCCATGGTCGTCACCGACCCTAACCTGGCAAACAGCGAACCCGTTGCTGTGACGCTCGCAGCGTTACGAGCCGTTGGGATCGATGCGGTCCTGTTCGATCAGGTGCGGGTCGAGCCAACCGATGCCTCCTTCAAAGAAGCGATCCGCTTTGCCTCGGAGGGTCAGTTTGAAGGATACGTTGCCGTCGGCGGCGGCTCGAGTATGGATACGGCAAAGGCTGCGAATTTGTACGCCACCTACCCGGCGGAATTCTTGGCCTACGTGAATCCACCCATTGGCGAGGGGCGTCCGGTACCCGGCAGGCTACAGCCCTTGATTGCCATTCCGACCACCGCCGGAACGGGCAGCGAGACGACCGGGGTTGCCATTTTCGATTTCTTGGAGATGCACGCCAAGACGGGCATTGCCCATCGTGCCTTGCGACCGGTGATGGGTATTATCGACCCGGACAACACCCGCACGCTGCCCAAGATGGTTGCGGCGTGTACCGGATTAGACGTGCTGAGTCATGCGCTCGAGTCGCTCACGGCGCTCCCCTATGGCCAGCGACCAGCGCCCGAACATCCCCGACTGCGGCCTGCCTATCAAGGGTCGAACCCCATTAGCGATATCTGGTCTGCGCAGGCGATTGAAATGGTTGCGCAGAACCTCGTTCGGGCGCTTCACGACCCTGAAGATGACGAAGCGCGGAGCGCGATGCTGCTGGCCGCAACCTTTGCCGGGGTTGGTTTTGGGAATGCGGGCGTCCATTTGCCGCATGGCATGTCCTACCCGGTCTCTGGTATGGTGCGCGACTATGTAGCGGAGGGGTATCCCACGCATCACCCAATGATCCCGCATGGGATGTCCGTAATCCTCAATGCGCCAGCCGTATTTCGCTTTACGGCGGCGGCAAACCCGGAACGTCATCTCTATGCGGCCAGCTTGATGGGGGTGAAAGTATCAGAGGCAAGAGCAGAGGATGCTGGCGATCTGTTGGCGGGCGCCATTATCGCGCTGATGAGAAAGACTGCCATGCCGAATGGCCTGAAGGCTGTTGGGTATGGCCCGGAAGATGTAGATCAACTAGTGGCGGGCACGTTGCCACAGCATCGCGTCACCAAGTTATCGCCACGGGCGGCGCAGGCCGACGACCTGAAACAGCTATTCTTGGACTCGATGACGCTGTGGTAGCTGTCCGAAAGTGTGCACCATTTAGATGATGTCGCCCTTCAATAGCGGCGGGCGCTCTTCTCTTTGATTTCGACTATGATGAACCTGCGAACGAAGAAGAGCTACAGTTGATAAGTGAGTTTCTACAAACCTTGCAGGACTGGGGAGACATTGGAGAAGAACTTGCACAGCAAGATAGTGTGGGACTTGAAAAAGGATGATCTATATCGCCTGATTGAAGGCTACTACCACATCAGCATTGATGATTTGCCCGGCTCTAAAAAAGTAGAAGAAATCCGCCGCACAGTAAACGCCTACAAGCATCGAAAAGGATTCAAAGACTCGCGAAAGGACGCTGACTGGACGCATTGTCCAGAGAAGTTTCAGTTAGAAAGGGAAAAGGCTTTCCATCAAATTGAAGCGGTCAGAGATTTTCTACAAGCATTGTGGGTGGCCACAAAGGGAAGGCAAGCATCGCTTTCAGAATAAAGGCGCGGGAATCCCCCCGCGCTTTTCTTTTGCCTTCTGGTCGAATCTTGTGCAGACTGGAAACCGGCGAGGTGAGGTAGAATGAAATCGCTCCTCGGTGCTGACAACACCGGGGGGGCGACATTTCCGAACCGAATTCGCGGCGAAACCGCCGCGCCCGACGAGGTGCTCCTCAAGGATCGCCCCCTTCAGTTGACGGTGGTGGTCTGGGGAGTTTTGTCGTTTGCGCTCTTGTTCTGGTATCGCTTGCAGCAGACCGGGGTGATCAAGTGAGGTGCTTTTTCCCGGCTTGCCCGGTTGCAGTTAATAGTAACGCTGCTGGGCGCGCGGATGGTCAGGCTCGTCGGGCAACAGGTCGCGCCGTGTGACCAGCTCGTGCCCGCGTACCTGCGCGTGCCTTTTTCGCCAAGTGCCAGTGCCACAACCAGCACAAGCAGAATAATGATACCACAGACCAAAGGCGCGGGAGCAATCCCGCGCTTTCTGTTTTGGTGACTTGTGTACTTTGGGCCGTAGGCGACAATCTGCGGCCCTTTTCGTTTATACAGCTTGTCCCATGTGCACGCCTCCTACGGGCTACCCCGCGCAAGCCGAAAACAAAAAAGCCCGAACCAGTTAGATACCTGGCCTTGCTCTGTCGAACTACTTGCTCAAAGCTGACGGCGGAGATGTGATGACATTCGTCTACGATCAGTTGACCATATTCGCCGACGATGTCGTCAACGACGCCTTTCTGGCTCAGGCTCTGAACCATCGCAACGTCAATCTTCATGGTCGGCTTATGCTTGCCGCCTCCAATCCGGCCGGTCTCTTTTGGCGCAAGGCCGAGAAATTGGCTCAACGCCTCAACCCACTAGTCGAGCAATTGGCGGCGATGAACCACGACCAGCGTGTTCACTTTGCGTCGAGCAATCAAGGAGGCCACTACAACAGTTTTGCCGAAGGCGGTCGAAGCGGACAAAATGCCTGTCTCGTGCTGTAACAAAACGTGATCTTTCTAACGCAGCCGGTACATCGAAAAGCTTACATGTCTCCAGGAACGCCCCCGCATCTTGTTGCCAGGAAGCTTTGTCAAAGTCCGCCGCCAGGAACCAACACGTCTCGTCTGGCAACATGGGATAGACGCCAATCGTATAGTCGCGTCCTGAACTGGCTTGGGGATCCATGCCCAAGAGATGGTTTCGCACAACATCGTCCGTGACAGGCCGAAGCTCGCGATGCGCGCAATCATCGCACCGAATCCTGGGCTTTTCGCAAATCCCGCTAACCCATTCATTGCGACAAACAGGCTGATATCCCTTTTTGCCCGTTTTCAGACTCTCGAATCGTTTGGGATAGACATCTTCGCGCCCTCGAAACAGATTGCGGAAAAGGTGGATTTTCGCTTCTTGGGGAGACGGGTTGGTGACTGATGGTAAAAAGTTATTTGGCACTGCCCACATCACTGGCTTCGTCAACTTGAGCCTGGAGCGTTCACTTCCATCAGACCCACGGGCCACCCGGCGACCAGTGTTTGCTGAAGGGCTGCTCATCAATCAACGCCTGAATCACCGGCTGAAGAAAAGTCTTGATCTCTTGCACAGCATCGCTAAAAGAGACTGGCACGTTTTCGATCTGGATGCGGCGGATGAATGCAGTCCATTGAGCCTGCTTCTCTCGATCGTTGGTAAAGGAATCGCTGAAAGCGACTGGGGTTTGCAGCAATGTTGTCTGCCGCGAACGAAAAGTCTCTCGAATGGCCTGCGCCAGGATGGCTCCATCAAACTCGAACCGAGTCGCAAGCGACCAGATGTCGTAGAAATCCTTCATCCGGCTGTTGACCACTCCGAGATAGACCATCGCCTGGAACTTTTCGGCAATCGCGCTCTCGCGGCTGTAGCCCTGCAACTCTGGCGGGGGCAACTCTAGGATGGTCGGCAAGCGAATCGGGTTCGGGCCAGGCACCAATGGATCACCGAAACCAACATCAATCTGCACAAGGACGCGCGCGGCCTCAAGATAAGCAACGAGCTTTACGCGCACGCCTTCGTAACTGGCGGCCTCAACGATGCGTTCGCCGGTAACGCTGTCTGCATCGAAGCGCAATCCATCGTCTTCCGGCACGGATTGCTGGCAGATGGCTCGCATCACAGTAGTGACACGCTCGACGGTGTGCTCCACATGCCCCAGTAAATCCACATCGCGTGTCGGACGGGAGAATGGCCCTTGCCACACGCCGAACATCAACGCGCCTTTGAGCACGAACCGATTCGAATACGACGAGCGCCCCAGTCGGTATAGGAATCGCTCCAAGGCAAAGTATTGCAGCAATTCGCCGAAAGGTCTCCCTTCGGCGCGGGCTTTGTTGAGCAAACGCTGTCGAACAGATGCGGCTACGTTACGGGTCACAGGAGCGCCTCCAGGTAAGGCCGCATGACTTTTTCGACGCGGCAGATGCGAGCATACTCGACGAGCTTGGTC
>CAYGWJ010000449.1:0-21889 GCA_964353405.1 uncultured Anaerolineae bacterium
ACCCATCCGATGGCCCATCCGATGACCCATCCGATGGCCCATCCGATGGCCCATCCGATGGCCCATCCGATGACCCATCCGATGACCCATCCGATGACCCATCCGATAGTTATAGCGTGTTTTCGCCGTATTTCGTCCCGACACTCGACCCGTATGACCTGTACGAGTGCCACGTTGGGCTGGGCTATACGCGCATCGTGTCCGAGTTCTATGGCATCCGAACCGAGGCGACGGTTTTCGTTCCACTCCGGTCCGGTCATTCTGAGCGAAACGAAGAATCTCTGTCGGGTGAGGTAGAGACCCTTCGCCCCGCTCAGGGTGACAGCACCCATGACGTCCCAAGGGTGGTCATCCGCGACATCAAAATCACGAATGTTTCGGACGCGCCTGTGGAAGTGGATGCCATCCCCGTCGTCGAATATACGCATCCCGACTCACTCAAGCAACTCACCAACGCCGACTGGGTGCCGCAGACGATGATGAGTAGGGTCGTAGAAGAGAGCGACGGGCGCAAGATCCTCGTCCAGTACCCGTTTATGCTGCGCGACACCCGCGTCAACTATTTCACGTCGAATGCGCCCGTGTCGTCCTTCGATTCTGACCGCAAGGAATTCCTGGGCGATAACGAGTACGGCACGTGGGCCAAGCCGCTCAGCCTGATTTGTCATTCTGAGCCGCGAAGCGGCGAAGAATCTCAGCCACACACGGCAGAGCTCCCTCGCCGCGAAGCGGCTCAGGGTGACAACCTGGCGGAATTGAGTAACAGCCAGGCCTTGCGCGGCGACAACATCGCGGCTTTGATGCATCACCTCGGCGTGCTTGAACCGGGCGAGACGCGGCGCATCATCACACAACTCGGTCAGGTAGCAAGTGTGGAGCAAGCTCTGCCGCGCATCCAGTATTTCCGCGACGAGGGCAATGTCGAGCGCGCATTCGAGGAACTGGCCCAGTTCTGGGATGGGTACCTGGGCAAGCTGCAAGTCGAAACGCCCGACGCAGCGATGAACCGCATGTTGAATATCCACAATCCGCGCCAGTGCCACACCACCAAGAACTGGTCGCGCTATCTTTCGCTCTACCAGCTCGGCTATGGCGCGCGCGGCATCGGCTTTCGCGACAGCTCGCAGGACGTGATGGGTGTGCTGGCGCAGATGCCGCAGGAAGCCAAGGCCCTCATCCAGCAACTATTGAGCGTGCAAAAGCGCGATGGCAGGGCCTACCACCAGTTCAATCCGCTCACGATGGCAGCGAGCGAGGGCGACTCGCTCGAGCGCGAGGACTTGCCGCATTACTATAGCGACGATCACCTGTGGATCATTCTGGCCGTGTGCGCGTATCTGAAGGAAACGGGCGACGATACATTCCTCGATAAAGTGATTCCGTTTTACGAGAAGGACAAGAACGAACAGCCGCTCCAAGTGGGCACGGTGCTGGAACATTTGCGGCGCGGCGTCGAGTTCACGCGGGGCGACGTGGGCGCGCACGGCCTGCCGCTGTTGGGCTTTGCCGATTGGAATGACACAGTCAATTTGCGCCAGGGCGCCGAATCGCTGTTCACGGCAAATCTTTACGGCAAAGCCTTGCTGGAAATGATTGACCTGGCGCGTCACCTGGGCAACACGGCCTCGGCGGAGAAATACGCTTCGTACTATTCTGAGATGAAAGAGCGCGTCAATCAATACGCGTGGGATGGCGAGTGGTACATCCGTTACTTGGACTGGGACGGCACGCCGCTCGGCTCGCGCACGAACGACAAGGGGCAGATTTACATCAACGGCCAGTCGTGGCCCGTCATCTCCGGCTTTGCCACGCCCGAACGAGCGCGCCAGGCGTTGGACTCGCTGCGCGCGCGGCTCAACACGCCCAGCGGCATCAAGATCAGCGCGCCAGGGTTCAACGGCTTTGACCCCCAGCGCGGCGGCATTACGACCTATCCGCCAGGGGCAAAGGAAAACGGCGGCATCTTTTTGCACACCAATCCATGGGTGATGATCGCCGAGACATTGATGGGCGATGGCGACCGCGCGTTTGAATACTATAACCAGATCAATCCGGCGACCAAGAACGACCGCATTGAAGAATACGAGTGCGAGCCGTACGTTTACGCGCAAAACATCTTGGGCGATGAACATCCGCAGTTTGGGTTGGCGCGCAATAGCTGGCTTTCAGGCACGGCCTCGTGGGCGTATCAGGCGGGCACACAGTACATCCTTGGCATCCGGCCCACTTTCGATGGGCTGAGGGTTGATCCTTGCATTCCACGGGCATGGGATGGTTTCCGAGTGACGCGCGAATTTCGCGGCGCGATGTATCACATCACCGTCGAGAATCCGCATCACGTCTGCAAAGGCGTCAAGTCAGCGACGGTGGACGGCAAGACCGTCGAGGGTAACGTCATTCCGATTTTCGAGGGCGGGACGCATCAGGTGAATGTAGTGATGGGCGAATGGTGTCAATCGTGATGACCGGCGACTTTTACGGACTAGCCACTCGCATCATCAGCAATCAACATCTGCGGCTCGAATTTCTGGCTGATGCAGGACCGCGCATCGTGCGTCTGATGCTTGCCGGTTCGGACGAAAATCTCTTGGCCGAAGTGCCCGACATCCACTGGACGACACCCTACGGCGAGTACTATTTGCGCGGCGGACATCGCCTGTGGCATGCGCCAGAAGCGATTCCTCGTTCGTCCGTTCCCGATAACGACAGCCTGACAGTCGAAGGACGGGACGGCGCAGTGTACCTGTCCCAGCCGCCCGAACCCGTCACCGCAATTCGCAAAAGCTTGGAGATCCGCCTGCGCGAGGATCGCCCTGCCGTGACGGTGAGCCACGAGCTAAAGAATGGTGGCGCGTGGCCCATCGAGCTTGCGCCGTGGGCCATCACGCAGCTGCCGCTGGGCGGCGTGGCGATTCTGCCTCAGCCGACTGAGCCGATGGACAGCGACGGGGTCATGCCGAATCGTCACCTGGTCTTGTGGCCCTATACCCGCTGGCAAGATTCGCGCCTTCGCCTCGGCGACGAGCAGGTGCTGATCGAAGCACGTCCCGAAGCATCCGGTTTCAAGATCGGTTACATGAATCATCACGGCTGGGTCGGCTATCTGCGGGCAGGCGTCTTGTTCGTCAAGCGCTTTGAGCCACAGCCACGCGCGTGGCACGCCGACCTGGGCTGCAATGCCGAGGTCTATTGCAGTGAGCGATTCATCGAGATGGAAACGCTGGGGCCGCTCTGCCGCCTGGAACCGGGCCAGTCGGTCATGCACGTCGAGACGTGGGAACTTTTCGCGGGTCTGGGTGCGCTCCAAACGATGGATGACGCCAAGACGATCTTGAGCCGATTGAACCTGTGAACTCGATGAGCAACACTACCTTTGACGAATCAGGCCGCTTTGTCATCGAGGACTATGCCTCGCTGCGCCCGTTCTCCAGTTTCCTGCCTGGCATTGCCGGGCTGATGGGCATTCCACTCTGGGTCTTTTACGTCAATCGCGGTCAGGCCATCGCCAGCTTTGGCCTAGAGAGCAAAGACAAGCCGGTGATGGAATTTCAACCGGCGAACAAGGCCTATCAAACGACGCCTTTCACCGGCTTCCGAACCTTTGTCAAGATTCAGCGTAAAGGCTCGACGGCGTTCTACGAGCCGTTCTCTCCGTTGCATCGCGCCGCCTCGCGCAAGCAAACGATGCACATTGCGCCCAACGAACTCGAGCTGCGTGAATCACTGCCACAAGCCGGCTTGCAAGTCAAGGTGTTGTACTTTATCCTGCCGAACGAGAATTTTGCCGGGCTCGTGCGGCAGGTGACGATTGAGAACATCTCATCACGGACGATCGAAGGCGAATTGCTCGACGGGCTGCCCGTCATCATTCCCTACGGCGTCAACAATGCGCTGCTCAAGGAAATCAACCGGACGGCAGAAGCCTGGATGGATGTGTTCAATCGTGAGCGCGGCATACCGTTTTACCACGTGCGTTTCAGCCTCGAAGACAAGCCTGAAGTCGAACAAGTTGAAGCGGGACATTTCTATCTAGCGTTCATCAGCTCTGCAAGCCTTTTGCCCGCCCTCACCGATGCCGAGCTGGTCTTTGGGCAGGATACATCGTTCAGTTATCCTGATGGATTCATGCAGGTGTCGCTCGCAGAGCTGGCGCAACGCCGACAGAACACGGCGGGCAAAACGCCGTGCGGATTTTTCGGCGCTGCGTTCGAGCTTGCGCCTGGCGAAGCGTTGACGCTCAACGCCGTCATCGGCCATGTCCGCAACGTGGACACGCTCAACACCGAATGGCCGCATCTCGCGCAAGCCGGGTACGTCCAATCGAAACGGCGCGAGGCCAACGAATTGGTCAACACGCTCACCGACGTTGTCGCGACGAAGACGAGTTCGCCGCTCTTTGATGCTTATTGCCGGCAGAACCTGCTCGATAACGTCATGCGCGGCGGATGGCCTGTGTTGCTCGGAGACGCCGAGCGGCCCGTCGTCTATCATATCTATTCTCGCAAGCACGGCGACTTGGAACGAGACTATAACACTTTCTTCCAGGCTGCCGAACCTTACTCGCAAGGCAACGGCAACTATCGTGATGTGAATCAGAACCGGCGCGATGACGTGTGGCTCAATCCGCGCATCGGCGATTACAACGTCGTCTCGTTCATGAACCTGATTCAGGCCGATGGCTACAATCCACTCGTCATTCAGGGCAGCCGGTTTTCGATTCCGCCGTCTCGGCAAGCGGCTGTGTTCGATTGGGTGGAGCAGCCGCACAATCTTGAAAGGATTTTCGCTCGCGCCTTTACGCCCGGCCAGTTGCTCAAGCACGTGCTCGACCACGAGATAAAGCTCAAGGTCACAACGGATGAATTTCTCTCTCGCGTATTGGCGCTTGCGGAGCCGCGCTTTGAAGCGGCCTTTGGCGAAGGCTACTGGGTTGACCACTGGACCTACAACCTCGACTTGATTAAAAGCTACCTCGCCATCTATCCCGACAAGCAAGACGAGTTGCTCTTTGGCGAGCCGCACTATTCTTTTTACGACAGTCCCGCCGTCGTGCAACCACGCTCGGAACGATACGTGCTCGTGGAGGGTGAGCCGCGCCAGCTCAATGCCGTCGTTCACGACCAAGAAAAGGCCGCTCTGATTGCGTCGCGCGCCGAGTCGCCCAACCTCGTGCGGACAGCACGTGGGCGTGGCGAGATCTATCGCACGACCCTGTTCGCTAAACTTGTCTGCCTGGCTGGAGTCAAGTTCGCCACGCTCGATCCATTCGGAATGGGCGTCGAGATGGAAGCGGGCAGGCCTGGCTGGTACGATGCGCTCAACGGTTTGCCCGGCTTGTTCGGCTCTTCGATGCCGGAGACCTACGAGTTGGCGCGGCTGCTGGATTTTGTGCTTCCGGTATTGCATCAGAAAGAGCAAGGCCCGGTTGAATTGCCAGCCGAGGTCTATAAACTCTTGGTGCATCTCGTCCAGCATACAGAAGCATACAACAGCTCTACCAACCCTGACCGCGATTTTGTGTATTGGGAGGCAGTCTCCGACGAACGTGAAGCCTATCGAGAAAGAATCCGGTTTGGATTCGACGGGCGCACTGAGCCGATCCGCTTGAAAGAGTTGGCGCGCATCTTGAGCTTGATGCGAGAAAAGGTTCGGCACGGAATTGACCGCGCGCTCGCATTCAACAATGGACTGCCGCCTGCCTATTTCACCTACTCTATCAAAGAGCACGAGATTCTGAAAGATGAGCAAGGTCAGCCCCGGTGCGACGCACAAGGCCGTCCCGGCATCAAAGCCAGGCGATTCGAGCCGGCAGTGCTGCCACTCTTCCTCGAAGGCCCCGTGAGATTTCTCAAGCTTCAACATGACCCGACGGCCGCCCGGCGCTTGTACGCGCAGGTCAAGGCGAGCGACCTGTACGACCGCAAACTCAAGATGTACAAGGTCAACGCCTCTCTAGCCGATCAGCCTCACGACCTCGGGCGGGCGCAGGCGTTCACGCCCGGCTGGCTGGAGAATGAATCCATCTGGCTGCACATGGAATTCAAGTATCTGCTTGAGGTCTTGAAGGCCAGGCTCTACCCGGAATTCTTTTCAGAGCTGCAGAACGTTTTGATTCCGTTTCAGGATCCGCAAGTCTATGGGCGCAGTCCGCTGGAGAACTCGTCGTTCATCGTCAGCAGCGCGCACCCCGACGAATCACTGCATGGGCGCGGTTTCGTGGCGCGGCTGTCCGGCTCGACCGCCGAGTTCCTGAGCATCTGGAACATGATGATGGCGGGCGAGCGACCGTTCTTTGTGCAAGACAGTCAACTTGTTCTCGCTTTCCGACCTGTCCTCCCAGGCTGGTTGTTTGATGAAGGTGGAACGGTGTCGTGCAAATTCCTGGGCTGCTGTACGGTGGTCCACCATAACCCCCAGCGGCGAGACTTGATGGGTGACCTGGCTGACAAGCTAACGCTCGAAACTCTAGACGGACAAACTGTGGAACTCGCAGGTGGGGTCATCGGCGCTCCTTGCGCGGCGATGGTGCGAGCGGGTCAGGTGAAAACGATCCACGCACACTATGAGGCACAGGCATGACGGACAATTGGCGCTTTGCGGAGGCATCCGGCAGTTTCGTGTTGCCCGACCCGCACAAGACGAGTTACCTCTATTTTCCACTCGTCAACGAAGCCGGCCTGATGTCGGCCATTACACCGACGCTGCACGGCGACATCAAGACAGGCCAGAACAGTTTTTTGACGACGCCCGTCTCGGTCGAGGATTTGCACAACTCGCGCCCGGCGCGCAACTTTTGGGTACAGGTCGAGGGCACAGGCGCGTGGTCGGCGACAGGCAACTCTGCGCCACAAATCGCGCAAGCCGATGCAGAGCGCGTCACGCTGGAGGCAGGCTTCCTTTGGCACAAGATCACGCGCGAGTCGCCGCAAATTGGCCTGCGCGCCGAGATCACCAACTTTGTACCGCCAAGCGACGATCAAGCTGAGTTGATGCGCGTCACCTTGACGAACATCACCCATCGTCCGATGACGGTCATTCCTACGACGGCGATTCCGATCTATGGTCGCTCGGCCGACAACCTGCGCGACCATCGCCACGTCACGTCACTGCTACATCGCATCACCACTCATATCTATGGCGTCCTGGTGCGCCCTACCCTCTCGTTCGATGAGCGCGGACATCATCCCAACTTTGTTACGTATGGCGTGTTGGGCGTGGAAGGCGATGGCACACCCCCTCAAAGCTTTTGCCCCATCCTCGAAGAATTCATAGGTGAAGGCGGTTGCCTCGAATGGCCCGAAGCTGTCGTCAAACCCTCGGATGCGTTTTGTTTCGCCGGTCAAAAGTTCAAGGGTTACGAGGCAATCGGCGCTCTGCGCTTTGGCGAAACCGTTTTGCAGCCCGGACAGTCCAAGTCCTACATCGTCATCCTGGCCGTGATGCGGGCAGGCGTTGACGCTGACCATCTGGTCAAAGCTTACGGAAGCAAAGCGCAGTTTGACGATTGGTTTCAGCGCAATGAGGCGCATTGGCAAAGCAAATTGGAAACGCTCAGTTTCCACACCAGCGACAAGCAGCTTGACCTGTGGCTCAAGTGGGTGACGCTTCAACCCGTTCTGCGGCGTCTGTTTGGAAATTCGTTCCTGCCGTATCACGACTATGGACGTGGCGGACGCGGCTGGCGCGATCTGTGGCAGGACTGTCTCGCGCTCCTGATGATGGAACCCGACCAGGTACCCGATTTGCTGTTCAGCAGTTACGGCGGCGTCCGGATGGATGGCAGCAACGCGACCATCATCGGCTCTGAGCCTGGCAAGTTTTTGGCCGACCGCAACAACATCGCGCGCATCTGGATGGATCACGGCGCGTGGCCGTTTCTGACCACGCAGCTTTACATTAACCAGAGCGGCGACCTCGCCTTCCTGCTTCGCGAGCAAACCTATTTCAAAGATCAGCACATCAATCGCTCGCGCGGGATTGACGAAGCGTGGACGTCGGAGCAGGGCACGTTGTTGCGCGCGGAATCTGGCGAGGTGTATCACGGCACGGTGCTGGAGCACATGCTTATCCAGCACCTGACGGCGTTCTTTAACGTCGGCCCCTTCGGCAACAACATCAAGCTGGAAGACGCGGACTGGAACGACGGCATGGACATGGCGCCCGAAAAAGGCGAGAGCGTGGCCTTTACGGCGCTGTATGCCAGCAACCTGCGTGAGCTGAGCCAGCTCGTTCTTGAACTGGAAAAGCAAGGCGTCACGCACGTCGAGCTTGCGTCCGAGTTGATGCTGTTGCTGGACACGCTGGCCGCGCGAGTGGATTACGAATCGGTCGAGGCGAAGCAGGAACAATTGCGTGACTATTTTGCGAGTTGCCATCACACAATCTCTGGCAACAAGACGCGTGTTGCTGTACGTGACCTGTCGCAAGACCTTGCCGCCAAAGCGGATTGGCTCTACAATCACCTTCGTACGCAGGAATGGATTCGCAACGGCGATGGCTTCGAGTGGTTCAACGGCTACTATGACAACGACGGCGCGCGCGTCGAAGGCGATCATCCTAACGGCGTCCGCATGACGCTGCCGGGGCAGGTGTTTACGCTTATGGGCGGCATCGCGACCGGCGAGCAAACCCGTCACATCGTGCGCTCAGTGGAGCATTACCTCTACGACCCGAAGGTCGGCGGCTACCGGCTCAACACGAATTTTGGCGAGATGCGGCTGAATCTGGGACGCTGTTTTGGTTTTGCGTTCGGGACGAAGGAAAACGGCGCGGCGTTCAGCCACATGACGGTGATGTATGCCAACGCGCTGTACCGACGAGGCCTGGTACACGAAGGCTACAAGGTTCTGGACGGCATCTACCGACATTGTCAGGATTTTAAAGTCAGTCGCATCTACCCCGGTATTCCCGAATACATCAATGCCAGGGGACGAGGCGCGTATCCGTTTCTGACTGGCTCAGCAAGTTGGCTTTTGTTGACGTTGTTGAATGAATCTTTCGGCGTCAAAGGCAAGCTGGGCAATTTGGCATTTGAGCCTAAACTGGTGAAGGAGCAATTCAACCAAGAGGGTTTTGCCAATGTCGAAACCTTGTTTGCTGGCAAAAAAGTGCAAGTGGTCTATCATAATCCAGCCAGGCTTGATTACGGCGCGTATCGGATTGAGACGGTCCAAATCGACGGCAAGCGTGCGCCGTTTAAGCGACAATTGAACGGGGTCAACCTTGATAGAGAAACGATCGCAACATTGGCGGCTGATCAATTACATCGTCTTGAAGTGACACTGAAAGAAAGGTGAGAAAACATGAGCGACAGAACTAGAGCCCTAGTCTCTCAAATGACCTTGGAAGATAAAGTCTCCCTGCTGGCGGGCGCAGACCAGTGGCACACGGTGCCCGTCCAGCGATTAGGTATCCCCGTCATCAAAACGACGGATGGGCCGATGGGCGCGCGCGGCGCCGATGAACCCGGCGCGCCGACCTCGGCCTGCTTCCCCGGCGGAAGCGCGCTGGGCGCAACATGGAACCCGGAGCTCGTCGAGCGTGTGGGCAAAGCCTTGGCCGAAGAAACCAAATCCAAAGGCGCACACATTCTGCTGGCGCCGACGGTGAACATTCACCGCTCGCCCATCGCGGGTCGGAACTTGGAGTGCTTTTCCGAAGACCCGTATCTCACCAGCCGCATGGCCGTGGCGTACATCAACGGCTTGCAGAGTCAGGGCGTGGGCGCGTGCATCAAGCATTTTGTCTGCAACGATTCCGAGTTCGAGCGCCAGTCCATCAGCTCAAAAGTAAGTGAGCGCCCTCTGCGCGAAATCTATCTGCGCCCGTTCCAGGTCGCCATTCGAGAGGCCAAGCCTTGGGCCGTGATGTCGTCCTACAATCGCGTCAACGGCACGTTCGCCAGCGAAAATGATTACACGCTGCTCGATATCCTCAAAGGCGAGTGGGGTTTTGACGGCATCGTCATGTCCGACTGGTACGGCACCTACACGCCTGACGTTCCCAAGAGCGGGCTCGATTTGGAAATGCCCGGCCCGGCGCGCTGGATGGGCGAGCACGCACTACAAGCCGTCAAGTCGGGACGGGTGAGCGAAGAACACATCAACGACAAGGTGCGCCGCTTGCTGCGCACACTCGAAAAAGCAGGCGTGTTCGACCAGCCCGAGCTGCAACCCGAGCGCGCGATGGACAAGCCCGAGCATCACACGCTCGCACGCCAGGCTGCCGCCGAAGCCATCGTGTTGCTCAAGAACAACAACCTTCTTCCGCTCGACGTTGACAAGAACAAGTCCATCGCGGTGATTGGCGAAAACGCCATGTGGGCGTCTATCATGGGCGGCGGCAGTGTTCGTGTCTCGCCGCATTACGTCGTCCCGCCGCTGCAAGGCATCCAGCGTCGGGCGGGCGAAACGAACGTGCGCTATGCGCTCGGCTGCACGATTCATCGGCATCCGCCGCTGTTCGATGCGAATTGGCTGGCGAACGGTCTCACCTTGCAGTATTTCGCCAATCGGGAGCTCGCGGGCGAGCCGGTTCACACCGACGTGACGCGCAAGATGGAACTGGTGTGGTTCGGCGACACGCTGCCGCACGTCGAGCCGAACAACTTTTCCGTCCGATTGACTGGCGCCTTTACCGCGCCTGAAAGCGGAACGTATGTCTTGAGTCTGGCTTGCATGGGCAAGGGGCGATTGTTCATTGATGAGCAACAGGTCATCAATCTCTGGGGCGCAAGCCCCGCTGCACCCCTTGAGGGTGTCCTGGGGATTGGAGAGAACGCCCAGACTGCCGAAATCGAATTGGCTGCGGGTCAATCACACGAACTCGTAATCGAGTTTGCCGTCGAACCTGGCCCGCGCTGGCGCAATCTGCGGCTTGGTTGCATACCCCAGACCCCAGCGGACTCGATTCAGGTGGCGGCCAACCTGGCGGCCCAATCGGACGTGGCGATTGTGTTTGCCGGATTGACGCACGAATGGGAAAGCGAAGGCTTTGACCGGCCTGACATGGAACTGCCCGGCAAGCAGGTCGAGCTGATCGAGCAAGTGGCGGCGGCCAATCCCAACACGATCGTCGTGATCAATGCCGGTTCGCCGCTCAGCATGAACTGGCTGGATAAAGTGGCAGCGGTTCTGTGGGCGTGGTATCCCGGTCAAGAGGGCGGCCATGCCATCGCCGATGTGCTGTTCGGCGACGTCAATCCGTCCGGCAAACTGCCGACGACCTTTCCCAAGCGTCTGCAAGACAATCCTGCTTACATCAACTATCCCGGCGAGAACGGCCAAGTGTATTACGGCGAAGGGTTGTTCGTCGGCTATCGCTACTATGACAAAAAGGACATCGCCCCGTTATTCCCGTTTGGCTATGGCCTGTCGTACACGACGTTCGAGTACCGCAATCTTGTGGTGGATGCCACAGGCGATGCGATTCGCGTGAGCGTGGACGTGCAGAACACAGGCAATCGCGCCGGCAAGGAAACCGTTCAAGTGTACGTGCACGATGTCAAATCGCGACTGGTGCGCCCTGAAAAGGAACTGAAGGCATTTGCTAAAGTCTCGCTCGAGCCAGGCGAGATCAAGACGGTCACGCTCTCGCTCGATGAAGAATCGCTTTCTTACTACGACCCGGCGGTGAAAGGCTGGGTGGCCGAAGCGGGCGAGTTCGATGTGCTGGTCGGCGCATCGTCGCGCGATATTCGGCTGACGGCGCGCTTTAACTTCAAGGGCGGGGTAGCACCCGGCCTGGTCAAGACTGCCAGATTGCATGTTGGCTTGCCGCTCAGGGCTTTGCTCAGAGATGCAGGCGGCAAAGCCGTGCTGGGAAAATATGTTGGCGCATACCTGGGCGATCCGCAAATCGAGATGGCCTGGAATATGACACTCAAAGAAATCGCTGCTTTCGCCCCCAACATCTTGACGCCTGAGGTGCTGCGTTCGATCAACGACGATTTGGCGAAACTCTAGTTTTATCCAGACCCAGGAGTGCAGCCTTCAGACTGATGGCATTTGCAGGCTGAGGTCTGCACTCCAGAATTGAGCCAGTCATGTCTATTTCAGAAACCCTGTTGCAAGTCCGCGAGTACACCGGCATTGGTTATGCGCCGATGATTGACTCTGGCGCGTGGCGTGTGGCGATCTTGCGCTTTGACGAGCTGCTGCCGCAAAGGCTCGGCAAGATGCAGCGGCACGACAAGACGGACGAAGTTTTCGTCCTGCTAGCGGGCCGTTGCATCCTCTTCATCGGCCAAGGCGCCGAGTATGTCACGGAGATTCACGCGCAGGATATGGAGCCGATGAAGCTCTACAACGTCAAGCGCGGCTGCTGGCACACGCACACACTCAACCAGGATGCCACAGTGCTCATCATCGAGAATCAAGACACGAACTCGTCCAATTCGCCAGAGACCCCGTTGGGCGTGATCCAAAGAGGTCAACTCGACGAGTTGACTCGACAGTTGTGGGGGGAAATCTGATGGCGGAACCTGTAACCTTTCCTTCCGATTTTCTCTGGGGTGCGGCGACGGCAGCCTATCAAATCGAAGGCGCGTGGAACGAGGATGGCAAGGGCGAATCCATCTGGGATCGCTTTTCTCACACGCCCGGCAAAATCCGCGATGGCGACACGGGCGATGTCGCGTGCGACCATTACCATCGCTACCGCGAAGACGTTGCGCTGATGCGCCAACTTGGCCTGAAAGCGTATCGCTTTTCCATCTCTTGGCCGCGCGTCATCCCGAACGGTTGGGGCGCGATCAACCCGGCAGGTTTCGATTTCTATGACCGGCTCGTGGACGAGCTGCTCGCGGCGAATATCCAGCCGTTCGTCACGCTCTACCACTGGGACTTGCCGCAAGCGTTGCAGGATCGCGGCGGTTGGGGCAATCGCGATATGTGCGGCTACTTTGCAGATTACGCCGCGCTGATGGCGCGCCGATTGGGCGACCGCGTGCGTCACTGGGCTACCTTCAATGAGCCCATGGGAATAGCCTTTGCCGGGCATCACAGCGGCGAGCACGCGCCCGGCTTGCGGAACGAGAAACTTGCCGTGCAGGTCGCGCATCATTTGCTCGTCGCGCATGGCATGGCAGTACAGGCAATGCGCGGTATTGATGCCAGGCTCAATCTTGGCATCGTGATTGACGCATGGCCTATCGACTGCATGACCGACACGGAAGAGGATCGCGCCTTTGCCGAAATGATGTGGCAGACTTATCCCGCGTGGTTCTTTGGCCCGTTGTTCCGCGCGTGCTATCCTCCGGTAGCATTGCAAATGTACGGTGATAAAGCGCCCGACGTTCGCCCCGGCGATATGGCGCTTGTTTCGCAGCGACTCGACTTTCTCGGTATCAACACGTATTCGCGCCTCGTCGTCCAGAACGGCCAAGTCATCAAGCCCGTCCCCGGTTCGGAATACACCGAGATGGATTGGGAGATTCACGCGCCCGCGATGCGGCGAATGTTGGTGCGCATCATGCGCGATTACGCTCCGCCGCCGATTTACATCACCGAAAACGGCGCTGCGTTTGCCGATGAGGTCAGCCCCGATGGCTGCGTACACGATCCACGCCGCATCGCCTATCTGCAGGATCATTTTACGCAGGCGCGGCTGGCGATGAACGACGGCGTTGAACTGCGCGGTTACTTTGTCTGGTCGCTGCTGGATAACTTTGAATGGTCGAATGGCTATTCCAAACGCTTTGGCCTGATGCATGTAGACTATGCCACTCAACAGCGCACACTCAAAGACAGCGCCAAGTGGTATGCGCAGGTCATTGCGCGAAATGGATTGGAGGACTGATGCGATACGGTTACTTTGACGACAACGCGCGCGAATACGTGATTCAGCGCCCTGACACACCTCTGCCCTGGATCAACTATCTTGGGCAGGAAGATTATTTTGCGATGTTGTCCAATACCGGCGGCGGTTATTCGTTCTATCGAGACGCGCGCTTGCGCCGACTGATTCGCTACCGCTACAACAACGCGCCTGCCGACTCGGGCGGTCGTGCACTTTACTTGCGATTGAGTGATGGAGACTTTTGGTCGCCGGCCTGGCAGCCTGTTCGCAAATCGCTCGATACCTACGTATGCCGCGTCGGATTGGGCTACACGCGCATCACGTCAACCTACCGTGGCATCCAGTGCGAGGCAACGTATTTCGTCCCACTGGGTCAGACGCTCGAAGTCTGGCGCATCAAACTCACTAACCAACCCACTAACCAACCCGCCAACCTGTCCATGTTTTCACTGGTCGAGTTCTGCCTGTGGGACGCGTGGGATGATCAGACGAATTTTCAGCGCAATTTCAACACGGGCGAAGTCGAGGTGGACGAAGCGGCAGGTGTGATCTATCACAAGACCGAGTATCGCGAGCGGCGTGATCACTTTGCCTACTTTGTCTGCTCCGCGCCGATGGCAGGCTTTGACACACAGCGTGAGGCGTTCCTCGGCGCGTATCGCGGCTTTGACAAACCGGCGGCCGTCGAAGAGGGCCGCTGTCGAAATTCCATCGCACACGGCTGGTCGCCCATCGGCGCGCATCAGGTGAACGTCTCGCTTGAACCGGGCCAGTGCCAAGAGATCACCTTTGTGCTGGGCTATGCCGAGAATCCGCGCGATGAGAAATTCGCCGCACCGGGCAAGTTGAACGTCACGCGTGTCCAGCCCAGCATCGCGCGCTACACCGATCCGGCCGTGCTCGACGCGGCGCTGATCGAATTGCGCGCGCACTGGGACAACCTGCTGAGCATTTACAGCGTCGCGACGCCCGACGAGCACACGAACCGCATGGTCAATGTATGGAATCCATACCAGGTCATGACGACGTTCAATCTGTCGCGCAGTGCTTCGCTGTACGAGTCGGGCATTGGGCGCGGGATGGGCTTTCGTGATTCAAACCAGGACTTGCTCGGCTTTGTGCACCTCTTGCCGGATCGTGCGCGAGGGCGACTGCTCGATCTGGCCGCCACTCAACTGCCGAACGGCGGCGCGTACCATCAATACCAGCCGCTCACCCGGCGCGGCAATGATGCCGTCGGCAGCGGCTTTAACGACGATCCGCTGTGGCTGGCGCTGGCGGTAGCCGCGTATCTCAAAGAGACCGGCGACGGTTCGATTCTTGGCGAACTCGTCCCCTATGACAACCGGGCCGGAAGTGAGACGCGGTTATATGAACATCTCCAACGCGCGATTCGCCACACACTTGACCGGTTGGGGCCGCACGGCCTGCCGCAGATCGGTCACGCGGACTGGAACGACTGTCTGAATCTCAATTGCTTTTCCGCAGAGCCGGGGCAATCGTTCCAGACTCACTCGGACGAGGGCGATTCGACTATCGCCGAGTCGGTCTTTATTGGCGGGCTGTTTGTGCTGGCCGCGCGTGAGATGGCCGGTATCGCCCGGCACTTGTTCTACAGCGATGAAGCAAAAGCTTACGAACATCACGCCGACGAGATGGCGCAGACGGTACTCGAGCACGGCTGGGACGGCGACTGGTTTCTGCGCGCGTATGACCGCGACAGCAGCAAAGTTGGCTCGCGCGAGTGCAAAGAAGGCCGCATCTTTATCGAGCCGCAAGGCATGTGTGTGATGGCGGGTATCGGCCTGGAGACCGGCCAAGCCCAACGCGCGCTGGATTCGGTGGGTGAGCATCTCGCCACGCCGCACGGCATCGTCCTGCATCAGCCGGCTTATACGCGCTACTATCTCAATCTCGGCGAGATTTCCAGTTACCCGCCGGGCTATAAAGAAAATGCCGGAATCTTTTGCCACACGAATCCGTGGGTGATGGTTGCCGAGGCGCGCCTGGGACGCGGCGACCGCGCGTTCGATTACTATTTGCGCATCAATCCGTCCGCGCGTGAAGCGATGAGCGACGTCCACCGGTGCGAGCCATATGTCTATTCGCAGATGATTGCCGGGCGCGACGCGCCGACGCATGGCGAGGCCAAGAACTCGTGGCTCACCGGCACTGCCGCGTGGAATCTCGTCGCCATCACAGAGTGGATTCTGGGTGTGCGGGCTGACTATTCTGGATTGACGATTGACCCATGTATCCCATCGAACTGGGACGGGTTCACCGTCACCCGCAAGTTTCGCGGCGCGACCTACGTCATCACGGTTCGCAATCCTGGGCATGTCTGCCGGGGTGTCAGGCAGATTGACGTTGACGGACAGCCCATCGCCGGGAATCGGCTGCCGATTTTCAGCGACGAGCGGACGCACCATGTGCAAATCGTGATGGCAACGCCTGTATAATCAAGGCACTTCCGCCTGGGGCAAATCAAAATAGAAAAGGCTTCCCTCGCCCGACACGCCGTGGCTTTCCATGCCCACCTGCCCGCCCAGCTTTTCGACAATTCGCCGCACAATGGACAGCCCCAGGCCATGCCCCCGCGCGCGCGCCTGGTCAAGCCGGGTGAACGGAATAAACAGCCGGGCCTGATCTTCCGGTGGAATGCCGGGACCATGGTCGCGCACCCAAAAGCGCACCCGACCGTCCAGCCGCGCCGTCGCGCCCAGTTCCACGCGCGGTGCGGCTGAAGGCAGGCCGCCATACTTGAAAGCGTTGCTGAGATAATTGACCCACACCTGCTCGACCCACGGAGCGTAACCGAGCACCACCGGCCAAGTGTCGGGCCGCTCCAAAACAACCTCGGCCTGATACTGTCGGGCCATGTCTGCCAGCCGCCGCATGGCCTCGGCCACGATGCCCGGCATATCCAGCGGCTGTCGCTCGACTTGTTCCTGGCGCACCCCGGCCAGCAGCAGCAGCTCGTCAATAATGTTATTCATCTTGAGTGCGTTGTGCACGATGGAATGCAGATAACCCTCCAATTCCTCCTGTCGCAAATCGGCACGGTCATTTTCCAACGCCTCGGCAGTGCCGAGGATGAGCGACAACGGATTCCTGAGATCGTGCGCCACGGTGTGGGCAAAGGCATCCAGGTCCTCGTTGCGTGCCTGCAGCTCCAGATGCGATTGCCGCTGCGCCCCCTCGGCCCGCTTGCGATCTGTGATGTCTTGAACGACACCCAGCATTCGAGTCGCTTTGCCGGTCTCGTCCCGAAAGACATTGCCCGTCTCCGCCACCCAGCGCACTGTGCCATCAAGCCAGACGATGCGATGCTCGATAGCGTAATCTTTGCCTCCTTCAATGCAGGTCCGAACCGAAGCTGTGACCATTTGACGGTCGTCTGGATGGATACGTTCAAAGAACGCCTGATAGGTCGCGCCGAATTCTCCGCGGGCAAATCCAAACATCGGCTCAATCTGCTCGGACCAGTGCAGAGCATTGGTCCGTAAATCCCAATCCCAACTGCCGATGTTAGCTGCTCGCTGAGCCAGCGCATAACGCTCCTCGCTGCGTTGGAGCGACTCCTCGGCTTGCTTGTGCTTGGTGATGTCCGTAGTGACACACAACACCTGATTGGCGGTTCCGTCGCGTCCTACCAGTGGACGCTTGACTGTCTGGTGCCAACGCGGCTCGCCCTGCGCGCTTGTGACTCGTTCTTCGAGGATAAACAACTCTTGCAGGGAATTCATCACCTGGATATCTTCATGCTGGAAACGCTCCACTTCTTCTGGGCTATCGTGAAAGTCGGCAACAGTCTTACCGACAATGTTTTCGGGCTGAGTGCCAAATGACTCGGCCACAGCCTGATTGACGAGCGTGATGCAACCCTGCCGGTCTCGAACAAAGATATAGCTTGGGTTGATGTCTATCACCTGCCGGAGAAAGGCCCGTTGTTCTTCCAATTCCCTTTCTGTCTGCTTGCGTTCGGCCAGCTCTTTTTGCAGCCGGTCATAGAGGCGGGCATTTTCGATGGCGATAGCAGCCTGATTGGCAAAGACCTCAAGCGCCTGAAGCGTCTCCGGCGTCGGGCGGCGCCCGTCCAGCGGGCGGTCCACCGAAATGACGCCGACGACCTGCCCCGGGCGCGGCTCAATGGGAACAATCAGCACGTCGTCAGGATGCCAACCATCGAGGCAAAGGTCTTGGCCTTCAGGGCCGGGGACGACGGCCACCGGCCCATGGAAATCCTGCTCCCAATTGAACGCACCGTGTGGGATAAAATAACAATTGCCCACACGGAAACGCTCTTGCATCAATTGAGCGATATCATCCCAGGTGTAGGTGGCGCCGTCCAAGAGTTGCTGCCCTTGCTCACTTAGACCGACGTGGGCACACACGCGCATCTGTTGGGTGTCCTTGTGGACGAGGTTCAAGACCACTACGCTGAAGTCCAGGCACTTGAAAGCAGACTGGACAATTTCCTGCAACAGCGTATCCAGGCCCAGGTTGATACGCAACGCCGTGGCGGATTCCAAAATCCGGGCCAACTGCCGGTTGCGCTGCTCAAGACGCTGATGAGTCAGCGCGAGTTCTGTTTCCAATCGCTCCAGTTCTGCCACCCGCCCGCGCAGCTCGGCTAATTCGAACGCCCACTGCCGTTCTGTCTTTTCTCGATCATTCATAGGGATTCTCCACGCGCACAAGAGGGCACAGACAAATAGAGGGGGATTTGTCCTGCAACGTAAGTATAATCGAAACAAGCCCGTTTGAAAAGCTGCGCCGGGTGACCTTGGGCGAGCGAGCACTTGACATCAGCGGTATAATGAAATAGGCGGGATTTCGAGAGAGGAGGACAGGCTATGCGGACCTGGCTACTCATACTTGCCATTGCGGCGGCCGGCTGCGTCGTGACGCCCGTCACGACGATGCCGGCAGTCCAGCGTGTTGTCTCCCCTTCACCCGGCGTATCCGACCCTTTCGCGCAGTTGCGCAAGGAGATGGTTGTGTCTCAGATACAGAGCCGTGACGTCGCTGCCCCCGATGTTCTGGACGCAATGAACACCGTCCCGCGCCACCTGTTTGTCCCGCAAGACTATCTTGACCAGGCCTACGAAGATCACCCTTTGCCCATCGGCTACGGGCAGACCATCAGCCAACCGTACATTGTGGCTTTGATGACGGAAAAGCTCAAGGTCAAGCGCGGTGATAAGGTGTTGGAAATCGGCACCGGCTCCGGCTATCAGGCTGCCGTGTTGGCGCACCTGGGCGTGGAGATGTATTCGGTGGAGATCATCTCCGAGTTGGCCAGCGCCGCCGACGAGCGATTGAAAAAGCTGAGGTATGCCGTGCAAGTGAAGCAGGGCGACGGATATTTTGGCTGGGAGGAACACGCGCCCTATGACGCCATCATCGTCACCGCGGCGCCCGATCACGTTCCGCAGCCGCTCACCAAGCAGCTCAAGGACGGCGGGCGGCTGGTGATCCCGATCGGCCCACAGGGAAGCTGGCAGACGCTCTGGCAGTTCACGCGCCAGGGTGACGACCTCACAGCGGTGAACCTGGGCGGAGTGGCCTTTGTGCCGCTGGTGAGATAATGATCATGGCCGACTGACCACGATCAGCGCCACACCGTAACACAGCGCCCCCCCGATCAGCACCGCGGTAAAGCCCGCCGAAAGCGCGAGGAGCGACGCCAGCACCGAGGCGACGACGGACACTGCGCCATTCACACCCCAGGCCCATGGGATGAGATCGGGCGATGAATGTTCGAGCCAGGCAATTCCCTTTGGAAACGGAATCCCCATCAACACTCCGAGCGGCGCAAGCGACATCACGCCGATGACAAAGCGCAGCATCAGAGGCAGCCCCAGCGCCGATTTGAACAACACTGGCAGCAAAATCGGATAGACCAGCGACACGATGGCGAGCACCGCCAGCGCGCCGCGCCAGGGCGCTCGCCGTGAAAGTAGACTGCCCAGCCCGGAGAACATTAACAGCCCAGACAGCACAGCCGCCAGCGCATACACTGGCTTGCCGACAAAAAGGATGAGCCGCTGAACCAACGGAATTTCGATGAACAGGAAGCCAAAGCCCAGCATTGCAAAATATACCAGGATGTGGAGCGTAGAGCGAGGAACGAGGAGCGTAGAGCGAGGAGCGTGGAGCGACGAAAGCTCGACGCTCTTGGCTCTACCCGCACCGCTCCACGCTCCACGGACGAAAAGGGGGAGCACGATAAGCACGCTTGCGGAGACGACGGCGAACGCAAGCAACACCACTAAACTAAAGTATCCCGCGCCTCCGAATGGCTGCCATGTCTTGCCGAGTTGTGCCCACACCTCGCCGGCTTGCTCCCATTTGAAATAGTGACCAAAGAAGGGCCGGTCGTCCATGGGCGGGGACACGTCGAACGGATACGCCGCATAGAATTGGCGGCGATCGGCGCTGGTCAGCAAATCGTTGAACGTCCGGTAGAGCGCATCGCCGGGCAGCACGTTATAGAGATTGGCCTCTTCAGGGCGCAAGCCCGGCAGAGCGACCAGATCAAACTTGCGCGCGGCGGCAAACTCGCGCACGGCATTCAGCTCTTTTCTTGCAAACGCGCCACGTTTGACGATGACGGTCGCCGTGTTATAGCCGCGCAGTGCTAATACGCTGTGTGCCGGGTCGAGCCGGGCGCGCTCGGCAGCCGTCACGGCCAGTGCAAACAATCGCAACGGCTCACTCGGCGGCGATTGCAGCCAGCGCGTGACGACAAGTAATCCGCCTTCGTTCAATCTCGCCAGGTCGTCGCCAAAGGCTTCCACGGTGAGGTCGTAATCTTCGATGAGGCTGTACGCCCCTGAAGTCACCGGGCGATAGGGTGATACAATCGCAAGCTGAACCACGTCGAACGTCTCGCGGCTGCGGCGGACAAAGCTGCGCGCGTCCTCGACGACGAATTGCGCGCGCGGATCACCGAGTGGTATGGCCTCGGCGAGTGGCAAGGCCTCGATCACGAACTCGTTTGGCTCGACGGCGGACACATGAGAAGCGCCGCTCGCCAGCGCCGCGATCACGTCCAGCCCGCCGCGCGCCTGCAGGATGAGCGCACGAGCGCCGGGTCTCAAGTGAAAGGCCACCGCGCCGGGCATATAGTCGGCAAATCCAGCACCCTCTGGTCCAATGAACGTGACAGGACTGAGGTCGTCGCCGTCGAAAGTCAATCCATCCTGGCGCGGCAATGGGCCGAGGTAGGCATAACTCAAGCCCGGGAAACTGCGGATGCCGGGGCTGCGAATCAGGTCAACACGCAAAGACGCATTCCAGCGCGTCCACACCTGCTGGGCGCCGGGGTAACGCAGCGATTGGGGTAATGCTTTGTAGGGAGAGAGGCGAATCGTGAAAAAGGCCGGGCGCGCCAACAGCCACAGGTTGAGGATCACGAACACAGCCATACAAACAGCATCAGACACAACGCCACGACGCGTGAACTTGCGAGCCGCCATGGGCGCGAGCGAGGCCAACGCCGCCAGCCACGCACAAAACACCGCCGCGCCCTCGCCGCCCCACCTGGCCAGCGCGCCCAGCGCCAGAAAACAGCCCACGGCCGACCCGGCAAGATTCGCAGCATAGATGCGCGGCGCGTCATTGGCTCGCGCGGCAAGCAGCCAGCCTACCGCCAGCGCGTCAAAGAAAAATGGCGCGGCAAGCGCCAGGTACATTAGAACAAGATAAAAAGCCTGGCGGCGATCCCACGCGATCGCAAATGAATCAAACGGCAGCCAGTTCGCCAGCGCCCAGCTTGCCACCGTGGCAAGCGCCGCCGCCAACCCAAACGCCGACAATCGCCGCGCCGGGGCGCCGCGTCGCAGTCCGGGGGATACGGTCAGCGCCGTGCCGCTGGCGCCCGCACCCAACAACGCCAGGCTCACCGTCATGAACGCAAAGTGATAGAACTGGGCGATGGAAAACAGGCGCGAAAGGACGATCTCGTATGCCAGCGCCGAGGCGGACAGCAGGAACACGCTCAGGTAGATCACCATCGGCAGGTTCGCAGTATGGATTGGACACAGACACTTGCACCGCACGCAAGTGCAGGTGTAGACACAGACGC
>CAYGWJ010000450.1:0-9500 GCA_964353405.1 uncultured Anaerolineae bacterium
GTACCGGCAAAGTTGACATCGCAACGTTAGGTGTGACAAAATCTCTAGACCATGTGTTCTAAATCCAAGCTGTTTTTGCCTCTTGCCAGCCGAGATTTTGTCACACCAGCAGTTCAAATGTCGCTTTTGCTTGGAGTCTGAGTATGGTATAATCTGCTGCAAGTTCGGAGAGGTAGCGTAGTCCGGCCTAACGCGCACGCCTGGAGAGCGTGTTTGGGGAAACCCAACGCGGGTTCAAATCCCGCCCTCTCCGCCACACAAGTAGAGCGACCTCCCATGTCGCCTGCCCCGCATGGCAAGTGTGCGGGGCTATGGTGTTGAAAGATGGCTGTTGGGCATTCGCCGCAGCCATTTGCTTTTTTGGGCGCTTCTGGTATCATTTTGTCCGGTCGTGCTAGATGGGGAGCTAGCGGTGCCTTCGCGGCTTGGCCGCGCCCGAAATCCGCTCATGCGGGGTCGAATTCCCCAACGAAGGGCTTGCGAGATTGAGACTGCCTCGGTCAAGTGGTGTTGAAGATCGGGTCCTGCGCGGCAGGAGCCTTCGAACCCCGCCAGGGCCGGAAGGCAGCAACGGTAAGGAGATACTTCTGGGTGCCGCAGGAGCGCCTGGTTGGAGCCGGCTGGCCGTGGTAAGTCAGGCTCGCAAGTTCGACGAGGGGTGCACGACCATCTCTTGGAATGCAGCTTGATTGACCGCATGTCTATCATGATGTTCTTCACGTTTCAGTCCAGCGGCAATCGTCCGCGATTGCCAGTGCCTCACTATACATCATAGTGGAAATCAAACACTCTCCCTGGAATCCTAACGCGCGCCGATTCAGCTTGCCTCCTCTCCCAATAGGGCCATGGCTGAACCGACAAGCTCCGCAAGGACTGGCCGCCTTTGTCGTGCTGCTGGTCCTCGTGGCGGCGCTGGCGTGGAGCTATCTTCAATCACTTGCCAGCGTGCGCATCATCGTGGATGGCACAGCGCGCACCCTTCGCACCAATCAAACCAGGGTCGCAACCGTCTTGCGCGATGCAGGCGTCAAGACCTGGCCGCAGGATCGCGTTATCCCGCCCATGCACACGCCCATCGAGGACGGCGATGCCATCCGGGTGGACCATGCCCGCCCGGTCGTGGTGAACGTGGATGGGCGGACTATACAGACTCGCAGCCTCAAAAGCTCACCGGTAGACATCGTGACCGACCTGGGCTTTGTGCTTTCACTCTATGACAAATTGATCGTAGACGGTCAGCCTGTCGCAAGTACAAGCCCGCCAGTCGAAATGGCCTCCTCCAGCGCAGGGCGACTGACGGCGGCGTCGCTTTCCAGCAGATCTTTTCGAGAGATTGGCCTGCCTGTGCCGCGCAACATCACGGTTCAACGCGCAGTGACGCTGAACGTGCGCACCAACGGCGCCGCGTCAGTCATGCTGCACACCACCGCGCCGACGATTGGCGAAGCCCTGCGCGAAGCTGGCATGACGCTTTACCTGGCCGATCAGGTCAGCCCTGACCTCAGCACTCCGCTCAGCGATGGGCAAGCCGTGAACATTGAACCGGCTGTGCCGGTTACCATCCTGGCCGATGGCCGCCACTTGCACACCCGCACGCATCGCAAGACCGTCTCCGAAGCGTTGGCCGAGGTCGGCGTGCCGCTGGTGGGGCTGGACTATACCGATCCCGCGCCGAATGCGCCGCTCAAGCCGGACACGAGTATCCGCGTCGTGCGCGTGGCCGAGACGTTCCGCATCGAGCAAGAACCGGTGCCATTTGAAATTCAATGGCTGCCCGATTCAGAGATGGAAATTGACACGCGCAGCTTGAAGCAAGGCGGCGAGAACGGCGTGCTGCAAAAACGCATCCGCGTGCGCACCGAGGATGGCAAAGAAGTCGGCCGCCAATTGGATGATTCGGGCGTCATCCGCGAGCCCAAGACCAAGATCATCAGCTACGGCACCAAGATCATCGTCCGCACACTGGACACACCCAATGGCCCGGTCGAGTATTGGCGCAAAATCAGGATGCTGGCGACCTCGTACAGCGCTGCGACCTCTGGCACGCCCAAGAGCGCGCCGTATTATGGCCGCACTCGTCTAGGTTGGCAGATGCGCTTTGGCGTTGTTGCGGTGGACCCGGCCGTGGTCAGGCTCGGCAGTCGAGTGTATGTGGCCAACTATGGCACCGGCGATGCGGGCGACACCGGCAGCGCCATCAAGGGCAAACGTATTGACCTGGGCTATGACGACGACGACCCGCGTGTGTGGCAGTGGTACCGCTGGACGGATGTCTATCTGCTGACGCCTGTGCCCGACAACGTCAGCTACGTGATCCCCGACTGGCCGCCTGAGCCATAGCGCCATGCTCAAGCCTCTCGACGCGCGCCAGCTCTTGCGCGATTTCGGTCTTTACGCCAACAAGAGCCTGGGGCAAAACTGGCTGGTGGATGAATCTGCGCTGGCTTGCATTGCGGCGGCGGCGCAACTCATCCCGCAGGACACTGTGCTCGAAATCGGTCCCGGCCTCGGCTCGTTGACGCGCCACTTGGCACGAGCCGCCGGGCGCGTCATCGCCGTCGAGCTGGATGCCGCACTCATTCCCGCGCTTCACCACAGTCTGGCCGATTACGCCAACGTCACCCTCGTTCAGGGCGACATCCTGCACACTGACCTGAGCGCACTGATTGGCCGCGACACATCCTACAAGGTCGTGGCGAACCTGCCCTACTATATCACCTCAGCCGTGATCCGCCATTTGCTCGAAGCGGAAGCTTGCCCGTCCCTGATTGTTCTCACAGTTCAACTTGAAGTGGCGCAGCGCATCACCGCCGCGCCGGGCAAGTTGAGTCTTTTGGCAGTGAGCGTGCAGTTCTACGGGCGGCCTGCCCTTGTGACTCACATCAAGGCCGGCTCGTTCTATCCCGTGCCCAAGGTGGATAGCGCCATCGTTCGCATCGAACCATACCGTCATCCGGCGGTTGACGTGACAGATCGGGACGAGTTCTTTGCCGTGGTGAAAGCGGGCTTTTCGCAAAAGCGCAAGCAACTCCATAACGCGCTTGCCGCTGGGTTGGCTCGGCCGCAGGCCGACATCGCGGCCGCGCTCGAACGCGCGGGCGTGGATGGCCACCGCCGCGCCGAGACCCTCGCGCTTGAAGAATGGGCCTCGCTCGCGAGCGCATTGCTTCCCTTGCACAGTGCAAAATGAAAATCGCTGCCCCTCTGAGCAGCGATCTATTGCCATCGGCTATACGGTATCCCGGTACGCGCCCCTCAACTTTTCCGGCAGCATCGCCGCCAGCGTCCGCATGACGAGTCCGGTGTGAGCCTGCAACTGAGGTCGGTCTGCTCGGGAACTGGCGCCCGGCAGACGGAACGACTTGCCGATGGTAACGGTCAGCCTGGGCCGCGTCAGGCGAAATACACTCGGCAAGCCAACCTCAGTTCCCGCTAATGCCACAGGAACCAGCGGCACGTCAGCGCGATTGGCCAGGTAAGCCGCTCCGATTTTGCCTTCCAAGAGACCGCCGGTTCTGCTGCGCGTTCCCTCCGGCGACATGCCGATGATACCACCCGCCTTGAGGACCTCGAGCGCCGAACGCAGCGCTTCACGATCCACTTCGCCGCGCCTCACCCAGATTGCTCCGAGCGCATTCATCAGCTCGCCCACGATAAACTCGTGGCGGTGCGTGTCGGCGGCAAAGACGGTGATGCAGGTCGGAATGGAAGCCAGGATGAGCGGCGGGTCAATCGCGCTCAGGTGATTGGTCACGATGATGTATGGCCCGCGCGGCGGCAGGTTCTCCAACCCATGAATCGTCGTGCGGGTGAGCAGCCAGAATGCCCAACGGGCCAAGCCACGAACGAGTGCGTACCAGCGAGGATTGGGGAGATGGTGGTCTGAATGTGACATGGTGCTTGAATCAGGGGGCGAAGCGACCCTCCACGGCCACCTCAAAGTGAGCTGGAGTGCCGCCGCTGGGCGCAAAGGTCACGGAAAAGTCACCCGTGGCTCCGGCAGCCAAGTTGCCTTCGCCAAGCGGCTGCTGGCGGTAGCCGATGACCTTGTTCGCCGCATCGTAAGCCGTTACAACGACCTTGACATTGGCGGCCGGCTTGTCGCTGGCGTTGCGCGCCTTGCCGACAACCCGAAATTGCAGACCGTCTGTGCCGCCCTGCTGACTGATGATTTGAAGCTTGGCGTAGCGCCCGCCCGGCTCGTTCGACGGCTCGGCGCGGATGACCGTCGCCTCAAAAGTGGCATATCCCGCCGGCGGCGATGTGAACAACAACTCGAACGGCGACTGACCACCCGGCGCAATCACATCGAGCGCCGTAAAGGGCCGGCCTTCCGCCATGACCAGACCCGCGGCATCCTTGAGCACAACACGCACCTGGACGTTTTCCAGCGCGCGGGCACTGGGATTCGCTACCTCACCCAGGCAACGGAGGCTACCGACGCTCGTCTCGTAAAACGCCAGGCCCCTGACCAGAGTCGCGAGCGGAGTGGGCGTGGGCAAAATCTGCTTGGCGGCTTCCACGCCGCCGGGGCCAAGCGGGATAACCAGTTCCTGCCCGATTTGAAGCGAACCGGGATTGATGATACCGTTGGCTTGCTGAATAGCAGCCACCGTCGTGCCAAATTCGAGCGCGATGGACAGCAACGTGTCGCCCGACTTGACGACGTAAATGACCGGCGTGGGAGTAGGCGCAGGCGTGAAGGTGGGCAGTGACGTCGGCGTGAGCGCGATGGCGACCGCGCGCGTGGGCGTGGGCGGCGGCAGCGTCACGCCGAGCACTTGGGGTGTGGGTGTGGGGCCGGTAACGACCTGACCGCAACCCGAGATCAAGAGAACGATCTGGCATAGCAGCGTTGTCGCGCGTCGCATTCGATGCTCTCAGGGCTGGTAGTGGATGGGCCGATTATACCACACAGCGACACGCCACGCGTGTGTGCGTGCAGAACTTGACAGGTCATTATCACTGTGTATAATTGTACTAGTTCGGCGGGTTAGCTCAGCTGGTAGAGCAGGGGACTCATAAGCCCTGTGTCGTGGGTCCGAATCCCACACCCGCCACTGTGACCCGTCCTTTGTGACGGGTTTTGTCTCTGTTATGCCGCCTCGCACACACGTAAAGCGTCCGGCATCCGCTCCACGGGTGGTTCGCCGCTCAGGTGCTCCTCGCGCTCGTAGCGGTCGAACAACCGGCCCCACGGCGTTTCCTCGCGCCACTTTACATAGATGCCGCGCTCTTTGAGCGGCCAGTGAATATAGTCGTGATTGAACTCTGACACAAAGATGGGGATATTGACAATGGGTGTGTGGAAGATCAGCTTTTGGAGCACCTTGGTCGGCCCATACCATGAGAGCCAACCGAGGAAGCGATGAAAGTTGTAGCCCACGTCGAACTGCCAGTTCTCTTTCGCCACATCCGTATCACCGACGATTTCGATCTCGCGCACATCGCCCACGCCCAGGCCGTTCTCATGCGCCAGCTTGATATAGGGAATCGTGAGCGGATCAAAGCCCATGAGCTTGGACGCCACCGCGTCAATCGCCGTCTGATCGGCGCTGGCCAGGATAACGTTCTTGACCACCGGCGTCATCGTGCGCGGGCCGGGGCCGTTGCCCGCCGTCGTGCCGTCCATCATAGCAAAAATGCCGGTGTGGATCTCTTGTTGAATCGTGAGCAGGTCTACCAGCGTCTCGTGAATCCAGGTATGCGTATAGTGCCGGTACGTGCTGAGCAGGCCGCCAAAGGCATTCTTCATTGCGCCGGTCGTCGTAGTGTAGATGTGGCACTTGGTCGTGGGCAGATGAACGATATTCTTGCCGATAAAGTAATCCGGGATGCGGATGCCATCAGGGAAAATGTGGTCAAGCGCCAGCAGCTTGCCCTTAGGCTTGAAGGGTACCCATGTCATGTCCTGCGGCTTAAAGTTGAACAGCACCGGGACGTTATAGTGTCGAAAGATGGGGACGTAGTGATTGAGGTCCTGGCCTTTAAAGGCGTCAATCACCACCGTCTGATTCTGAACGGCCACCAGGTCGGTATAGCCCGCGTGGCGCAGCGCCAGAATCGAACCCTCCAATTGCCACGGGGTCGTGTTGGCGCTGGGCATGGGAAAGTGCCACGAGATGTTGTCCTTGATAATCGTCGTCGCGCCGGGGTCGAGCGCCGCCTTCATCCCGGCCAGCTCGGCCAATCGTTCGTAATCCTGCAAGATTGTTTCGGGCCGCGTCCGAAGCACGGCCACCTTGGATCGAGTTGACATTCCTACTCCTCCTTCCCAGTTGCGAGAGATTCACAACGGAAATAGGTAGAAATTATAACACAAAGCGAATAAGGCAACTTGTCTCCGTCCTGCCGAATCATCCATAGCACTGTCACGGCGTTTGTTGCAGATGCGCCTTCGTGTTATACTCAGTCTTAGTCATTTAGCGTTTGCCCAAAGGAAGGATGTATGTCGAAACTCAAACTCTTGTTGTTGCTCAGCCTGGTCGTGACCGCCGCGTGCAGCGGTCAGGCCCCGGCGGCCCCAACGCCTGTCAACACTGCAGTGCCGCCGACCGCCGCCCAAGCGCCGACGTCGGTCGCTGCCGCGCCCACTCAGCCGGGCGGCGGGTTCTCGCTCACGCCGGCCAGTTCCGCCGCCGCGCCCAAGCTGGACCCGGCCGGAATGTGCAAGGCCGCTGGTTCGCCCAAGCCCGTGCCAGACTTTCCTGCGACCTTGCCCACCGATCAGGTCAAGGGTCAGGCCAACGCTTCGGCATCGCTGTACGAGTACAGCGACTTTCAGTGACCCTACTGCGGGCAATTTGCCACTGGCGTGGAGCGCCAGCTTGAAGACAAGTACGTCAAGACCGGAAAGATGAAGCTCGTGTATCGTTACATGGCCTTCCTAGGAGAGGAATCGCAGTGGGCCGCCGAAGCCGCCGAGTGCGCGGGCGAGCAAGGGAAGTTCTGGGAATACCACGACACCCTATTCGCCAACCAGAAAGGCGAAAACCAGGGTGCTTTTGGCAAGGACAACCTCAAAAGGTTTGCCGCCGACCTGAAGCTGGACACGGCCAAGTTCAATCAGTGCCTCGACAGCGGCCAGTACACGGACAAAATCAAGAAATCCAACGATGACGCGTCACAACTGGGTGTGAGCAGCACACCCACCGTCCTCGTCAATGGTATCTACATCCCGGGCCAGTATCTCGGCGCGCTCGACTCGCTGATTCCCTGGCTGGGCTGGCTCGGCACAAATCCCAAACAATATGCCGTGCCGGACAAGGTGATTGACCCGGCCAAAAAATATACAGCCACGCTCAAGACGGCCAAGGGCGACATTGTGCTGGAGCTGTTCACCGACCGCACGCCGACGACAGTGAACAACTTTGTGTTTCTATCCAAGAACAAGTTTTACGACGGCGTGACGTTCCATCGCGTGTTGCCAGAGCAGGGCGGCCTGACGGCTCAGGCCGGCGACCCCAGCGGCACTGGATTGGGGGGCCCTGGCTTTACGTGCAACGACGAACCGGACCCCACACTGACGTTTGACCAGGAAGGTACGCTGGCAATGGCCAACTCGGGGCCAAACACCAACGGCAGCCAGTTCTTTATCACGTTTGGCCCGCGCCCTGACCTGAACGGCAAGCATACCATTTTTGGCCGTGTGATCTCGGGCATGGACGTGGTGAAAAAGCTCGCCCCGCGCGATCCGCAAAATGATCCTAACACGCCGCCCGGCGATGCAATCCAGTCGGTCGTGATTGGAGAAAAGTAAGCTTGGCTGCGAGCCGCGTGATACGTCACGCGGCGTGTGTCACGCAGTACGCCAGATGGAAACTGTATCTCAGCCGACAACCTCGCCGCACAACCATAGGCGCAAGGCAGCGCTGATCCTGGCGCTCGTCACCGGGTTGGGGGCTTGCTGCTCTACCTTGACCATCGCGGCTTGCGGGCTGGGTGTGGCGCTCATCCAACAGCGCTCGTCGCTGGCGGACACGGTTCTGCCCATGTTCTCAATCGTTGCCGCTGGAACGGGCCTTGGCCTGCCGCTTGCCTGGCAGGCCATCTCCGGCCTGAGGGGCAAACCGTCCGGGCGCTTGAGGCTGCCACTGGCCGGGGGATGGGTGCTCATCGTGGTTTATGGGTTGGCGGTGGCAGGCGGCCAGGCGGTGGTGAACCTTCGACCGTCTCCCCCGCTGGCACTGCCGCCGTTTCATGTGGCGGCGCTGGCGCTTCCACCTCTGCTTTTGCTGTGGGGCACGGCCGGGCTGGTCAACGACCAGCAGTTCACGTGGCGGCAATCATGGAGTGGATTGGGCGGCGGCGCGTTCGGCGCAGTGGGACTGGCGTTCCTCATCGAAGCGGTTCTGCTGGCTCTCGGGGTCGCGATCGCCGTGATGGTGATGGCTTTATCGCCCGAGGGCAGCGTCGAGTTGCGCAACTGGCGGCCCACGCCGGGCGGGCTGGCTGACCCGGCGTTCTTGCGCTCACTGCTCCGCAATCCCGCTGTGATCCTGGGATTGCTCGTCAGCGTCTCCATCATCGTGCCGCTGATCGAAGAGCCGGCCAAGTCGCTTGTCCCGGCGCTGGTTGGCGCTTGGCAGACGCCCACCGTGAATCGGCTGTTCCTGTGGGGCGTGGCTGCCGGCGCCGGCTTTGCCATCTTTGAAGGCGTCGTGAACGGCGGCCTGAACACGGAACAGTGGGGACTGGTAGCGCTGCTGCGCGTCGGCTCATCGGCCATGCACTGCTTTGCGGCGGGGCTGACAGGTTGGGGGTGGGGCGAGGCGTTGACGCGGCATAAATGGCGGAGGCTCATCCTGGCGTATGGGGCAGCCATTGTGATGCACGGCATCTGGAATGCGGTCAGCATCGGCATGGCCGTTGCGTCCGAGGCGCTCGACCCCGGCGTGGCGCAAAATGCGCTCGTCGCCGCGTCTATCGGCGGGCTGGTTTTACTCACCATCGGCGCGATCGTAGCTTTGATAATCATGGCAAAAAGATTGTCCGTCCAAGCGACTGCTGGGCAGCTCGAACTTGCATCGGAGGTGTGAGATGAAATCACGCTGGCTTGTTCTCATCGCCATCGTGACGTTGAGCGTGTCCGCCTGCGCTCAACAGCTTCCCAGCGGCGCAATGGAATACTCTACGGCCTTTGAGCGCGAGATTCCCGCCGGGCAGGCTCTGCCCGGCACTGACATCAAATATCTCGGCAAGACCGACCAGGGCGCGCAGATGAGCATCGGCGGACAGGCCGCGCTCAAGCGGACACTCGATTCGCTCACATGGCGCGGCGAGCCGGTGCCCGGCGTGAGCGTGGACTATAACCTCCGCATCATCAGCTTCGATGACAAGGTGCTTCAGACGGCAGGGACGGCCAAGGTAGTCATTAGCAATGTCAAGGCTCAAGCCGTGTCGCCGGCGTCTCTACCCAAAGACGCGCTCACGTTCAAGGGCGTGGTCACCTACAGCGTGCCGAAAGGTAAAACCATTCCCGGCACAACGATCACGTATGA
>CAYGWJ010000451.1:0-4571 GCA_964353405.1 uncultured Anaerolineae bacterium
CCCCCTCCTGTGGGCCAAGAACGGAACGTGTGAGATACGTCCTATTTTGCCACAGGTGGGGGTAAAACGTTAAAGACTACCGAGTTCGGTAGCCTATTCAACCATGAAAATGGCCTACTCGGACTTTCCGAGAGGGCTCACCCAACAAAGGAGAAAAGCTATGGCCGACTCTAAATATTCCCTGCGAGCCCAAGACATCATGACTCCCGCACCCGAGATCATCACCTGTGCGGGGACGGCGGCGGATGCCATCCACATCATGCGCGCCAAGCGCATCCGCAGCCTGATCATTGACCGCGAGGATGAGAACGATGCCTACGGCATCGTCACCTACGATGACCTGGTGAAAAAGGTGTTTGCCAAAAAGCTCAATCCTGCGGACGTGCTTATCTGTGACATCGCCACCAAGCCGCTCATCGTCGTCAACCCCAATCTGCGTGTCGAGTACGTAGCGCAGCTCTTTGCCAGGACCGGCATCAGCCACGCGCCCATCTTTTCCGAGCACAGGCTCATCGGCCTGATCTCCAAGACCGACCTGGTGGAAAACCTGTTCTAGCCCCTGTAGACCTTGAAGGCCTGGCGCAAAGGTATCTTCTCATAAAGTAGGGGAGACTTTCGAAGTCTTGACTGGATTTACGCTTGTCGCAACGTCTTGCCAAGACTTTGGAAGTCTAGTCCCGCGAATTATTGAGATGATACGCGCAAAGCGCCTCAAAGAGTAAGGAAAGCGGATTCCAAAGGTGACATTTGCCACTGTGGAATCCGCTTTTGTTTGTGCTAAACTCTTTTCAGTTGTTCAATCCATGCAACACACTCTCCCAAGGAGGCTGTTATGGCCGGAAGGCAAAAAGCGACTCTGGGCTATCTCTACGACAAGATGCGCAAGGGCGAGCAAATCACCATGATCACTTGCTACGACTACCCGATGGCCGACCTGGTGGAAAAGGCTGGGGTGGACATGGTGCTCGTCGGCGACAGTCTGGGAATGACGATTCTGGGTTACGATTCCACGCTGCCGGTGACACAGGATGTGATGATGCCGCACGTCCAGGCGGTGCGGCGCGGCAGCCCCAACTGCTGGCTCATCGGCGACATGCCCTATATGACCTATCAGCCATCGGTAGAAACGGCGATTCGCTGCGCGGGCCGCTTTATGGCCGAAGCCGCGTGCGACGCCGTCAAGCTGGAAGGCGGGCGCGAGATGGCCGATCGGATTGAAGGCATTGTCAAGTGCGGTATCCCGGTGATGGGCCACCTGGGCCTCACGCCGCAAAGCGTCTCTGCGCTGGGCGGGTACAAAGTGCAAGGCAAGGGCGCCGCGCAGGCCAAGAAAATCATTGACGATGCCAAAGCCATCGAGGATGCGGGCTGCTACAGCATCCTGCTCGAAATGGTGCCCGACCGCGTGTGCGAGCTCATCACCAGGCGCGCCGGCATCCCCATCATCGGCCTCGGCTCCGGGCCGCACGCGCACGGTCAACTCTTGATCTTCCATGACATGTTTGGTCTGTACCCCAAGTTCAAGCCCAGGATGGCCAAAGTCTTTGGCGACGCGGGCAAGGTCATCGGCGAGGGATTGAAGCAGTACGTCGCTGAAGTGACCGGCAAGCAATTCCCGCAACCGGAAAACTGGTTCGGCATGAAGGACGACGAATACGCCGAACTCGTCAGGATGCTAGGGGAATAGTCAACCATCACGTCGCAGGTCGCAAGACGCAAGCTGCAGGATGTAAGGAGGTGACGATGGATAGCAAATTGCGCAAGCAACTCAAGATTCCCGCCGCCAATCTGGCCGAGGTCAACCAGCTTTTGCTCGACCCGAACAATAGACTGGTCAATGACATCCTCGGCGTCATCGCCAAACACGGCACGATTGACGAGATCAATAAAAAATCAGCCGAGGCGCGCAAGCTGCCGAACCTGATGCAGCGCCTGCGCGAGATGAACTCGCCCTACGTGCCCGACCTGGAATGGCTGCTCGAACAGCGAGACCGCGGCGCGTTCATCAGCGTGGCCGACTATCGCCGCAAGGTGTTGGGCGAAAAAGCCGACAAGATGCGCTTCAAGAAAGCCTACGCGGTGACGCTCGAAATCAGCGCGTTCCAGTATTTCCCCTGGATCATCGCGCAAGCCAAACAGTGCATCGAAAAACGCGAGCTGATGCCGGGCCGCGTTATCCGTGTGCGTTACATGAAAGAGTCCGAAGCCGACCAGGGCGACTTGCTGGCCGGCATGGCCGCGATGCAAATCGTCGGCGCGTCGTATGTGGACACGCTCGACACCAAAGGCACCGACGGCTCGAACGTCCACCTGGGCGGGCCGGACACGATCACGGGCTACTTTGGCGGCATCGGCGAGCCGAACGAATATCCGATCAAGTGGCTGGACGAGTTCCTGTATTACTATACCCACTATGGCATCTACCAGGTGCTCAACATCAACGCGGGCACGATCCTCGCCGGCTACCTGATCCACAAGCTGGGCATCAACAACGAGTTCAAAATCTCGGTGTTCGTCGGCAACGACAATTCTTACTCGGTGTGGTGGACGCTAATGATGGCCAAGCTGTTCGCACGTCCCGACGGCACGACGCCCCTCATCGGCTTTAACTTGAGCAACTCGGTGGACAATGCCACCCTCGAAGTAAGTGCTGATATCCGCAAGGCGTTGGGCTTTGAGGACGTAGTGCGCATCGAGCATCACATCACCGAGTGCTACAAGCACATCGTCCGCCAGCCTTACGACCGCCGCGCCGAGTTGATGGAACTGGCCAAACACGTCAAGAACATTTCGGCCAAGCACGAAGGCGGCGACCCCGAAACCGAGGCCACGCGCGAGCATCCGTCGGACATCCTGGAATACTTTTATCCCAAAGCCGAAGTGGAGGCCAAAGGCTTGATGCCGATTCTGCTCGGTAACTATCTGGACAACCACGCCGCGCTCAATCACACGGCGGAAGAATTGACCAGACACGGGCTGGCGTTCATTGCAGCCAGGAACCTGCACAAGTAGACAAGGAAACAAGTAGACAAGGGCCAAGTCAGCAGAATGACCTGGCCCTTGTTGCTTTGTGGGCATGGGCGGCGTATAATCATAGCCGGAGGTGGTGAGATGGGAGATGTGGTGGTTCACCCCAAACGCACGCGGTTTCGCCTTGCGCCGATCGTGCCGACGGGTTGCGAGCGGCCCGTGTCCGAAACTTTGCCGGAAGCCGTTCAGCGCATCGCCCAGTCGTTGCGACCAGACAAGATCATCCTGTTCGGGTCGTATGCCAATGGCACGCCCACACCAGATAGCGATGTGGATTTGCTGGTGGTGATGAATACCTCGGCCTCAAGCAAAGAGCGCTCGTGGGCCGTCTCACAGCTTTTGATACCCCGGCCTTTTCCAGTTGACATCTTGGTCAGAACGCCGAAGGAGATCAGACAGGCACAAGACCAAAGTGACTTTTTCATCCAGGAGATTGTCACTCAGGGCAAGGTACTGTATGAACGTTGAGAATGATCCACTGGCCTGGGTGAAACACGCCGAGGAAGATTACGCGGCGGTTCAGTCTTCACTGCGCCGCAAACAGCCATTGACCTCTATCGCGTGTTTCCACGCGCAACAGTGCGCCGAGAAATATTTGAAGGCGATGTTGGTTGTCGGAAAACACAAGTTTCCCAAAACACACGATCTGCTTTCGACGAGGCGCGCGAGGCGTTCGCCATCGCCAAGTCAGTGCGCCGATTCGCACGCAAGTTTTTGAATGTCACTTGACTTGCCAGCCCATTCGGGGCTACACTATATGCACTGATACAATGATGACAGCGCCGGTGCTTTAGTTTCATCTCCAATTCCCTTTTCCTCTACTTGTGCTTCCGGCAAGCATCGTGGGCTGACGTCGGGGCATGACCCAAGTCAGGTCGAATCATGCCAGTAGCCAGCAGTTGAGTGTGGCTATGAAACACAAGCGAATCATCATCACATCTTCGATTCTGTGCCTGATGCTGGCGTTGATTCAAGCTGCGCTCGTTGCATCGAACGGCTTGATTCCCCCACAGTCCAGAGAAACGGTTCTCATCTCCAACAGCTACGAGTGTCATATCAACGTCAATCCACCTGCACCCACCATAACCAGCACCATTCAAATCATAACGTCTGGCGAGTGGCCTAACTCGTGTGTGCCCGTCTACACATCTCATCAAGCTGTGAGCTATGAGGTGAGAATAGACTTTGCACAGAATATTACGGGTGTCTGTGCCCCAGTGATGATGGGCTGGCGGCACACCGTTGAAATCAGCAACTTGATCAAGGGTACTTATCAAGCCACCTGTCTATTACCCACAAGTCCGTTTTCGGCGACTTTTTGTGGCCTGCCGCCCTATATATGGCGGATTTCACTTCGTAAAACCGCTGTAGGTGGCGGCTCAAAAAGATGTGGGTAATAGATATAGATGTTCAGATAAAGTTTCGGGATAGGTCATTCAGTGACCTCGCCGAGCGATTCGCAATACCGGCCCATCAGCGCGGTGATCTCGGTCGGCGTGTTGGCAAAATGGAGCAAAGCGTCCTCGACTTTTTCGACTAAT
>CAYGWJ010000452.1:0-13878 GCA_964353405.1 uncultured Anaerolineae bacterium
AAGGGTCTCTACCTCGCAAGGCAGAGATTCTTCGGCCTTCGGCCTCAGAATGACACTATGGCGCGAGTTTCTCTACCCTGGCATATCGCCACCCGGCGATATGAATTCTCGCAATGACAGACTTGTGGGTAATCACCAGAAAATTGCCAGAAAATTGCCTCTTGACACCGGCCCGGACTTGGCTTATACTGACTACTAGTCAGTGAATGACTGGCGGTCAGGCATCGGAAGGGGGGCAGCCGGTGGGGACGACCGGGCGTCGAGAGCGCGAGAAAGCACAGCGGCGCGAAGACATCTTGCAAGCCGCGCGGGAGGTCTTTTTTAACGATGGCTCTCGCCGGGCGACGATTGACGATGTGGCCGCCCGCGCGGAAGTCAGCAAGGGCACCGTCTACCTGTATTTTGAGAGCAAGGAGGCCATCCTTGCTCATTTGGTTTTAGAGGGCCTCGACATCCTCTCCGGCCTGCTCGAAACCGCCTACGCCCCCAAAAAAGACTTACTTGCCGATGAGCGCGTGCGACGTCTGGCCCGCGCTTACCTCAAATTCTCCAAGACCTATCCCAAATACTTTCGGCTGTTGATGGCGTTTGACCATGGCCGTTTCCGCGAGCGTGTGCCCGAGTCGCTTTACCAGGAAATTGCCCGGCGCAGCCTGTCAAGCTTGCACTGGGTGGAACAGGCGTTTGAGCAAGGGCGTGTGTCCGGCCAGTTTGCCATCGCCGACGCGCACCGCGCTGCGGGCGTGTTGTGGGCCTCGCTGAACGGCGTGTTGTTCCTGCTCGATCATCCGCTGCGCCAGGATATCCTGGGCGTCTCTCTCGACGCCCTGTTTGATTCGACCACGGAATTGCTGCTGCGCGGCTACCGGGTCCCGGCCTCGTAGCGTTCAAAAAATCAGAAAGGAGTACACACCATGAAAGATGTTGTTCTCGTCGGCGGTGTCCGAACGCCCTGTGGGCTGCACGGCGGCGCGTTGCGCGATATGCGCGCTCAGGACCTGGCCAAAATCGTATTCCAGGAGGTCATCAAGCGCACGGGCATTGATCCCGGCGCCCTTGACGAAGTCATCCTGGCGAGCGTCGGCCAGCCATCGGATGCGGCCAACATTGCCCGCGTGGCGGCGCTGATGGCGGGCGTGCCCGAGCACGTCCCGGCCTTTACGGTGCAGCGCAACTGCGCTTCGGGCCTGCAGGCCATCACGTCGGCCTACCAGGCCATCCAGTCCGACGACGGCGAATTGTTCCTGGTCGGCGGCACCGAAAGCATGAGCAACATCCCGTACATCCTCAAGGGCGCACGGTGGGGATTAAAGCTGCGCCACAGCGAGCTGACCGATGCGCTGTGGGAAGGCTTGACCGACCCGATCGTCAACCAGATCATGGGGCGCACGGCAGAAAACCTGGCCGAGATGTACGAGCTCACCCGGCAGGCGCAGGATGAATATGCCATCCAGTGCCACAAGAAAGCCTTTATGGCCAACCGCCAGGAAAAGTTCAAGGACGAGATCGTGCCGGTCGAGATCGTCAAAAAAGTAGCCGGGCAAGAAGTGGCCCGCGAGCAGATCACGCAGGACGAGGGCATCAATCCCACGCTCTCGATGCAAAAAGCCGCCATGTATCCGACCGTGTTCAAGAAAAACGGCACCGTGACGCCGGCCAACTCGTGCCCTATCAGCGACGGCGCGTCAGCGCTGCTGGTGATGACGGCGGACAAGGCCAAGGCGCTCGGCTTCAAGCCGATGGGGCGCATCGTGGCCTATGATTATGCTGCCGTCAACCCGGCCATCATGGGCATCGGCCCGGCCAAGGCCATCCCCAAGATGTGGGCCAAGATGAACAAGCGCGGCATCAACGTCAAGTTCGAAGACGTTGGGTTGATCGAGCTCAACGAAGCGTTCGCCGCGCAGGCGTTGGCGTGCGGCCAGGACTTGACCGCCAACGGCTGGGCCTGGGATTGGAAAAAGGTCAACGTCAACGGCGGCGCGATTGCGCTGGGCCACCCGGTCGGCGCGACGGGCGCCAAGCTCACGGTGACGTTGACGAACGAGATGAAGCGCCGCAACGCCCGCTACGGCATCGTCACCATGTGCGTCGGCGGCGGCCAGGGCGGCGTGATGCTGGTCGAGAATGTCTAAGGAGGAAACCATGTATATTTTCAAGGCTGCTGTTATAGGCGCGGGCGCCATGGGCGCCGGCATCGCGCAGGTGATTTCGTTCTCCGGCTTGCCGGTCGTGCTCAAGGATGTGGATCAGAAATTCCTGGACAAGGGAATGGACACGATCCGCAAGATTTACAAGTCTCGCGTGGACAAGGGCAAGATGAGCGCGGGCGAGATGGACAGCAAAATGTCACTCGTCATCCCGACGCTGGACTATTTGGAGTTCGGCGACGTGGACATTGTGGTCGAAGCCGTGCCGGAAAAGATGGCGCTCAAGCGCAAGATCTTTGCCGACCTGGACGAGGTCTGTCCCGAAGGCACGATCTTTGCCAGCAACACGTCGGCGCTCTCGATCAGCGAGATGGGGCGCGCCACCCGGCGACCGCACAAGATGATCGGGATGCACTTTTTCAATCCCGCCAACGTGATGAAGCTGGTCGAGATCATCAAGGGCGAAAGCACCGACGAAGAGACCGTCGCCGATTTGGTCTCGTTCACCGAGTCGCTGCGCAAGATTCCGGTCGTCGTCAAAGAGTGTCCTGGCTTTTTGGTCAATCGCCTGTTGATGCCGTATCTCAACGAAGCGACGCTGTGCCTGCAAGAAGGCGCCGCCTCGGCGCAAGACATTGACGCCGCGATGCGCGACTATGGCTGGCCGATGGGTCCGTTCACGCTGATGGACTTTTTGGGCCTGGATGTCTGCGCCGATGTGGGCGCGTACCTCTCTTCGCAATATGGCGACCGGATGCAGGGCGCGGAAATGTTCGAGCGGCTGGTCAAGGCCGGTCGGCTGGGCGAAAAGTCCGGCGCGGGCTTTTACTCTTACGGCGACCAGTCTGACGAGCCGGTCAAGGCCATCATTGCAGAACTGAGCGCCGGCAAGCACACCCAGTTCACGCCCGAGCGCCTGATGTACCAGATGTTCAACGAAGCGGCGCACTGCGTTCAAGAGGGCATTGCCGACACCAAAGACATTGACATGTCCGTGATCGCGGGTTTGGGCATGATGTACAAAGGCGACCGCATCGGCCCGCTGGCGCTATCGGACAAGCTCGGCCTGGACGTGATCGTCAAAGGGCTGGAAGAATTCGAGGCCAAATATGGCCTGCGCTTCCACCCGTGCAACAAGCTGTATGAATTGGTCAAGGCAGGCCGCCTCGGCGAAAAGACCAAGGCCGGCTTCCTGGAATACATCTAACGTGAAACGTCACGCGAAGCACACGTCTCACGCTTCCAACATCTGTAAAGAGCAAAGGAGGAATCATGGCCGACCGACAATACATCCGATACACCGTCGAAGAGCGCGTGGCGACGCTGGTGATTGATCATCCGCCCGTCAACGCATTCAACCGCCAGGTGCTCGTCGAACTTGACGGCGCGCTTGACGAGTTACTTGCCAATGCCGATGCAAAGGTCATCATTATCACGGGCGGCGGGCAAATGGCTTTTGTGGCCGGCGCCGACCTCAACGAGATCAAGGCTTCGCTAGATCGCGGCAGATCGGGCGATATCGCCGGATCAACGGAATTGCTCGTGATGGGACAGGGTGTGTTCAACAAGGTTGAGCAGGCGCACAAGCCTATCATTGCTGCGATCAACGGCTTCTGCCTGGGCGGCGGGCTGGAGCTGGCGATGGCCTGCCACATCCGCATCTGTGGCGACCGCGCTCGGCTCGGTCAGCCCGAGATAGATCGAGGTCTTATCCCAGGCTGGGGAGGCACACAGCGGTTGTCGCGCCTCATCAGTAAGGGCAAGGCGATTGAATTGATCCTGGCGGGTGACCAGATTAGCGCCCAGGAGGCCAAGGCGCTGGGCTTGGTCAACCTCGTTGTGCCAGGCGATGCCGTGGTACGCCAGGCGACTGGGCTGGCCCGCAAGTTGGCCGCCAAGAGCGCTGTGGCTATGGCAGGCGCGCTAAGGGCCATCAATGGCGGTCAAGGCTTACCCCTGGCGGATGGACTGACCAAGGAGCGGGAGCAATTCGCCAATATCGCTGCGAGCGAGGACGCTTACGAAGGTGTTGTGTCTTTCCTCGAAAAGCGGCCGGCGCAATTCAAGGACAAATGACCAAGTGACAAGGTGAGGGGGTGACAAGGTGACACGGTGAAGCCGGATCACCTTGTCACCTTGTCACCGTGTCACCTTGTCATCCGCAGGGAGGTGATGAAATGGATTTTAGCCTCACCGAAGAACAATCCATGTTCCGCGATATGTTCCGCAGCTTTGCGCAAAAAGAAATCGCCAAGGTGGCGGAACACACGGACAAGAACTGTGAAGTGCCGCCGGAACTGCTCAAGAAAGCAGCCGAGCAAGGGATGTTGGGCGCGCTGGCGCCGGATACCTATGGCGGCGCTGCGCTCGACCCGGTGAGTTACGCGCTGATGCTGGAAGAGATCGGCCGGGTGTGCATGTCCACCGCCGTCGTTATTGCCCATCACACCAGCCAGGCCACGCAGGCGATCCTCGATTTTGGCGCGGACGCGCAAAAGGAACAGTTCCTGCCGTTGCTGGCCTCCGGTCAAGCGATTGGAGCGTTCGCATTGACCGAGCCGGACGCCGGGTCAGATATCAAAGCGGTCACGACACGCGCGGTCCGCGAGGGCGGCGAGGTCGTGTTGAACGGCGTCAAGACGTGGGTGGGCAACGCGGGCATCGCGGGCCTGTTCATCGTCTTTGCCACGAGCAATCCCAAAGCGAATGGGCGTGGGATGAGCGCCTTTATCGTCGAAAAGGACACGCCTGGGCTCAAGATCGGCCATCGTGAGCCGACGCTTGGCCTGCGCGGCGCGACGTATCACACGCTCTACCTTGACGGTGTGCGCGTGCCGGAAGCCCATCGCCTGGGCGCGGAGGGCGATGGCGCGGCGATAGCAGAAAGAGTGCTCGATCATTTCCGCTGGGCGTTGGCCGCCATCGGGTTGGGCGTGTGCGAGGCTGCCGTCGAGGCCGGCGTCAAGTTCGCTGCCGAGCGTATCCAGTTCGGCGGACCCATCGCGCACAAGCAGGCGATTCAGAATTACATCGCCGATTCGTCGGCCCAGGTGGAAGGCTTGCGTTACCTGGTGTATCACACCGCCTGGCAGGCCGGTCAGGGCACGGGCCTGAGCACGGCGGCGGCCTATGCCAAGCTGTTTGCCGCGCAGGCCGCGCGGTTCGTCACCGACCGGATGGTGCAGGTGCACGGCGGCTATGGCTACATGGAAGACTATGCCATCGCGCGGATGTATCGCAACTCGCGCGCGCTTGACCTGATCGGCGGCACCGACGAGCTGATGCGCGTGGCGATTGCCGGCGACCTGCTCAAAAGCCAGCAGTTGGAAATCGAGCCGTGAGTGATGCTCAGGCTTCACCCGAGGTCATGCGGCGGCTCGATCCGCCGGACGAGTTGCAGATTCGCTTGCTGATGAGCGTCCCGCCCGAGCGGCGTGTTCGCACGATGATGGATACAGCAGACAGCATCATGGATGGGCTGCGCGCGCGCTTGCGTAAGGCGCACCCGGACAAGTCCGACTTGGAGATTTGCCAACTGATGTTCAACTGGTTGTACCGCAATGGGTGAACAGGTTAACCAAGCACGAGTGGGACATCCGCGACATCCTGGCCGCCGCGCGATTGGGTGAAGATGAGCTGAGCCGCGAGTTTGACCAGGCATACGTGGACGACTGGGCAAGGCGACTCGGCCCAGATGTGGAACTCGAGTGGCGCGGCCTGAAGGGCCAAGCCTGACTCGAACAGAGGAGCGTGAAATGGATTTTACATTCGCGCCTGAACATGAGGCCCTGCGGAAAATGATCCGCGAGTTTGCCGAAGAAGAGGTGCGCCCGCTGGCCAAGGTGATTGACCGCGAGCATCGCGTGCCGTGGGAGACGCTCAAAAAGGCGGCCAAGATCGGGCTGCTGGGCGTGCCGTTCCCGCAGAAATATGGCGGCATGGGCGCGGGCGAGACCGGCTACTGCATCGCGATGGAAGAGATTGGCCGGGTCTGCACCAGCACCATCACCAACATCGGCGCGCACATCGGCATCGCCGCGATGGCGATCTACCTGGACGGCACCGAGGCGCAGAAGCAAAAATACCTGGTGCCGTTGGCGAGCGGCGCAAAAATCGGCGCGTTCGGCTTGACCGAGCCAAACGCCGGCTCGGACGCCGCCGCCATCCGCACGCGCGCCGTGCGCGAAGGCGATAGCTATATCCTGGACGGCAGCAAGATCTATATCACCAACGGCCCGATTGCGGGCATCTGCAGCATCCTGGCCATGACCGATCCCACGTTGGGCGCGCGCGGCGGCGTGACGGCCTTTATCGTCGAGACCGAGTGGGAGGGGTTCAAGATCGGCACGCATGAAAACAAGATGGGCATTCGCGGCAGCTCGACCTGCGAGTTGATCTTTGACAACCTGCGCGTGCCGCAAGAAAACGTCCTGGGCAAGGTCGGGCTGGGCTTTGTGACGTTCATGAAGACGCTCGACTATGGCCGGGCCAGCCTGGGCGCGGGCTGCCTGGGCGGCGCGGAAGGAGCGCTGGAGGCTGCCATGCAGTGGGCCAAGGCGCGCAACCAGTTCGGCGCCTACATTGCGGCCAAGCAAAGCATCCAATGGATGGTGGCCGACATTGCCTGCGAAGTGGAGGCGCTGCGCTCACTCGTCTATCGCACGGCGTGGTTGATTGATTCGGGCCGTCCGTTCAGCCGCGAAGCCGCCATGTGCAAACTTTACGGCAGCGAGGTCGCCAGCCGGGCGATCAACAAAGCCTTGCAGATTCACGGCGCGCTGGGCTATAGCGGCGACTTTCATATCGAGCGCGGCTGGCGTGACGCGCGCATCGCCGAAATCTTTGAGGGTACCAACGAAATCCAGCGCATCGTCATCGCGTCCGATCTGTTCCAGCAGATTGGCGTGAGGATTAGATCGTAATGCATAATGCGTGATGCGTAATGCGTGATGCGTGACCCGTTCACGCATTACGCATCACGTATTACGTTTCACGTGCCGCAAGGAGCACGCTATGAAAATTGTGGTAGCGATCAAACAAATTCTCGATCCCACCGGGTTCAACGTGAACCGGCGGGCAGAAAAAGTGTTCGTCAACCGTGAAGACTATATCATCAATCCGGCTGACCGCTGCGCGCTGGAAGCGGCGTTGCAGATCAAGGACGCCGTGGGAGCCGAGGTCGTGGTCTTGTGTGGCGGGCCGGAGCGCGCCAACGACGCGCTGCGCTATGCGTGGGCGATGGGCGCGGATCACGGCATTCACCTCACCGACAAGTTGTTCGCCGGGGCCGACGGGCTGGTCGCGGCCAAGCTGTTGGCCGCTGCCATCCGCAAGCTGGGTGATGTGGAACTGGCATTGACGGGCGACCGCGCGCTCGACACGGGCGCGGGTGAAGTCGGCCCGCGCTTGGCCGAGGCATTGGGCTGGCCGCATATCCTGGCCGCGCGCACGGTCGAGATCAACAATGGATCGGTCCGGGTCATCGCTGGCGCTGGCAGCCAATTCTTTGCAATGGAAGCGCAGCGACCGGCGGTGGTCGCCGCTGGCGCTAACAAGCCGCGTTACCCTCACGGCGGGCGGATCATGAGCTCGTACCGCGAGTGGAAGCCTGAGGTCTGGAGCGCAGTTGACCTGGGTTTGAGCGAGGCTGACGTCAAGACTGCTATCGAAAAACGCGGGCAAGCGTTTCCGCCCGAGCGGCAGCCGGGCACGCTCCTGAGCAGCGCGGAAGAGATGGTTTCGATGCTCAAGCGGCAGCGAGTGATCTAAATTACGTATTACTCATTACGCATTGCGCATTACTCATTACGCATTACTCATTACGCACTGCGCATTCCGTACTGCGTAATGAGTAAGGAGTAAGCTATGACATTCATGGACGATATGAGCATGGCAGTGGAACCCCGCGACATCTGGGTCGTGGCCGAGTTGGGCGCAGACGGTCAAGCCTCGCCGCTCTCGCTCGAAATCATCGGCGGCGCGCGCATGATGGCCGATGGGCTGGGCTGTTACGTTCACGCCGTCGCGATGGGCGCTGGCCTGGGTGAAGTGGCCCCGCAGTTGATTGCGGCCGGCGCAGACCGCGTTCACGTGGCCGATGACCCTGCGCTGGAACACTCGGACGCGCGTTGCAAGGTGCTGGGCGATCTGCTGGCCGCGCAACCGCCGGAGGTTCTGCTATTCGGCGCGACCCGGCTGGCTGAGGATGTAGCTCCCCGGCTGGCGCAACGCTTCAACACAGGCTTGCTGGCTCACTGCATCAGCCTGCAAATGGACGATGTGGAGCGGATGCTCATCGGCGCGCATCCGGTATTCAACGGCGAATACTATGAGCTGGCGGCGTGCCCTTCCGCTCGGCCGGCGATTGCGACCCTCGAGCCGAATGCCTTTGGGCCGCCTTACCTGGACTCGTATCGCTTTGGCGAGACCGAGACGGTGGCGGTTGACCTCTCTGGCTTTGAGAGCCGCGTGCACGTGAGCGGGCCGGTCGAGTATACGCCGCCGGAGGTGCCACTGCGCAAAGCTAAACGCATTGTCTCGGCGGGCCGGCAAGTGGGCGATTTTGAGCTGGTCAGGCAATTGGCGGACGCGCTGGGCGCGCAAGTGGCGGGTGCGCGCGAGGCGACGGACGAGGGTTGGATCGCCGAAGAACAGGTCGTGGGCGCGACGGGCGAAACGGTTCAGCCTGACCTGTACGTGGCCGTTGGCATTCGGGGTGACACGTATCACGCCTTTGGCATCCGCGACGCCAAATTCGTCGTGGCGATTCATCCTGAAAAGGATGCGCCCATCCTCAAAAGCGCCGATGCCGCGCTCGTGGGTGATCCGGCCAAGCTTGTGCCCGAGTTGATCGAGGCGCTCAAGTAGACAAGTAGGTCACGCTTCCGCCGCCCTGGTTGGCGCGGGAAAGCGTGACCTACGGCTCCGGTGTATAATCAGGTCGCATCCCAAAAACCAGGGGAGGTGTGAGATGACTGGAATAGAAGCTTTGCAGTCCGTCCAATTTGTGACGGTCAAGGGGAAGCGACTGGCCGTAATGAGCGCCGAAGATTGGGAAGCGTTCATCGAATGGGTCGAGACGCTGGAAGATACGCAAATCGCGCGGGCGGCATTTGCGGAACTGAAAGCAGCGGGCGGTGATCGCAAGCGGGCCGGCTGGATGGAGTGGGAAGAAGCGGAGAGAGAATTGGCGTGAGCCGCTACAAGGTCTACACCACTCCGCGCGCCTTGAAAGAAGCGCAGGACCTGCCAGGCCACATGCGCCAGCGCGTCAAGCGAGCGATTCGCGCATTGGCCGATAATCCTCGTCCCTCCGGTAGCAAAGACCTCGATGTGACTGACCTGGAGCAGGAGATACGGCGACTCAAACTGGAAAAGTGGCGTGTGATATACGCAATCACAGAAGCGGACAATGCCATAGACGTGCTGGCCGTGCGTAAACGTCCGCCTTATGACTATGGCGACCTGGAAACACTGCTCAGAGAGTTGCTCTAACAATGTTTGATGACGACATAACCATTCACACACGGATAGGCCTTTGGCCCTGCTTTTTGAAGGTTGCCGATGCCGCGCTCGTGGGCGATCCAGCCAAGCTTGTGCCGGAGCTGATTGAGGCGCTCAAATAGATTGCGGATTTTGGATTTGGGATTGCGGTATGCTCAGGTTCGTCCTGTGTGTTCCGCAATCCGTTATTTCTTCACGAGTTCATAGCTTGCCGCTGTGCTTTAGTGTATAATCAAGCAAGAACCATGTTTGGGGAGTAGAGGGGACCAGGTTATGCAAGTGCAGATGGTCTCAACCAAGCCAAAGACGTTGAGCGATTTGTTGAAAAAGGCCCGTCGCAAGGATTTGTTTTTGCAATCTCCCGACGGGGAGCAATTCGTGTTGGCGCGAGTGACAAACTTAGGCTTTTTACATCGGCAGCAGTGATGACGCTGAACGAGAAATAGAAATGACGCGCAAAAACAAGCGACTGAGCAAGTTCCTGGATGAACGAGGCGCTGCCAGCAAGACTGGCAAGGGCAAGTCATTAGCTAAAGTGAGACGGCGGCTGGGTTTGGCGTAAAGTGAAGGAATAGGTTAGCATCTGCCTGAATACAAGGTGACCGGATATGCCAGCAAAGGACATTTACCACGATAACGTCAAGAATGCTCTCATCAAAGATGGATGGGTCATTACGCACGACCCTTTGAGGCTTCAATGGGGTTCCAAGGATATGTATGTTGACTTGGGCGCAGAGCAGCTTATGGCGGCTGAAAGGGCGGGGCGCAAAATAGCCGTCGAAATCAAGAGCTTTATCGGCCCTTCCGAAATCGAGGACCTCAAGATCGCCTTGGGGCAGTTTGTTTTGTACCGTGCGGTCATGCGCAACACCGAACCTGACCGAGAATTGTACCTGGCTGTGCGTCAAGCCACTTTTGTCGCGCTGTTTGACGAACCCGTCGGCAAGCTCTTGCTGGAAAGCGAACACGTCAGGCTGGTTGTTTTCGATCCCCAAGCGGAGGAGATTGTAAAATGGATACCCTAAACACTTCCCGCCAAATCATCGAAGACGTTCTAAGAGAGTATACCCTCATTCCGTATGCCTATGGGCAAATGCAAAGCAAAACAATCTTTGACCGTGAATCCGACAGCTATATGCTGGTGACGCTAGGTTGGGATGGCGTTAAACGGATTCACGGCTGCCTCGTCCACATCGAAATCATCAACGGCCAAGTATGGATTCAGCGAGATGACACTGAATATGGGATTGCCTACAAACTGGAAAAAGCGGGAATTTCCAAAGACCACATCGTTTTAGGATTCCAAACTCCAGATGTCAGGCAATACACTGAATATGCCGTAGCATAAAAACAGGCGGCGAACGGCCGGCGCTCGCAGACCCTTGTGCCTTTCTGATCTTGAATTAATGTTCGGTCTGGCACACCGTGAGGCAAATCAATGCAAGCAAAGGTTTGCTAGCTGCTCTGCTTTTGCCAATCGGGCGTAGTATGGTGGATATTGACATTGTTGGCATTGACGAGTCCGATGAACGGGTATTTGCTCAAGTAACACACAGTGCAAACCAGCGCGTTGTCCAGGACAAAATGAAGAGACTCGAGGAGTACGCTGCGCCCACAGTCAAACTAATTCTGTTTGGGCCAACCCCTGCCCGAGTTACAGATAGTACAGTAGAGTTCATTTCAATACAGGATGTCTTCACGTCAATCTGGGAAGACAAAAACTCGATTCAGCATAAGATGCTAATGAGAATGCTGGGGAGAACGCCAGATTCAGAAAAGCAAACGCAAGTCGCGGTCAGCGGGATAGTTACTCTCTCAGATGTGTAATCAAAGCCATACGAGAGTGTGAAGAGTGTCAAGATGAGAACCAGCCAGAGGCAAAAGCCGCAACTCATGGGACGCTATATCGTTGCCGACCCAAATATTTGTCACGGCAAGCCAACGTTTCGCGGCACGCGCATCATGGTCTGGCAAGTTTTGGAAATGGTGGCCGAGGGAAAAGCGTGGGAAAGCATCGTTGAAGAATGGGGCGGCAGCATCACCAAAGAAGCCATTGCGGAGGCGGTGCAAGGTGTGAATGGGAGTATAATCAATGAGAACGAGGCGGCATAATAGCGCGGCTGTATTCCAACGTAGCGATGGCTGTCTTGGCTGGCGAAACTTTTAAGCGAGGTATTATATTCCGCGATGAACATTGGCTGACAACACAGGAATATGCGGCGTGGACATCCATACCCTTCGTGAGCGAGTGCGGGCTGGGGATTATCTTGTCAAAAGCCATTATGGCAAACAAACCAACTCCTACGTGTGGCGAGCATCATATTTCCAAAGAGTGGCGTCCCGCGACTTTTGAGTACAGCGAGGGTGGCATTTCCGTTCGTGTTCCGAATGTCTATGCCTGGGTTTGCCCATCCAATGGCGAAGCATCGTTTACCCCCGAAACGATGGATGAGCTTGTCATCACTGCGCGCGAGTTGCTAGAGACAGCCAGGCGCGCGCGGCAACGTAGGTCTGTGCTTACCGAGTATGTTGTTTCAGTGGGCGAACCGGTCACGGCCAGCCGCCCGACTTGATCGCGCCAGGCCCTGGTCCGGGCCATTCCACTCCTTCGGGCCGGATCGCACACGTCCGGCCTCACAGCCCATGGGCTTTCACAAGCCCAGCAACATTGGCAAGCTTTCGTCATGATTTATACTCATCACAGGAGGATACCATGCTTCTCTTGAATCCCAAGAAACTCTCCCGTTTCTATCCCGACGAACGCTCGCGCGAGATCATGCTCAAAACCATCGAATTCTTTGAGGCCAAGGGCAAGCGCAAGCTCAAGGCCGATGACCGCGAGCGCGTCTGGAATGACGATTTCGTCGAATTCCAAAAGCAAAACCGGCTTTTCTATCACCTTCTCACGCCATCCGGTTATGGCGAGGCTGACTGCCGATGGGACACGTGGCGCAACTGCGAGTTTAACGAAATCCTCGCGTTCTACGGGCTGTGCTACTGGTACACCTGGCAAGTGTCCATCCTCGGCCTCGGCCCGATCTGGCAAAGCGCGAACGAAGAGCTCAAGCGCAAGGCGGCGCAGTTGCTCAAGGATGGCGAGGTGTTTGCGTTTGGCCTTTCGGAGCGAGCGCACGGCGCGGACGTCTATTCGACCGAGATGTGCCTTACGCCCCAGCCCGATGGAACCTATCTCGCCAACGGCGAAAAGTATTACATCGGCAACGGCAACAAAGCGCCGATGGTTTCGACATTCGGCAAGTTCGCGGGCACGGGTGAGTACGTGTTCTTTACCGCCGACTATCGCCACAGGAACTATGACCTCATCGGCAATGTCTGCACGCAGACACAAAACTATGTTGCCAATTTCGCGCTGCACGATTATCCCGTCGCCGAAGCGGACATTCTCTCGAAAGGACAAGCCGCCTGGGACGCCGCGCTCAACACGGTCAACATCGGCAAGTACAATTTAGGCTGGGCGTCCATAGGCATTTGCACGCACGCCTTTTACGAAGCGATCCATCACGCCGCCTATCGCAAGCTATATGGCATGGCCGTGACCGATTTCCCGCACGTCCGGCAAATGTTCACCGAAGCCTATGCGCGCCTGGTGGCGATGAAACTGTTCGCGCTGCGGGCGGCCGATTACATGCGCTCGGCTTCGCTGCAGGACCGGCGCTATCTGCTTTTCAATCCCATCGTCAAGATGAAGGTGACGACGCAGGGCGAAGAGGTCATCAACCTGCTGTGGGACGTCATCGCCGCCAAGGGCTTTGAGAAGGACATGTACTTTGAAATGGCCGCGCGGGACATTCGCGCGCTGCCCAAGCTTGAGGGAACGGTGCACGTCAACATTGCCCTCATCGTCAAGTTCATGGCAAACTATTTCTTCAATCCCGCCGAGTACCCAGAGGTGCCTCAGCGCAGCGATGCGGCGAATGATGACTTTCTCTTCCATCAAGGGCCGGCCAAGGGCCTGGGACAGATTCGGTTCCACGACTACGGACCTGTCTATGATCAATATGATTTACCCAACGTCAATCTGTTCAAGGAACAAATCAAGGTGTTCAAAGAGCTGCTCGCGCGGGCGACGCCCAGCGAGGCTCAACAAAAGGATACCGATTTCCTTTTGACCTTAGGCGAGGCGTTTACGCTCGTGGTGTATGGGCAGCTCATTCTGGAGAATGCCAGGCTGTACGGCGTGGACGATGACACCGTGGATCAGATC
>CAYGWJ010000453.1:0-4132 GCA_964353405.1 uncultured Anaerolineae bacterium
GGTTTTCATCCCGTGGCCGGACTGCGCGGCTGCTTTGCCAACGTGATGGGCCTGCCGCTGTGCCATCTTACGCGCAGCTTGCGCGCCATGCACATTAAACCGGAAGTTGATGTGCCGGCGGTGTGTCAATCACAGGTTCGATACGAGTGTCCAGCGTTCGCTGACATCTTACGGATGCGCGTTGTGTGACGCGTGCGCGCAAGTGTGGGTGTGCGTGAGAACTCGATCACGTTGCAAGGTAGGAGCGCGTTTCGTGTTGGGGACAAGCATCGCCCGTAAACACAGGTGAATCGTATCATCTCAATAATCCGGGGGAAGAACCTTGCGAAGGTTTAGTCCGAGTTCGCTGCGTAATGAGCGGAAACCTTCGCAAGGTCCAAGTCCCCCCACTTTTTGAGAGGATACGGTGAATCCGTAACAGTGGTTTAGGGCATCAAGCTCTGCGGCGAAGCACGCATCAGGCTTACCAGTGGAGCGTGGCGAGGCTGGGTGTCCTCGCCGTGCGGCAAAAAGCCCTGGCCCTAAGTGTTGGGCGTGACACAAGAAGAGATCAGCCGTTGGCAAACGTATGTCCGCGAGGGGTCAGTGGGCGCAATTGTCGAGGTGAAAACGGTCTCTTTTTTTCCCAGGTTGCGTGGGGAATGAAGCGTGTTATAATCTCACGCAAGCCCCTGTAGCTCAATGGATAGAGCGAGGCACTCCTAAGGCCGAGGTTGTGGGTTCAATTCCCGCCAGGGGCACAAGACCTCCGAGGCTTACGACTTCGGAGGTCGTTTTTCGGGCCGGCGCAGCCAATCAAGTTGCAACGCTTGTGCAAGTATGTTGCAAGGCTGGCCTGGCGCGTGCGTGCTATGCTAACAGGCGTGCGCGAAATGCTTGACAGAGTGATCGGAGGTGAGTGTGTTTGGCTTGAGTCTCAAGCGCAATGGAAGGAAAATGCCAGAAGGGTGCAACAGCGGCGGGCAGAGCATCCGACTGCAGCAGGTTGTGAAAACATTCAAGAGCGCCGCGGGAACGTTCACGGCGCTCAAGGGCGTTGATCTGCAAGTGCAGCCGGGCGAGTTTGTGTCCATCGTCGGCAAGTCGGGCAGCGGCAAGTCCACTCTCATCAACATGATCACGGGCATTGACCGGCCCACGGCCGGCGAGGTGATGATAGGCGATACTGCAGTGCACGCGCTCACCGAAGAGCAAATCGCCGTGTGGCGTGGACGCGCCATCGGCATCGTCTTTCAGTTCTTTCAGCTCCTGCCCACGCTGACGGCCATCGAAAACGTCATGCTGCCGATGGACTATGGCGGCTGCTTTTCGCGGTCCGAGCGCCCGGAGCGGGCTATGCGCCTGCTGGCACAGATGGGCATGGCCGATGTCGCGCACAAGCTGCCCGCGTCGCTTTCGGGCGGGCAGCAGCAGAGCATTGCGATTGCCCGCGCTTTGGCAAACGATCCGCCCATCCTGGCTGCCGACGAACCGACGGGCAACCTGGACGCCAAGACCGCCGAGTCGGTCTTTCAACTCTTTGATGACCTGGCGGGAAGCGGCAAGACCATCTTGATGGTGACGCATGACGGCGAATTAGCCAGGCGCACCACGCGCACCGTGGTGATTGCCGACGGCGAGATTGTTGCCTAGCAACCTGTCGGAGAGACGTAGTTTAGCCCCTTGTCGGCGTGAAGACGATGGGCACAAGGCCCTATGCTACGGGGTTCTCCGACAGCTTGCTAGGAAGAATAGGGTAAAAGGAATTGCATGTTGGGCTGGTTGAAATTAAAGAACACAAGTGAAGCAACGCCCCCCGGCAGCCACCGAGGCGGCGAGTCGCTGATCCATCTGCGGCAGGTCGTGAAAAAGTACGAGAGCCTGGCGGGCGAGGTCATGGCGCTCAAGGGCATCAACTTGCGGGTCAAGCCAGGCGAGTTTGTGGCCGTGATAGGCAAATCGGGCGCCGGCAAGACGACCCTCGTCAACATGGTGACGGGCATTGACCGTTCCACTGCGGGCGAAATCGAGGTGGATGGCGTTTCAGTGCATCGGTTGAGCATGGAGCAGGCCGCCGAGTGGAGATGCCGGACGGTGGGGGTCATCTTTCAGTCCTTCCAGCTTTTGCCCACTTTGACGGTGCTGCAAAACGTCACACTGCCGATGGACTTTTATCGCAAGGTCTCGCTGCGAGCAAGACGCGAGCGCGGCATGCGGCTGCTGGAGCAAATGGAAATTGCCGAGCACGCCCACAAACTGCCGTCCGCCGTGTCGGGCGGTCAGCAGCAACGCGTGGCTATTGCCCGCGCCATGGCGAACGACCCTCCCATCCTGGTGGCCGACGAGCCAACCGGCAGCCTCGACTCGGCGACGACGCAAGCCGTCGTTCGCGTTTTCGAGGATTTGGTCGGTCAGGGCAAAACAGTCCTGCTGGTGACGCATGACCGCGACCTGGCCCGGCGGGCCGGGCGTACCGTCACGCTGGCTGACGGGGAGGTCATCGCGGATGCTTAGCGCGCAATGGCACAAAGTCTTGAACGATCTGTGGGGCAACAAGACCCGCACTCTCCTCATCGTGCTATCCATCGCCGTGGGGTTGTTTGCCACCGGCGCCATCGTCAGCACACAGCAAGTGTTGTCCGGCCAGATGTCACAGGGCTACGCCGACACGCTGCCTGCCAGCGGCACCCTCCGCACACTTGAGCCGTTCGACGAGGACTTGGTCCGTTCGGTGCGCGCGATGAAGGACGTGCAAGAGGCCGAGGGCCGGCGAAACATGAGCCTGCGCATCCAGACCCGGTCGGGCAAATGGCTCAGCCTTCGGCTGTTTGCCATTCCCGACTATCCGAATATGCGCGTCAATAAAGTCTGGCCGCAGAGCGGCGACTGGCCGCCGGCTGAGCACGAGCTGCTCATCGAGCGCGCGGCGCTGCCCATGCTTGGCGCGCAGGTCGGCGACACGGTGGTGATCGAGATGGCCGACAAGAAACAGCGCGAGATGCGTATCGCCGGGCTGGCGCACGACCTGTCGCAATTCCCGGCGCGTTTTACCAGCACACCGTATGGCTACATCTCGTTCAACACGCTCGAGTGGCTCGGCGAGCCGTATGGCTACAACACACTGCATATCGTCGTGGCGAGCCAAAGCGACAAGGCGCAGGTGAAAAGGGTGATGGACGCGCTGGAAGCCAAGGCCAAACGCAGCGGCCTGACCGTCGTTTCAACCTCCATGGACAAGTTCCCGCTGCAAGACATGGTGCAGACCGTCATGCTCATGTTAAGCATCCTCGGCCTGCTGGCATTGTGCCTGAGCGCGTTCCTCATCGTCAACACGATTTCGGCGCAGCTGGCGCAGCAAGTGCGGCAGATCGGCCTGATGAAGGCCATCGGCGCGCGCACCGACCAGATCATGAGGTTGTACCTGGCGATGGTCGTGATCTATGGACTCTTCGCGCTGGCTATCGCCGTGCCGTTGGGAATGGCCGGCGCATACGCGTTGAGCCGTCTGGCGACGGACCTGCTCAATTTTGACTTGAAGAATTTTTCCTTCCCGCCGCAAGCCATCCTGCTTCAAGTGGCCGTCGGCCTGCTGGTGCCGGTCCTGTCGTCGCTCTATCCATTCCTCACGGGTCTGCGCGTCACCGCCGCCGAGGCGATGAGTTCCTATGGCACAAGCCAGCGCCAAAGCGCCCATGGCCCGATCAACCGGCTGCTTTCAGGCGCGAACTTGTGGTTTGCCCGGCGTGTCCTGCCCAGGCCCATTCTCCTGTCTTTGCGCAACACGTTCCGCAGCCGGGGGCGGCTGGCGCTGACGCTCACCACGCTGACGCTGGCGGGCGCCATTTTCATCAGTGTGTTCAGCGTGCGTGCTTCGCTGTTCCGCACCCTCAACGACCTGACGCAGTGGCGCGCGTTCGATTCGATGCTCACCTTTGTCCGGCCTTACCGCTCGGTCAAAGTTCAGCAGGAAGCGCAGAGTGTGCCGGGCGTGGCCCAGACCGACGTGTGGATTCAGGTACCCGTGCTTCGCGTGCGCGCCGACAAGAGCGAAAGCGACACGGTGTTCCTGTACGCGCCGACCGATTCCGGCCTGGTCACTCCGCCCGTCATCGTGCAGGGCCGCTGGCTGCAGCCCGCCGACGAAGACGGCGTG
>CAYGWJ010000454.1:0-4046 GCA_964353405.1 uncultured Anaerolineae bacterium
ATCGAAGGCAAGATCAGCCACAAGAAGGTGGTGCTCCCCGGCGCGGTGGCCGTGCTTTCAGGCGAAGTCGAAGGCGAAATGCCCGGCTGGCAGATCATGGTCGGCCCGCGCGAAGCGGTGGATATCCCGTCGTATTTTAAGAATGTGTGGTCGAAATCCTAGTTCGGCAGTGCGTTGGTGCGATAGTCTTGTAGTCGGACCGTCAGGCGGTTGGCAATTTCGACTACAAGATTATTGGTTGGACTCATGGAACTATTAAAGTCAGCCGTTTTGGAATATTTGCAAGGATACGCGTTGGCCAACGAGTTCCTGCAAATTGAGCGCATGGAACGGCTGGCGCGTATGACGCCGGATGAATCAGCGACCGTTTACGACCAGCTTTGCGAGATATGGTACCAGTCCGGCCGCAAGGCTGGCGGTAATCTGGATGCGCTCGATGAGCTTAAGATACGAGCGCATCTCGCCCAGCGGCGAGTGTTTGATCTCTATGCCAAGTCGAGAGGTCTGGTGTGAATCCGCAGCGCCAAGCAGCGTGGGAGTTGCACCAATTCCTTTCCGAGTTGGGCGTACCTTACGCCATCATTGGTGGCTTGGCGGTTCAGTTCTGGGGCCAGCCCCGATTGACCGACGACGTAGACCTGACGATCTCGGTTCCTGCCGAAGACGCCGAGCGAGTCGTGCGCTTGTTGGTGGAACGGTTTGGCTCGCGCCGCCCTGATCCAGTGACCTTTGCCCGCCGTTCGCGCGTCGTGTTGATTCACGCTTCAAACGGGTGCGCGGTAGATATTTCTCTGGCGTTGCCCGGCTATGAAGACGAGGTGATGCGCCGCGCAGTGGGCTATGAAATCGAACCCGGCCAAGTGGTTCGATTGTGTTCAGCCGAAGACCTGATCATTCACAAGGTTGCGGCTGGTCGTCCGCAAGATGTAGCAGACATTGAAGGCGTCGTCTATCGTCAACAAGATGCCCTCGATGTGAGCTATATCCGGCTGTGGCTGCGCGAGTTTGCGGCCTTGCTGGAACAACCGGAGCGAGTCGGATTGTTTGAGAGGCCGTGGCGAGAGTTACATTCGACCAAGAAAGGGTAGTGAATGACCGACAAGTTTGAAAACGTGCCGCCCGAATTGCGTCCTCGGCCCGCGTGTTTACTGTGCAATGAAGAGCGCCCGTGCAACTGGGCGTGCCTGGGCACGGATAGTATCCTGGCCGGCTCGATGTGGATCAGTGAAGAGATGCTGTCCGATTTCGAGCGGGCGGAGGCCGAGGCGCCCGCCGTCGCGTTTGTGATCAAAAAGATCGCCGATAGTTTCTAGCCCAGCCAGTCGCAGGTCACGGGTTGCACGTTGTTCTGCGGCTTGCGACTTGCAACCTGTCAGATTCCATGCCTAAAGTCGTCTTTAACCCTGGCGGCGTTGAAATCAACGTCCCGGTCGGATCACTGATTCAGGAAGCTGCCCGCAAAGCCGGTATTGAGATCGGGATGCCGTGCGGCGGGCAGGGCCGTTGTGGTCGCTGCGCCGTCATCGTCGAGTCCGGCCCGGTGCGCCGCCGCTCGACGATGCGCCTTTCCGCTGCCGACGTGCAAGTGGGTTACGCGCTGTCTTGCCAGACGGTGGTGGACGGTGACGTCGTCGTCGCCGTCCCGCCGCAGGAAAAGTTGGAGCGCCGCCTTACCAGCGACAAGTCCGCAGCCCAAATCACTCTGCCCTTTCCCTACGACTATGCGCGCGACCAGACCGTGCGTACCTTCTACGTTCGCGTAGACCCGCCGACGTATGCCGATAACACCGATGATTTTGCGCGATTGTCGCGCGCGCTGGCGGTTCAACACGGCCTCCAAAATGTCCGCGCTACCTTGGGAACTTTGCAGCGCCTCAGCGAGGATTTGCGCGCCGCCGATTGGGACGTGACCGCCGTGATCGAGATGGGAACCTGGCTCTCGCCTGATGGCCCGCCCCGACTCATCGGCGTTCTGCCGGGCTATGTTGGAGCGACGTGGGGATTGGCGATTGACATCGGCACGACGAGCAACGTCGTCTATCTGGTGAACCTGGAAACGGGCGACGTGGTGGACACTGCCGCTGATTATAACGGGCAGATCACGCGCGGCGAAGACGTCATCAGCCGCATCATTTACGCGAGCAAGGAGGGCGGCCTGAGCGAGCTGCAATCGCTGGTCATCGGCACGCTCAACCGGCTGATCGAGCGCGTGTGCCGCCGCCAACACCTCGAGCCGGAGGCGATCAGCAAAGTCGTCATCGCGGGCAATACGACGATGATGCACCTGCTGCTGGCTTTGCCGCCGGAGGTGATCCGCAAGAGTCCCTTTGTCCCGACCATCAATCATATCCCGCCACTCGTTGCGCGAGATATAGGGCTGAAGGCTCACTCTGAAGCGTTGCTCGATTGTCTGCCGGGTGTGGCGAGTTACGTCGGCGCAGACATCACCGCGGGTATCGTCGCCAGCGGCCTGGATCGCGCCGGGGCGCTGACCATGTTCATTGACATCGGCACCAACGGCGAGATCGTCCTGGGCGACGGCTCGTGGCTCATCTCGTGTGCGTGCAGCGCGGGGCCAGCGTTCGAAGGCGCGGGTGTCCGGTTCGGGATGCGTGCCACCGCCGGGGCCATCGAAGAAATCTGGATTGATCAAAAGACGCTCGAGCCGACGATTCGCGTCATCGGCAAGGAAAAGCCGCGCGGCATTTGCGGCAGCGGTTTGATCGCACTGGTTTCGGAGATGTTTGTGACCGGCGTGGTGGACAAGGGCGGCAACTTTGGCGTGGCGGCCCGTCATCCACGTATCCGGCCGGGTGACCACGGCGGCGAGTACGTGGTGGTCTGGGGCAGTGAAACCGCCGACGGGCGCGACATTGTTATCACCAAAGTGGACGTGGACAATCTGTTGCGCACCAAGGCTGCCATCTATGCGGGTTTTAGTGTGCTGGCAACGAGTGTGGGGCTACAGCTTTCTGATGTGCAAGACTTTATCATCGCGGGCGCGTTCGGCCAGTACATCAACATTGAAAAAGCCATCCAGATTGGCCTCCTGCCTGATATGCCGTGGGACCGCTTCAAGTTTTTGGGCAACACCAGTGTGCTGGGCGCGTACATGGCCTTGCTCTCGCCCAAGGCGCGGGAGCAAATCGCCGAGGCCGCCAGCAAGCTCACCTATCTTGAGCTTTCGGCAGACAATTCGTTCTACGATCAGTTCACGTCGGCGTTGTTCCTGCCACACACCGACATCACCAAATTCCCATCGGTGCAGGAAGCGCTGGTAGTAAAAGAGCCTGCTTAGGCTGACTAGATGAACATCCCTCGCCGCATCATCACGTACTGCTTGCGCGATGGGGGCGGCACGTCTGACGGATACTATCAAACCATCGCCGCTTTCGCTGAAAGCCTCCTGGCCCGCGTGCAATCCAGGCTGGGGCAAACGATGGCGGATTACCAACGCGCCCTCGACGCGAGGGGTGACCCGCGCCAACGCGCCTTTGAGTTGCTGACGCTGGGAGTGTTGTGGCGACTCTACTCCAAGGGCCAGTATACTCTCAATGAACTGGCAAATCTCGTCACGGCGCTGGAAGTGACGGGCAAGTTCACGCAAGAAATCGCGCATCTATGGGCCTGGCATGGATACCTGAGCGCGCTTTCACCTTGGGCGGCATCGAGCGTGCTGGCTGGCGCGGTCGCGTGCGCCACGGAATTTCAAGCTGAGGCCGGGTGCGTGCTGGGCCGCTATACGCCGAACGTCGAGCTATTCCTTTCCGGCGAGTGGAGCGAGAGCGAAACGCGCGATGACCGGGTGTTGCGCGGACACAAACGGGTTGAGTATCACCTGAACATGGTGGGCACGGAATGGTTCAGCCGCGCGTTCCGACCGGTGTTCCGGGCCGCGCCGCGCAAAATCGTCACTGCGCCGCCGTGCATGAGGGCCAAATCCGATGACGAGTGCAAGGCGCTGGTGAACGAAGCGGGTCTGCAGGTTTGCCAGAACTGCACGCCGGATTGCCGGGTCAATCAGCTCACTCGACTGGGTGAGAAGC
>CAYGWJ010000455.1:0-13802 GCA_964353405.1 uncultured Anaerolineae bacterium
ATTCGCGTTGAGTTGCCATAGCGATCTCCCTGTTATAGCACGACGGCGTCAAGGCTGTCGTGCATATGGCGGGCATCCGTATGCTCGATCAAGCCAGCCCCATACCGGCATACATCTCGCCCAGAAAACTGGATGGAATCCTGGACAGGATGCGCGCCTCGCGCAGACCGATCTGTGCGGCAAGCTTTAGAAAGCTCTGGTCATCCAAGGGATACGGAACAGCCGGGTTGCCTCGGCTGGTATTGTACTCTACCACGATGAGCCGGCCGCCTGGCTTGAGCAGGCGGATCAATCGAGACAGTACTGCCACCTTGTCCGTGACAAAGTGCAACGAGTTGGCCATCACCATTCCGTCGAGCGCGGGCAAGGTCAAGCCACGTGTGAAATCAGCGCGCATCGGATGCAGCGCAGCATCGGGATAGCTTTCCGCCAGGTTGCGCGTCAACGCCTCCAAGGCGTACTGATCGCGATCCACGGCGTAAATCTCGCCGCCGGGCTGGATCAGCGTATACAGGGCAGACGTAAAGATGCCGTCGCCGCAGCCGATGTCGGCCCAGATTCCGCCTGGGCCTGGGACGCCCGGCCGGAGCAGAGTCACGGCTTTCTGAATGCGACGGGCCTCACGTTCCGCCCAGGCAGGTACAGCACCCAATTGACGTGAGTTCCGTCTCAGATTTCCTCAATCGCGAGTGGGTACTTGCTCATAGGCTCGCAACCCGCGTCGGTCATGAGGATGGGATTCTCGTATCGAAAGCCGATGCTTTCTTCCGGGCAGGCGTACTGGATGGCGCAGATGATCATCTCGCCCGGCTGGTACACGTGATCGGGATTCGTCCAGTAGGGGAACGGGCCATCGTTGAGGCCGATGCGCCACTCGTCGCCCAGCATGCCGATGCCGTGCTCAAAGCCGGGCACCAGGTACTCGGCAAAGCCGCCCTCTTCGCAGAACAGCATCATTTCGTCGGCCAGCCTGGATGGGCTGATGCCGGCCTTGTATGTCTGCAAGCACTGATTCACCAGCGAGACAAAGTTGTCTGCGTGCCAGCGCTGGCGCGGCGTGGCCGGGCCGAGCAGATAGTTGTGCGAGTGATCGCCCAGGCAGAGCTTGAACATGGCGTGAATATCTACCATGAGCGGCTCACCCACTTGCAGCTTGCGGCGCGTGGCCGGGGTGCAAGCGCCGCCCATCAAGCTGGTGCGGTAACCTGACGCGATCTCGTTGCCGCCTGTAAAGGACCACTCCCACTCGCTGCCGGCCTTGCGCATGGCATACCCGGCCAGCCCTGCGATTTCGGTTTCCGTCATACCCTGATAGCCGGCGTTCTGGATGGCCTCGCGCACGGCCTGGTGTCCCACGTCCACGATGCGGGATGCTTGGCGACAGCGGTTGACCTCGCCGGGTTCTTTGATGAGTGCGAGCCGGTCCACGAGGTCGTGCGCGTTCACGAGCCTGGCTTGAGGCAAGGCCGAGGCGAAGCATTCATACTCGTAATGCGTCAGGTGGCCTTCGGGCAGGTAGCTGCCCATGCCCGTTTCGATGCCGACCACACCCTGGCCATTCCTGAGCTGTGAGAGGATGAGGTCCGAGATCGCCGAGATCTGATCCTGCCCGCCCATCGGCGCATAGCCCAGGACGTGGTCGGCGTCCAGCCACGAGTCGTCCGCCACTCGGGCCGCGTCAATGACGAAGGTGAACGCGGTGGGCAGTCCTTGGCGTGGGATGACGACAAACGAGCGCCAGGGGCAAAACGCGTCGAGCGTCCAGGACAGCGTCCGCAGGCGCGAGCCGAGATAGACGTCAAGGCCCTGCTCGCCCATCGCCTGTTGGATAGCGCGTATCCGTTTTTGAAAATCAATGAAATAGGGATCACGCTGTGCGTCTGACATGGTTATATCTCCTTCCGCGAATAATGCGAATCTCCACGAATAGAAGAGATTGGCAGAGATTAGCGTAATTCGCGGATCAATACCCGGTCGGGATGGATGCCAGGACTGCGTTCATGCGGTCCACGACGGCGGACAGGCTGAGGGCCTTGACCATATTGCCCTTGAGCGTGAGCTTGCCGGACATGAGCGCAGAGCGCGATCCCATCTCGGCGCGCGAGATCTTGGCGAACGTCTCGTAATCGCCGATGATGCGGAACTCGGCGTCGGGCAGGTCGCCTTGCCGTAGGCTCAACTCGTCCATGACGCCGTCCACGAACTTGTAGTACAGTGCGCGATCCTGGCCATCAGGACAGTTTTTGTAGACGGTGAGCATGGACGAGGTGACGTGTTTCATCTTCTCCGCATCTAGCTCCGCTCGCAAGCGCCGGTGTGCTTCCTGCGTCCATTCGGGACTGAGGTATTTGAAGGGTTCCATGTTCTGCCTCCTGTGGATTGGAACATCTTTATTATAGGCTCATGCCTTGTTGGCGGCAAGTAGCCCGCAGCGGGTATAGGCAGCTTTAGCAACCCGCCTCGACGATCTTGCGCCGTGAACGACCTCATGGCCCTTTGGCGCGAATCTAGCCTTGCAGTTGCAAATCTGCGGAACTATTGTATATTACTCGTGGAGTAACCCCTTATCCCTCGAGAGGCAGCGCAGCGTTCACCAGGGGCTGGCCTGAGTGGCATGACGAGTTGAAGCAGATTCGCTCATCCTGATCCGCGTCAGGGCGAGCGTTGTTTTTGCACAAGAGGGAACTCGCCCTGAAACTGAGGAGGCAGCATGACTGGATCAAAGATTCGTGTCATGATCGTGGATGACCACGCGATCGTCAGCAAGGGTATTCGCGCGTTGCTATCCACAGAGCGTGACCTGGAAATCATTGGCGAGGCCAGCGATGGTGCGGAAGCCGTCGTTCAAGCTCGAGCCTTGCGCCCCGACGTGATCTTGATGGATTTGGTGATGCCCAGGCTGGACGGCATCGAAGCCACGCGGCAGATTGCAGCCCATCAGTCTGGAACGCGCATCCTGGTGCTGACCAGCTTTGCCGCCGACGACAAGGTCTTTCCCGCCATCAAAGCGGGCGCGCTGGGCTATCTGCTCAAAGACACCGGCCCCGAGGAGCTGGTGCGGGCCATCCATCAGGTTCATCGCGGCGAACCCACGCTAGAGCCTTCGATTGCCCGCAAGGTGCTGGGCGAGTTGTCCCATCCACCCCAAGAGCCGCTGACGGCTGACCCCCTCACCGAGCGGGAGGTGGAAGTGCTGCGCCTGGTGGCGCAGGGCAAGAGCAACAAAGAGATCGCCGAGCAACTGGTGATCGCCGATATGACGGTGCGCGCGCATGTGAGCAATATCCTGAGCAAGCTCCACCTGGCCAGCCGCACGCAAGCGGCACTGTTCGCGCTCCGAAAAGAGTTGGCCTCTTTGGAAGATAGCCCGACCCAAGAGGATAAGTAGGGCAAGTCACCTTGCCCCGGTTCACACATCGAGCAGGCTACGAATGAACAAGAGCGACATCCTGACTTTATTCGACTATAACTACTGGGCGAATGCACGCGTGCTGGACGCGACGGCCAAGGTCACGCCTGAGCAATTCATCGCCCCCGCCCAGCAGAGTCATGGCAGCCTGCGCGGCACGCTCGTCCATACGCTCGGGGCAGAAGTCGTCTGGCGCTTGCGTTGCCAAGAAGGCATCTCGCCGACGCCCATGCTCTCGGAAGCCGAATTCCCAACGGCAGAAGCGCTGCGAGCACGCTGGCGAGAAGAAGAGCAAGCGATGCGTTCGTACCTGGCGTCCCTCGCCGACGACGACTTGACGCAACCTGTAAAGTACAAGACGACCAGAGGCGTTCCGTTCGAGAACGTGCTCTGGAATATACTCGTACACGTTGTCAATCACGGTACACAGTCCAGGTCAGAAGCCGGTATCACGCTGACGGTCTACGGGCAATCGCCAGGCGACCTCGATATGATTGTGTTCTTCCGTGACAAGGGCCGGCCGCAATGAGCCTGTCTTTTGCACCCGCAGGATATTCTGTGGTATCATACTTTTGTTGTGGCTCTCACACTGAGGTGATGCATTCAATTACGTGGAGTCCTCAACTTGTTGAGGCAGTGACCCGAACAAGTTCGGGAGTCCGATAAGATGTATTACGTATGACCCTGGACGAGCAATCACTCAAAGAAAAACAACTCTCGCTTCCGGCGCTGGTCGAAAGCTTGCTGTTCGTAGCCGACGAGCCAGTGGAAATCGAGCGGCTGGCCGAGGCGCTGCAAGTGCCCGAGAACGCCATCGAAGCGGCTTTGCAGGAAATGTCTGCCGACGGCGCGCATCGCGGCGTGCGCCTCCAGCGCAAAGGCGAACGGGTGCAATTGGTCACGCGTCCGGAAGCCGCTGCGCCAATCGAGCGGTTCATGGGACTGGAAAAGTCCGGGCGGTTGTCGCCAGCCGCGCTCGAGACGCTTTCGATCATTGCCTACCGCCAGCCCTGCACCCGCGCGCAAATCGAAGCGGTGCGCGGCGTCAACTCGGATAGCGTCATCGCCAACCTGTTGGCCAAAGGCCTGGTCGAAGAGGTCGGCCGGTTGGACACCGTCGGCCACCCGTTCGTGTATGGCACGACGTTCTCGTTCTTGCAGCATTTTGGTCTCAAGAGCCTGGACGACCTGCCGCCGCTCGAGCCGACGCAGACGCCGACGCTGGTGGAACCTGGGCCCCCTCTACTGGAAGCGCCCACGCCGGTCGAGCCGCGGCCGACACTGGAAGACGTGAAACGTGAAGCGTGAAACGTGAAACGTAAAACGTGAAAGCGATGGGCGATAAGCGTTTTATTGGAGGATGAGCATGAGAGTCTTACTATTGTGCTTGATGGTCGTGTTGTTCGTGAGTTCGTGCGCGGGGGCGGCGCCACCCTCGCCTGCGCCCGCCTTGCCGCCAGCGGCAACTGCTGCCATCCAACCCACTGCCGTCCTTGCCCCAACTCTTGCCAGCGCAAGCAAGACCGCCAGCGCCGCGCCAGTCAAGACGTGGGTGGAGACGGGGGGCTTTCGCAAAAGTGAGGCGAAATATTTCGCTGCCACCGGGCGTCCGCAGTTTGTCGAGTTCTTTGCTTTCTGGTGAACCACGTGCCAGGCGATGCGGCCCGTCGTGCACGGGCTTGAAGACAAGTACGCGGCCAAGGTAGATTTTGTGTACCTGGACATTGACGACCCGACTTCGGAAGCGGCCAAGCGCACACTTGGCTATCGTGTCCAGCCGGACTATTACCTGATTGATGCCAACGGCAACATCGTCCAACGCTGGATCGGCTTTGTGGAAGCCAAAGCGATCGAGCAAGCTCTGAGCCAAGTTCAGTAAAGATCAACCGCCGACTCTCACATCGAGTCGGCGGCCAGTCTGCACAATCAAAAATGACCAAGCTCCTCGTCGTCGAAGACGAAACAACGCTGCGCGATACGTTGGCCTATAACCTCGCCAAGGAAGGCCACGAGGTGACCCAATCCGCCGACGGGGCCGAAGCGCTCGAACTGGCCCGCGAAGACAAGTTCGACCTCATTGTGCTCGACATCATGCTGCCGGGCCTGGACGGCCTCTCGTTTTGCCGCATCCTGCGCAAGGAGCAGGCCACGCCGATCATCATGCTCACCGCGCGCGGCGGTGAAGTGGACCGCATCATCGGCCTGGAAAGCGGCGCGGACGATTACATCGTCAAACCCTTCAGCCTGGGCGAATTCCTGGCGCGTGTGCGGGCGGTCTTGCGCCGCGCGCCATCAGTGGCTTTGCGTTCCGACCGGCTGGAATCGGGCGACCTCTCGCTCGATCTTGCGGCGCGGCGCGTGAGCCTGGCCGGGCGCGAGGTCAAGTTGAGCCACAAAGAGTTTGACCTGCTGGCCGCGCTCGTCCGCAACAAGGGCGCCGTCCTCTCGCGCGACTTGCTTTTAGAGCAGGTCTGGAGCCTGGACCACATCGGCGACGACCGCACGGTGGATGTCCACGTGCGCTGGCTGCGCGAAAAGATCGAAGCCACTCCTTCCGAGCCGCAGCGGATCGTCACCGTGCGCGGCGTAGGCTACCGGTTCGAGGGCTGACGTGGAAGGCTGGCTCATCGCGGGCATCGTACTGATCGTCCTGGCGCTGCTGGGCTGGCAATGGCGGGCCGCGCGGCAGGAAGCGCATCAACTGCGGCGTCAGCTTGTTGCAACGCTGCACGATCTCCAGAACGCCCAAACCGACGAGCGCGCTCTGCGCGCCTGGCAGACGTCGGCCGGGTCAGCCATCGAGGACCCGCTGCTCACGCTCGACGCCGACCAGCGCGTGACCTGGGCGAACCCGAGAGCCGTCAAGCTGTTCGGCGATCCCCTCGGCAAGCCGCTCATTCAAGTCACACGCTCATACGAGCTGGAAACGCTGGCAGGCGAGGCGCTGCGCTCGGCCGGGCCGCTTGACCGATCTGTAACATTGAATGGCCTCGCCTATGCCGTGCGGACGGCGCCTCTGCCCACGGGCAGCGTGGTGATGGCGCTCAAAGATGTGAGCGAGGTGCAGCGCCTGGGCCGCGCGCGGCGCGACTTTGTCGCCAACATCAGCCACGAGCTGCGCACGCCGCTGGCCTCCATCCGCCTGCTGGTGGATACGCTGCAATCCGGCGCACTCGGCGATCCCAAGATTTCGGGCGAAATGTTATCCAAGATCAGCATCGAAGTGGACGCGCTCTCGCAGCTCGCGCGCGAGCTGCTCGACCTGGCGATGATCGAATCGGGCCAGATGCCGCTCAAGCTCGAACCGACGGATCTGCGCGATTTGGCGCAGGCGCAGATCGAACGCTTTATGCCGCAAGCGCTGCAAAAGCGGCTGGCGCTGGTCATGGACATTGCGCCCGGTACGCGCGCATTGTCCGATGGCGAGATGATAGGGCGTGTGCTGTCTAACCTTTTGCACAATGCGTGCAAGTTCACGCCAGCCGATGGGCAGATCACTATCGGCACGCAGCAAGACGGCGACAATGTGATCGTCACAGTCGCCGACACCGGCCCTGGCATTCCGCCCGAGTCAGTCTCACGCATCTTTGAGCGATTCTACAAAGTGGATCGCGCGCGCGGCCAATCGGGCACGGGCTTGGGGCTGGCGATTGCGCGCCACATTGTCGAGGGTCACGGCGGGCTCATTTGGGCCGAAAGCAGCCTCGGTCACGGCGCGACGTTCCGGTTCACGTTGCCGGCTTGCTAAACCTTAAGCATTCTTAACCCGCTCATCATCAAGATTTGACAATCGCATAACACTGCCTTCACCTTGCTCCCATATAATCCACCTCAGACACGAGGTGGATTTTTGTTTTGAGAAGGAGACCGATGGACAACGTACGTCCGCCCGCGCTGGGGCAGCGAGCACGCTGGCCAACAGATGTATCACTTTATCCTGCGGCGTGAGACGGGCACGACGATGGTCAGCGTGGCCGACGGCAACCGAATTCGCACGTTTATCCAGGAACACGGTCTCGAAGTCAACGGGTCCCGGCGCTAGTTTGTTAAGCAGTCTTGATCAACTCTTAAGCAAAGCTTAACACAAAGACCTATCAGGCTTAAACATCTGCTGTTAGCATATCACCTGGAAAACAGGTGAAATCAATCTCAAAGGAGAAGAGAAGAAATGCAATCCCGCAAGTTGTTTGTCATGAGTATTGTGGCCCTCGCGCTGATCGTGAGCGCGTGCGCCCCCGCCGCTGCGCCCACGCCGCAGACCATCACCGTCAAAGAGACTGTCGTCGTCGCCGGCACGCCGCAGGTCAAAGAAGTCGTCAAGGAAGTCGTCAAAGAAGTCACCGCCACGCCCAAGGCGATGGACGCCCCCGGCTCGGTCAAGTTGAATGCTTCCGGCGCGACGTTCCCCCAGCCGCTGTACGAAGATTGGGCCTTTGCCTTCAACCAGCTCGACCCATCCGTCATCATCAACTATGCCGGTGGCGGTTCAGGTCAGGGCATCAAGGACATCAAGGCCGGCACTGTGGACTTTGCCGGCAGCGACGCGTTGCTGTCCGACCAGGACTACAAGGATGCGCCCGGCCTGCAAATGCTCCCGACGGTGGCCGGCCCCGTGGTGCTGGCATACAATATCAAGGGTGTGACACAAACCATCACGCTCGATACCAACGTCGTGGTCGGCATCTATCAGGGCAAGATCGCCAACTGGAACGATCCGGCGATTGCCAAGCTCAATCCCGCGGTCAAGTTTCCCGACCTGCCGATCAACGTCGTGCATCGCTCGGACGGCTCTGGCACGACCAACATCTTTACTCTCTACCTGTCGGCGGTGAGCGAGGACTGGAAGAAAGCCCCTGGTGCGGGCACGGCGGTGGATTGGCCGGTGGACAAGCTCGGGCGCGGGCAAGGCGGACGCGGCAACCCCGGCGTGGCCGCGGCGGTTCAGAACACCAACGGCGCGATTGGGTATGTGGAACTTGGCTATGCCAAGAGCAACAATATCCTGTACCCCAAGCTGGTCAACGCTTCCGGCACGACCGTCGAAGCCAGCATCCCCAGCACGGTCGCCGCGATGAAGGACGCGCAATTCAGCGACAAGCTGACGGCCGTCATCGTCAACAGCAAGCAGCCCGACGCCTGGCCGATTGCAGGCTTTACGTACCTCATCGTCAACAAGGATTACAAGGACTGCAAAAAGGCTGAAAAGCTGGTCGGCTTTATGAACTGGGCGCTGACCAACCCTGCGGCGACGGACCGCGCGAGCAAGCTGATCTATGCGCCGCTGCCGAAGGAAATTCAGCCCAAGGTGCTGGATACCGTCGGCAAGATCACCTGCAACGGCAAGCCAGTCGTGACCAAGTAGGGGCGAGGTCGCCTCGCTCATCAACAGATCTCCCCTGTTCCCGAAGGGTCCAAGAGCCTCACCGCTTGTGAGGCTCTTGGACTCGTATGAAGGATTGGCTATGGCATCACGCTTTGCGTCCTCGCCTCACAAACTCGAACGAGTGCCGTCTTCGTCGCTCGAGCGCGCGCTGCAACACGGCGACATTCCGTTCAAGGCCGTCATCGCGCTCTCGTCCGTGACGTTGCTGGCCCTGATGGTCGGCGTCGGCGTGATGCTGTGGCTGCGCTCCGAGCCGACGCGCGCGGCGGTGGGCTGGTCGTTCATCACGCAGACGACGTGGAATCCGGTCGGCCAGGTGTTCGGCGCCGCGCCCTTCATCGTCGGCACGCTGGTCACGTCGCTCGTCGCCGTGCTGATCGCGCTGCCGCTGGGACTGGGCATTTCGATTTTCCTGGCCGAGTTGTGCCCGCCGCAATTGCGCACGTTCATCGGCTTTATGGTCGAACTGCTCGCGGCGATCCCCAGCGTCGTGTATGGCGCGTGGGGGATTTTCGTCTTTATCCCACAAGTCGTCACGCCGCTCGGCAACGCGCTGATGAACACCTTGGGGCATTACGTGCCCATCTTTCGCGGCCCGTTCTTTGGCGCAAGCTCTCTCGCTGCCGGCCTGATTCTGGCTGTGATGATCCTGCCGACCATCTCGGCCATCTCGCGCGACGTGTTATTGGCCGTGCCGCGCAGTCAACGTGAGGCCGCGCTCGCGCTCGGCTCAACCGAGTGGGAGACGATCTGGCAGGTCGTGTTGCCGTACGGTCTCTCGGGCATCCTGGGCGCGGTGATCCTGGGCCTGGGCCGCGCGCTGGGCGAGACCATGGCGGTGACGATGGTGATCGGCAACGTCGCGCAACTGACGACGTCGCTCCTCAGCCCGGCTTACACGATGGCGAGTGTGATTGCGAACGAGTGGGGCGAGAGCCGGACGGCGCTGTATGGCAGCGCGCTCATCGAAATCGGCCTGCTGTTGTTCCTCATGAGCCTGCTGCTCAACATCATCGCGCGCTTTCTGGTGTGGAGTGTGGCGCGCAAGACGCCGGAGCAACGAGCATGACGACCCCGCTGACCAACCAACCAACAAACCACCGTCACCTGAAGCGCTCGCCCGTGCACGAGCAGTTTCGCCGGACGACGAATATCGCCATGCTGGGCCTGACCGGCCTGATGACGGCGCTGGCGATTGTGCCGCTGGCCTGGATTATATTTGAAGTGTTTGCGCGCGGGTCGAGCGCCATGTCGCTGTCGTTTCTGACTGACACCTTCAAGCCGACGAGCATTGACAACGGCGGCGGCGTGTGGCACGCCATCGTCGGCACGGGCATTCTCATCGGTTGGGCAACGCTGCTCTCGGTGCCGATTGGCATCCTGGCTGCGTTCTACGTGTCCGAGCATCCCAACACGACGCTCGGACTGGCCGTGCGCTTTGGCACGGACGTGCTCTCCGGCCTGCCCTCGATTGTGGTCGGGCTGTTCGTTTACGCGCTGATCGTTCAAAGCTCAGGGTATTCGGCGTTCGCGGGCAGCGTGGCGCTCGCCATCTTGATGCTGCCTGTCTTCCTGCGCACGACCGAAGAGATGCTCAAGCTGGTGCCCAAGTCGCTGCGCGAAGCCTCGCTGGCGCTGGGCGCGCCGGAATGGAAGACCTCGTTTTCCGTTTTGCTGCCGGCGGCGATGACGGGCGTCGTCACGGGCCTGATGCTGGCGGTGGCGCGCGTGGCGGGCGAGACCGCGCCGCTGCTGTTCACGGCGCTAGGCAGCAACAATCTCTCGACCGCGCTCGACAAGCCCATCGCCTCGCTGCCGCTGGTGTTGTGGAAGTACGCGGTGGACCCCAGCAAGGTGCGCAACGCGCAGGCGTGGGCGATTGCGCTGCTCATTCTGGTGCTGGTGTTGGTCTTGAACGTCGCCGCGCGCCTTATCACGCTGTGGCGTTCTAAAATGATGGGATGATCGTCCACGAAGGACACGAAGAAACACCAAGATTTTTTAGTTAACCTCCGTGGAGAAAATTGGGAGTTGAACATGGCTGAATCTGCAATGGCTTTACCGGCGTTGAATACCACGCCCAGTCTGCCGTTGCCTGCGCTGGCGACGACGGCGCAGGAAGTGACGCCCGTGTCTGCCGCGGGCATGGCGTTGAGCATAACGTTGAACACCAAAATGATGCTCGACCGCGTCTCAGTGCTGTACAATACCTTCACGGCGGTCGCCGAGGTAAACTTGCCCGTCTATGCCAACAAGATCACGGCCATCATCGGGCCGTCGGGCTGCGGCAAATCCACGCTGTTGCGCGCGCTCAATCGCATGAACGACCTCATCCCCAGCGCGCGGCTCAAGGGTACCGTCATGCTGGACGAGGACAATGTGTACGCGCCGAACGTGGACGTGGTGGACATCCGCCGCCGCGTGGGCATGGTGTTTCAGCGCCCCAATCCTTTTCCCAAGAGCATCTATGACAACGTGGCCTATGGCCCGCGCCTGTACGGCGGCGTGACCAAGTCCGACCTGGATGAAATCGTCGAGCGCAGCCTCAAGCGCGCGGCGCTGTGGGATGAGGTCAAGGACAAGCTCAAGCAATCGGGCATGGCGCTGTCGGGCGGGCAGCAACAGCGGTTGTGCATTGCGCGCGCCATCGCCGTCGAGCCAGAGGTGATTTTGATGGACGAGCCGTGCTCGGCGCTCGACCCGGTCGCCACGCTCAAGATCGAAGAGCTGATGAAGGAACTCCAGACGGATTACACGATCGTCATCGTGACGCACAACATGCAGCAGGCCGCGCGCGTATCCGATTACACCGCGATGATGATGATGCGCCCCGACCGCGCGGGCGAGATGATCGAGTTCGACGTGACGACCAAGATGTTCACACGGCCCAAGGACAAGCGCACCGAGGATTATGTGACGGGCAGGTTTGGGTAGTGGGTAGTGGGCAGTGGAGAGTGATCAGTGGTTAGTGACCAGTAGGAGAATGGGCAAATTGAAAACGCGTGTGTTGTTTCTCTGCACGGGCAATTCGGCACGCAGCCAGATGGCGGAAGCGTTCCTTAGAAAATACGGCGGTGAGCGCTTAAAAGTGTACAGCGCTGGATTGGAACCCAAGGGAATCAATCCGTTTACTGTGCGCGTGATGGAAGAAATCGGTATCCCCTTAACAGGCCAGTCTTCCAAAGACGTGCGCGAGTACATGGGCAAGCTGCATTTTGGCTATCTCATCACTGTTTGCGCCAACGCCGAGGAGCGCTGCCCCACGACGTTTCCCGGCGTGAGCCAGCGGATGCACTGGGCATTTGACGATCCGGCGGCAATCGAAGGAAGTGACGAAGAACGGCTGGCGAAATTCCGCGAGGTGCGCGACCAGATTGACCGCCGCATCCGCGAGTGGCTGGCAGAGGAGTCGCCATGAACTCTCAATCTGAACCAAAAACCATCGCGACCACACAGTCCATCGTCTTTGAGCCAACCAGCGGGGGCGGCGGCAGCTTTTGGAATGGCGATAGCCTGCTGGCAACCCTCACCGTTCTGAAACGGGCAGATCGCCAAGGCCGGTTGAGCTTGCGCGATACGAATCGCGCGTTGGATCTGCTGCGCATTATGCGCAAGCAGCGTACAAGTTACCAGCTGATTGAGAACCTGGGCCTGGTCGGGGATGCCGAGTGGGTCGTCGGAGAACCGTCGGCTCGGCTGCGTTATCGAGGACAAGAATTTATCGTCGCTCAGGAGAGCCTGCTCAACGCCCAGACGCATGAGCCGTTGATCACGCTGGCGCTCTCTTCCGATTGGAATGACAAACAGATGGAACTGCACGTTGCCGATAAGGCTGACCTGCCGCTCGTGGGGTTTTGTCTATTCATCGCCTACGACCTGGTGAACCGTCCAGAAAGGAATCCGTCATGACCACAGCACACACACGCAGCACATTGGAACGCGAGCTGGAGCAGTTGCGTACGGAACTCTTGCGGATGGGCAGCTTGGTCGAAAGCGCCATCGAGCGCTCGGTGCAGGCGCTCAAAACCCGCGATTTCGACCTCGCACAACAGGTCGTCAACGACGATGAGAACATCAACCGCTTGCGCTACGAGATCGAAGAGCAATGCCTGGAGCTGATTGCCACGCAGCAACCGGCGGCCAGCGACCTGCGGACGACGATTGCGGCGACGCACATCGCCGTGGAATTGGAGCGCATCGCCGACCACGCCGAGGGCATCGCCGAGATTGCCAAACGCCTCTTTGACGAGCCGCTGCTCAAACCGCTGATTGACATGCCCATCATGGCGCAGATCGCGCGCGAGGTGATTCACGGCGCGCTGGACGCCTTTGTCGCGCACGACGCGGACGCGGCGCAAAAGGTGGCGGCTCGTGACGACGAGATTGACGCAATATACGAGCAAGTCTTCCGCGAGTTGCTGACCTATATGCTGGAAGACCCGCGTAACATTAGTCGAGCGACCTATTTACTATGGGTGGCACACAACCTGGAGCGCATCGGCGACCGCGTGACCAACGTCTGCGAGCGCGTCATCTTCATGACCACCGGAAAGCTGGAAGAGCTTTAACCATGATCGCCTAGCCAAAGCGCCCGGTGACATAGTCTTCGGTTTTCTTGTTGCGGGGATTGGTGAACAAGAGTTTGCCGGGGCCTTGTTCGATGAGCTGGCCTTGCAGAAAGAACGCGGCAAGGTCCGCCACACGCGCGGCCTGCTGGATGTTGTGCGGCGCGATGACAATCGTATACTGGGCTTTGAGCGCCTGCAACGACTGCTCGACCTTGGCGGTGGAAATCGGATCCAGCCCCGAAGTGGGTTCGTCGAGCAAGATCACCTCAGGCTCCAGGGCCAGCACGCGCGCCAGGCATAACCTTTGCAACTGCCCTCCGGACAGCGCCATCGCCGGGTCATTCAGCCGGTCCTTGATCTCGTCCCACAGCGCGGCCTGGACCAGGCTGCGCTCCACCACCTCTTCCAGCCTGACGCGGTCGCGCATTCCTGCCAGCTTGAG
>CAYGWJ010000456.1:0-19800 GCA_964353405.1 uncultured Anaerolineae bacterium
GTAGCCGCCCACCGTGCGATCTATGCCGGCAAAGAACGCCAGGCACTGGAACATCTGCGCGGGCAGCGCCTGGCGCAGTTCTTGAATGTTGGACACGACTTGCTGCACGGCCTTTTCGTCAAAGTCGAGCGCGCGGGCCACGTCGTCAAAGATGCCGATGTAATCCACGATCAGGCCGTGGGTCTTTTCCTGTCCAAAGGTGCGGTTGGTGCGGCAGATGGCCTGGAGCAGGTTGTGGTCCTTCATCGGCTTGTCGAGGTACATCACCTGCAAGATGGGCGCGTCAAAGCCGGTGAGCAGCTTGGCGGTGACGATGACGAACTGGAGCGGGTCGGACGGGTCGCGGAAACGGTCGAGCAGCTTTTCTTCGGCGTCCTTGTCGCGCTCGTGCTGCTTCCATTCCGGCGGGTCGCCGGGCGCGGTGGTCATGACGATGGCGCTGGCCTCCGGGCCGATCAGATCGTCCATCACCTGTTTGTAGAGCACACAACACTGGCGGTCAAAGACCACCACCTGCGCCTTGAAGCCGTTCGGCTCTACCTTGGTCGAAAAGTGCCGCACCATGTGCTCCACCACGGCGCGGATGCGCTCCGGGTTCTTGACCAGCACGGCCATCTTGGCAGCGCGCTTGGCCAGGTCGTCGCGATCTTGCTCGCTCAGATTGCCGGTGATCTCTTTGTAGGCTTCGTCAATGGCCGCCTTGTCAACCTTGAGCCGCACCTCCGGCGTCTCAAAGTGCAGCGGCAGTGTGGCCTTGTCGCGGATAGAGTCCTGGAACGAGTAGCGGCTGAGGTAGCCTTTGTCGTCCTCATCCGCACCAAAGGCCCAGAACGTGTTGCGGTCGGCGCGGTTGATGGGCGTGCCGGTGAGGCCAAAGAGGAACGCATTCGGCAGCGCCTCGCGCATGTTGCGGCCCAGGCCGCCTTCTAGAGTGCGGTGGGCTTCGTCCACCATCACAATGATGTTGGAGCGTTCGTTGCGTGGGGGCGGATGGCCATCCGCCCCTGCCTCGCCGAATTTGTGGATGGTGGTGATGAGCACCTTGCGCACGTCCTGCGCCAAAAGCGTCTGCAGTTCCTGGCGCGTGGCCACGCCGACCATGTTGGGCACGTCGGCGGCGTTAAAGGTGGCGCTGATCTGGGTGTCCAGGTCAATGCGGTCCATCACGATGATGACCGTGGGGTTGCCAAGTTGGGGGTGCAGGCGGAGCTTTTGCGCGGCAAAGACCATCATCCCCAGGACACCCTTAAGGGGTGGAAATGCCAGATCAGGCCCTTTTTGGGATAGCCCTTGACCACGCGGGCCACGATCTTGTTAGTAGTTTCGTATTGCTGGTAACGGCAGATGATCTTGATGCGCCGGTGTTTCTTATCGGTGGCAAAGAGAGAGAAGTTCTGCAGGATGTCGAGCACCACCTCGGGCCGGAGCATGCTTTGCACCGTGGCCTTGACGTGATGCAACTGGCCTTCGGCCTGGTTGTCGTCGTCGCGCCACGGCCCCCACATCTCGATGGGCATGCGGATGGAGCCGTAGCGGAACAACTTGCCCTCGGTGGCGAAGGAAAAGACGTTCGGCACAAACATGGCCGGGATTTCCTTCTCATAAATCTGGTTGATCTGGAACGCGCCGTCGAACCAGGTGACGGCGGCGCGGGTGGGCGTCTTGGCCTCGCCGATGACGAGCGGCAAGCCGTTGACGACAAAGACCACGTCAAAGCGCTTTTCCACCGCGCCGGCTTGAAACGTCCATTGGTTGGTAACGACGTACTGATTGCGCGCAGGCTGTGCGGCGTCCACCAGGCGCACGGGCACATGCTCGCCGTTCGTGCCAAAGGGCATGGTCTTTTCGCCGCGCAGCCAGGCGCAGAAAAGCTCGTTGGCCCGCACCAGGCCGTCGGCCTGCACGGAGAGGAGGATGGCGCGCAGGTTGTAGATCACTTCGTCGGCGCGGTCGGGCTGGGCGGCGATTTCGGGATTGAGGCGGATGAGCGCCTCGCGCAGCCACGGCTCCACCATCACGTCGCCGGGCTGGCGGGGAATTTGGGCGGCGGGGACGTATTCCCAGCGCGCCGGGCGCAGCTCGTCGCCGAGGGAGTCGCCTCCGTAGCGCGGCGAATCCTCGCGCACACTGGACGGCTGCTTGCCGCCAATCTTTGTGGCGGCATCGAGGATCATTTGCTCGACGGTGTTGGATTCGGTAAAAGTCATTCCGCCACCTCCCAATGGCCGCCTCTGGCGGGGCCGACTCGTTTCAAACGTCCTTGTGTTTTGAGCTTGTGTATCTGCAAGTGCTGCGCGTTTTGAAATACCGAGAATTTCACAAGATGATCCGTTGAAACAACGTCATCCTGCTTGATCAGCTCAATGATCTGATCCTCGGTTTTCGGTGAACCTTTCGGTGAACTTGCCTTTGCCGAACTTTTTTTTCCCGAACTGAGCTCGGGTTGCCCCCCAACAGTAGGGGGTTGCGCCGAGCCTTCGATTTCTTCCCGGTGAATCGTGGCAGCGCCTCAGCGCAGGCAGCCGTCCCGGTCATCGGACAAGTCGGTCTCGGGCCAGTTCTCCAGCGCCCGCTTGAACTGGCGGCGGCTGTCTTCGCCGAGGGCGATGTGGGCCTTTGCGCTCAGGTTCATGGTTCAGTCTCCGGCTCAATCAGTCGTTTGACCGTCGCACCGCATGTTTGGCAGACGCCCGTCAGCGCCAGATCCTCGTTCACGAGCTCGCCGTGGAAATCCGTGATGACGGTCATGCGGTGACAGTCGGAACACCACACGTTGGCGAGCAGTTTGGTTTGCGCCCACGCCGGAATTCTTTGCCAGCGTGCAGCCGCAGCCGGGGTGAACGCGTTGTTGGCGGCGCTATCCATTAAAAAGTTCTCCGGTGAGTTGGCGAACCTCTGGGGAGGTGACGGCCTGGCTGCCCTGAGCGAGCCGGGCCAGCGGCACCACCGTGACGCGCTCGGCCAGGGAATAGGCGCGCGTACCGGGATAAATGACGACCAGGTGGTCGAGGGCCAGGTCCTCCAGAGCGATATGCATAGAGGGTGTGAGCCGTGGCGCGTCAACCCGCTTGCACTCGACGCCCACGCGGCGGCCATCCTTGATCAGCAATAGATCCAACTCGGCGCCGTTGTGGGTGCCCCAGAAATAGGCTTCGTCAGGCGCGACCGCCTCTAGGGTCTCCTCGACCGCGTACCCTTCCCAGGACGCGCCCAACTTGGGGTGAAGAAGCAAGTCGTGCTGCGAGCGAATGCCCAACAGGTGGTGCAGGATGCCGCTGTCGCGAAAGTAGACTTTGCACGCTTTGATTTGGCGTTTGCCCAGGTTGGCGTGCCAGGGTTGGAGCTGCCGCACCATGAAAAACCCGGCCAGCGTATCGAGGTAGCGGTTCACCGTGGGCTGCGACACGCCCAGTGAACGGCCAAGTTCGGCGGCATTCCAGACCTGGCCGTGATAGTGGGCCAGCATGGTCCAGAAGCGCAGCAGCGTCTGGGCGGGGATAGTGATGCCGAACTGCGGCAGATCGCGCTCCAGAAAAGCCTGCACAAAGCTCTTGCGCCAGACAGCACTGGCCTCATCTGAGCTGGCCAGAAAGGCGAGTGGAAAGCCACCGCGCAGCCAGTGCTGCGCCTGCGCCTCAGCGCCCACCTCCGCCAGGCTGAACCCGCTCATGGTGACCGTCTCCAGCCGGCCCGCCAGTGACTCTGACGACTGGCGCAGCAGGTCGGGCGAAGCGCTGCCCAGGATCAAGAAGTGGGCAGGCAGCGGCGTGCGGTCGCAGAGCACGCGCAGCACTGGAAAAAGATCGGGGCGGCGCTGGATCTCGTCGATAACCACCAGGCCGCGCAAGCCTTGTAGCGCGGTCATGGGCTGGTCGAGCCGCGCCAGGCTGACCGGGTCCTCCAAATCAAAATAGTTCGCCGAGTCAACGGCGACGAACTGGCGTGCCAGGGTGGTTTTGCCGCACTGGCGCGGCCCGATGAGCGCGGCCACCCGGCTGCGCGTCAGCGCGACTTTAATCTGCTGGGAGAGGACTTGTCGTTGAATCATGGACTCATGATACCATGAAAATCAAATATTGCACTTTTATATTTCATGGTTCAAGCGCAACATTGGTAACGTCCCGTGTGAACTGGCGGCGGCTGTCTTTGCCGAGGGCGATCTGGGCTTGCAGTTCCGTCAACGTCATGGGGACTCTGCGACCGCGCCGCCGCGCCTGGCGACGGCATCGAGGATCATTTGCTCGACGGTGTTGGATTCGGTGAACATGGTCGTTTCCTTCAACGAGTCAAGAAATGTGTGCGGTCGCCTTGTGAGAGTTTGACCTGGAGGGTGCTGATGGTGCAGGTGTTGGTTGTCATCGAGAAATTCCTTCCGCCGTTATTCCGCCAATAAACCGCCGATACGCTTTGCGCGCCGACAAGCGGTAGCGGCGCGATTTGCGCGCCGGATCGGCCACTTGCAGCCAGCCTTCCTCCAGCCACCCGGCGATCAGGTCGCGCACCGTGCGCGGCGCCAGTCCCAACGCGCGAGCAATCTCGGCATTGGTCACTGTCTCTTGCCGGGTGAACAATCCCAACACCAATCGCGCGCGCCGATCCAATCGGCGCAACTCGGGCGGCTCGGATGTGGCCGGCTGTTCAGCTTGAGCGCGCACCTCATCGGCCACGCGGCGAAAGACAGCGGCCATGCTGTGGACAAAATAGGCCAGCCAACCGGTCAGGTCGGCCTCGGCGCGGCCCTCGTAATAGTTGTGGTGCGGGTGCGTCTGCAACGCAGCGTAATAGGCCGGCAGGTCTTGCACATATTCTTCTTCCAGGCTGTAAAAGCGGCCCAGGTCATAGCCGTGACGATAGAGAACCAGCGTCGCCAGCGCGCGTGCGGTGCGCCCATTGCCATCGTAGAACGGATGAATTGTCACAAACTGGTAATGCGCCAGTCCCGCTATGACCGGCGCGGGCAACTCGTCACGCTCGGCTTGCGCAATCCATTCCGCCAAATCGCGCATCAGGCCGGGCACATCGGCGGCCTCGGGCGGCATGTAAATGATCTGGCCGGAGGCGGCATCGCGAATGACGTTTTGACCGTCGCGGTACGGTGTGGGGCGGGCGCGCAGGCCAGTAAAGATAATCGCGTGCAACCGGCGGATCAACTCTTTTGTGATCGGCGTTTGCTGCTCGGCCCATTCTTCCACACGTTGAAGCGCGCGGTAATAGTTTTGTACCTCACGTACGTCGCGTTCGCGACCAGGGAAACGTCGCCCCTCCAACACCACGTGCTCGGCTTCCGCCAACGTCAGCCGATTGCCCTCGATGCGCGTGGAATAGTGCGTCGAGCGGACGCGCGCCTGCTGGCGCAACCGCTCCACGACCTGAGGTGGCAGCAGGGTCAAGCGCACCGCTTGACGCGCCGATTCGATGTCCATCAAATCCCGCACGATAACGGGTGTAAATGTGTAATGCAAATTCATCGGATCTCTCCTGACCTAACCCCCTGGCCCCTTCCCTGCGAGGGAAGGGGGAATGCCCCCTCTCCTTGTAGGAGAGGGGCCGGCGCGCAAGCGGAGGTCACAATCCCGCCTCACGCAAGCGAGCCTTCAATGCGGAGCGTGTCTTGTATCGCTCGCACAACTCGCTCAGGCGCGCTTCAAAATCGGTCGCCTGGCCTTTGAGGGCGATCGCTTGTTTGAGCCTGGACAAAAGTTCAGCGGCTTCCTGGTAAGCACTCGAGTTTGACTTGCGGATCAGCTCTTCCACGACTTGCCACGTTTGCTTTTGCCGTTGGAACAGCGCTTCCAGTTCCGCGATGCGCTTGGCCTCTGCTTCTTCCGCTTGCCGCTTCTCTTCCGCTTTCCGTTCATGGTCGGCGGCCTTCAAGAGTTGCTTGGCCTTGCGCCGGGGCTTGGGTTCGGGTCGAGGCGCTTTACCGAGGAACTCGCGCAGTCTCGCTCTGATCTCTAGATCGAGGTGCGGCTCGCCTTGAACCAGGCGCAACAGGTAGGCGTCGCATTCCTCGCGTGGAAGCTGGGCAATCGCCTGACGCAAGGCTTGAGCGTCATCCGGTGATGTTTCCAACTTGCCACTCGCCCGCGCCGCGACTTGGATCAGATGCTCATCTATTTCAAAGAGCCGCGCCAAATCGCGCAAGGCTGGAGAAAGCGCGCCCAATCCGGGCGGCACGGGCGGTTCTTCTTCAGTCTCGGCCTGCTCGAACTCGGTTGCCTTGAGCCAGGCCAAGTACAACGCTCGATAGTCGCCCCGCAGAATGTCGCCGCGCAACTCGACGAGCGAATCGAGCACTCCTTCACCCTCTACCCAGAGTCCGCCGCCTTCATCGTCGAATCTGATGTTCAGGATAACATGCTGGCCTGTCGTCGAAAACGAAATGATGTCTTCGACACAGTAAGGCTGCACCTGCTCGAGATCAATGACCGACTTTTGGAAGCGAAACATCAACTGCTTGGCGCCCCAGTTTGCCAGATACAGCATCGCGTCGAAATATCGAGCCAGCACCTTTTTCGCATCGCCGTGAAAATCGCCATACTGATAGGTGAACACGGCGCGCGTGGACGAAAGCTGCACTCGGCTGGACAACTGGCTAATGTCGGCCTGTTCCTCACGAGTGAGCGGACGATCAAGTGCCTGGAATTCATAGTACTGGTATTCGCTCATAAACTGTGCCCTCCCCAACTACCGATTCGCTATCAATTCCTCAACAGAGGGCGTCACCGACAGGGACGCATCCAGCCGCAGCGATGCACGCCAATACGCCGGGCAGATCGCATCGGATGTCCTCATTCTTGACGCGCAAGATGCGCAGACCACGCGCCGCAAGGACACGGTCGCGTTCTTGGTCAATTGATTACGCCGTGGCATCACAGATTCCCACCAACAAGACGTCCACGCCAGTCGGAATGCCAAAATGTATGCAGAAGAATCTAATCTGCGTTTTGGGCAAGATGGAAACGTTCCAGGTGCGCTCCTGTCTCCATTCGATGGTTAGCTCGATAAGTATGATACTTGAGCGACTTTTCATCAGTCGCTTCAAGGAAAAACGTTTCCTGAACACAGCAATGGGGACACGTTTCGAAAACAAGGAATGGCGACAGGGCCAGCGCCCGCTCACCATCGCGATCCAAGAGATGTAAGCTATTCCTAGGCAAGCGCAGGTTTTTGCGCCGCAACACGTCTTTCCGAAAGATGACATTGTCCCCCATTATCTTGAGAACTTCATACTCATAACTATCCTCAAGCACTTCGGTCTGAGTTGCCACGACAAGGGGATATTCACATGCGAACTTTAACGCTTCCAGAAGTTTGTCGAGCTTCAACACCAATTCTGCATAGGACGTCTGATACAGACTTTCTGGAAGAGTAGCTCCATGCCCATACATTTCGTTGCGTATTTTGATAATGTCCGTAATCAACCCTTTGTTGGCGCTAAAGTAAAAATCATACATTTCTGGAATGATCGGGAAAGACGGCTTTTCTTTCAAATGCTTGAGTGTCTCTTCCAGTTGTCGATGCCAGAAACCAAACGTGGCGTGTGTCCCAAATAGATGATGCAGAACGTTGCCAGTGTCTGGCTCTAATCTCAGGTAGTCGGCCATGGCAATGGAAGCACAATACTTGACTATTGACTCTGCACACTCCACAGCAGCTGTGAACTTGGAGTGAAAAGCATCGTGGCTGTCTACCAATCGTCTTGCAACTGCGAGTGGAAATGGCAAATTGCGGTAAGGGCTCTTCTCTCGTAACTCGGCAATGAGTTGTTCTTTCTCCTGCTTCAGTGTTTCCAGTTTTCCCGCGTACTCGGCCCTTGTTTTTTCTTCGACAGTGGTCTTGAGAAAGTCGAAGAGTGTATCCGGCCTACCAAGAACAAGGGTGACCCGCTTTAGGTTCTTGCTACGCCCCACTTCAGCGAGGATTGCTTCAATCATGGCGCGTGCAGCGACCTGGCTTGTGAGGCCGCCCAATCCAGTACCCAACGCCGGAATTGCAATCGTTTCACAGTCTAGACGGTCAGCCTCGACCAAACAGCACTTGGTCGCACTTTGCACAATGCCAAAGTCGGGCCATGTCATCTCATCAAAGTCAATAACGATGGCATGGATCACGTATTTCGCTGGCAATGACCCTGCCGGAGTCACCACTGCTGTGCCTATTTGGGCAGGAACATACCGGCGGCTCTCAGTCCAGATAATCTCGCCGCCTGCATGATGAATAGCCATTGAGACTCCACCGCTCATTGTCAGGTGGTTATCGTCGGAACTCACAATTGCGTCTGCGGCGACTTGCGTGATGTCACCGAACAGAATCGCTATTTCTTTACCGTTGATGTGAAAGGTTTCGGAGACCATAGGGTTTCCCTCACTATTCCGATGCGCGTACCAGGTCTACATTAATAAACTCACTGCTTAGTTATATGCGCCACCCTCGCATCCGCCGGTGGCGGATCGAGCAACGTCTGAAACGGCTGGCCGCTCTCCTTTGCGCGTTGCATGGCATCATAGATTTCCAGGATGACACGCTTGGTGCGATACTCGCCATGCGCCGCCTCATCCTTGCGCTTGACGATAGGAAACGTCTCCATGATGTAATCCACATCGTCGCGGGCGATGCCGTACAGGTGAAAGTACGCCGCATCCAGTTCGCAGCGCAGCAAAAAGCGCCGCTCTTTACCCCAGCGGAACGGCGGGCCATCGTAGCCGCAGTCTTGGGCAAAGGACTGCAGATCCCAAGCGGCGTAGGTGAGCTCCACCACGCGCGCTACGATCCAATCCGACAGTGTCTGTTCTGTCATCCAAGGCGTGAGTCCGCTATAAATCGCGCGTGATACTACTGGCAGTTGCTGAAAGATGAAATGGCTGAGATTGATCCCGCCCATTTTCTCGCGCAGCACGAAATCTAATGCATATGAGTTTAAGTTGGCGACAAGTCCGCATGACTCTTTAGGCAGGGCTTCTGGGTATACCTGGAAGAGGCTATGACCTGCTCCTACTCTTGGAGTTATGCACACGATACATGTTCTTTCATTCGTCGGACTCGTTACTGCGCAGAATTGAATCAACCACTGCCTATCCCATTTTCCATGTAGTTTTCGGTCAACATCTTCTTTTGCGACCCAATATCTCGGACGAACTACAAAGAATGGATCTTGTAGTTGAACCACTGAAGTCGTTTCGCTTTGAGCTTGCCGAGCCACATTCTGAAGGTTGATCACGATGTCCGCAGCACGATGGTTATACTGTGCTACCATCTTGCCCTCGACCAAAGGGATAATCCATTCCGGGGCTTGGACTTCGTGGAGCAGATCGGCCTCATGAGACATTTGAAACATGCTTGATGAAGCGGCTTTCCACATAGCCGGCCGATCACTCTGGGAAACAATTGGATGCTGAGCATGAATTGATGTGACTATACGGGCTGCGGTACTTGTGCGAAACACTGGGCATGTGAAACTGTCAGGATTTACACGGGCAATGTCGTTTGCAGTTAGGGCAAATATCCTGGTTCGGTCTCGAATGTCTGTAACATCATTGAGAAAGAAACCAAAGAGTGATTGCGAATCAGCAGTTGCATTGTTGGCAAGCGTTACAAGGGAAAAACGCATTCGACTGTCAATCGCAGGGAAATATCCCCTGCGGTTTTCGAAGTCGAACATACTTTGTAGTTGCTGGTACATCACCAAATTCTTGAAAAGCTCACTCGTTCCTATGTTTGTCGCTAATCCGCTTGGCACAATGAGACCAGCCCAACCATACGGCCCAAGTAACTGACGAGCAAGATCAACAAACAGAGTCGAGGTACTGAGGTTACCTTGTGTCGAAAGTGGGAAGCAAGATGATGCATGCAGGAAATGAGCTGTCGCTAGAACTTGACGGCGATGTTCTTGCCAAAGCAGCCATGCGCTAAGGTTATCAGATTCCAAAGCCTCTATAGCTTTTTGTCGCTGTGCGCTATTCTCGATGAGGGCTATATGAGGTGCCACAGCAAAAAAGAAGTTTTTCTCTTCCGGTCGCAATTCTTCCCATGGCGGATTGCCCAACACGCAATCAAACCCGCCACTCCACCCAGCCTGTTCATTTTCCGGTTCCTCGTTCGGACCTGGCACACCAAACACATCAGGGAACGCCAGGTGCCAATGAAAGAACTGGTATTGCTCCCGCAGCCGTTTGATCTCGTCGCGCATCCACGGCGCAATGTTGAATGGGTTGCGTTCAATCTGGCGGAACACTTCTTCGGTGATGGGGTAGGCAAACTCGCCCGTCTTTTTCCACACGAACGCGGCGCACCAGGCGTCGGCCCACAGGTGGCCGTACTCGTAACCGCTGGAGCGCACCAGCTCTTCGTAACGTGCCTGCTTGCGGCGCACGCCCTCCAGCGTGTCGTCGGTCATGTCGTCCAGGCTCGTCATGCTGGCGGCAAAATCGCCCAGCCGCTCCCAGGGCTGCAGGGCTGCATCGAACAGACTGCGCGCGCCCTGGCGCTCCTTCTTGTTGCGCTTTTTGAACTCGGCGCACACCTTCTTGACGTCGCCCTCTATCGGCGTGAACGCTTCGTCGGGGATGCCGCGCGCCAGCAGCGCGGGCGTCGCGCCGATCAGGCTGTTGCCGCACTGGATGTGGTGGTCGAGGAACGACAGCGGCTTGCCTGGCTCGAGCGCTTCCAGCCACAGGCTCACCTTGCACAACTCGACCGCCATCGGGTTAATGTCCACGCCATACAGGCAGTGCCCAACCACGTCGCGCAGCGCGGAGCGGATCGCGTCCGGCGACGGCTCGTCGTCGCCCGTGCGCACCGAGGCCAGTCGCCGCGCCAAGCGATACGCGGCGGCGACGAGGAAATGGCCGCTTCCACAGGCAGGGTCGCAGATTTTGATATTGAGGAGCGCGTGCTCAAGGTCCGACACGGTGACAAGGTGAGGGGGTGACAAGGTGACAGCCAAATCCACTTTCACCTTGTCCGCTGGCGCGTGTCCCCGTGTCACCTTGTCAAGCCTCTCCGCAATCACCGGCTCCAATGCACTCTCGATGAGTTCCTTCACCAGTTCAGGATGAGTGTAGTGTGAGCCGGTCGTTTTGCGCTCGTTGCCCGCGCCGGTCTGCATATCAAACGTCGCGGCGTCGGCATTCAAGATCGGATGCAGTTCCAGCAGCGATTCGTACACGCTGCCCAGCTCAATCGAGCCGAGGTTCTTGTAATCCACCGGCCGGCGCACCTTGCCTTCAGTCGTGAACGCCAGCGCGCGGATGCCTTCCAGCAACGCGCCGTTGGGCAGTTCGGCGTTGTCCAGGTCGGGCGTGGCGCGGTCGGAAAAGAGAAAGCTGCCCAGTGCAGGCAGTGCCAGGTCGGGGTAGCCATCGCGCAGCAAGACGAACAACAGGCGCAGGCCGCGATAGAGATCGGCGTGCGGGCCGCCGCGCAACGCTTCAGCCATGTGGCGCAAGCGATGGGCGGAATAAAAGTCCATGTATACAGACCCTAAGGGTTTCCCAAAACCCTTAGGGTCTCTAACAAGCAGCAGGTCGCGGTCTTCGGCTACAAAGAGGAAAATCAACCGATAGACCAGGCGCAACAACTGGCGATAGTAATCCTGCGCGGTCAGTTCACCCGATTTGAGTTTTGCTTTGAGGTCACGATTGGCCGGCTGCGCCAAAAAGCCTCGACCCAGCGCGCCGATGGCCTCTTGCACGCCGTCGCGCAAAGCGTCCAACGCGCGTGCGCCTTGCTCGGTGGCCTCTTTCGACCAGCGTTCCAGCCAGCACTCCCCCCCTCTGTCCCCCCCAGTGGGGGGGATGGAAGGGAGGGATTCCACGCGGCTCTGACACTCCCTCCCTCTGTCCCCCCCAGTGGGGGGGATGAAAGGGGGGGCTTCCACGCGGCTCTGATGACAGATGAGCCACAGCAAGGAAAAGTCGGCATACAACTCGCCGTTCAGCATCGCTTCCAGGTCGAACTCGACGTAGGCTGCTCGCGTCAGGCTGACGTTATCGCGCAGCACGCGCAGGCGCAATCCGTTGCTGACAAATCCCCACAGGCTGTCTGGCGCGCGATTGAGGTACTCTTGCACCAGGCTGTGCGGACTGCGCCCGATCCGCGCGCCATCGCGCCGGTCGAGGTCTTGGCGAAAGCTCACCAGGTGGATCGGCGTGTTGCTCCACAGGTGACTGATGGGATAACTCGTGCCTTGTATCTGCACGCCGCGCGCGATTTGCAACCGTCCATAGCCCAACTCTTGAAACAGGATCAGCAGCCACCGCTCGCGTGTGAGCGTCGTGCCGGCGTCCGATTCGGGCAGGCGCGCGCGTTGATCGTTGAAGCTGGCCCACGCGCCCAGGCAGCGATTCCACGACCGGTTGATGGCTTCGTTCAATCGCTCGTTGGGCGCCAGGTGATAATCGTCGGGCCGCAATCCATCCAGCCCTTGCCCTGTGGCGATGCGCTGCAAGAGATCGGCGGGCAGGATCGCGCCTTCGGTTTTGACAGTCGTAAAAGTAGTGTGAGAGATGATTCGCATGAGAACACTCGTAAAACGTCAAGCGTCAAACGTCATGGTTCGGGAAGCGGGACGTTGCGCAAAAGATCGGCCCAGTCTTCCAGATGGGTATCGGCGAGTTCAACTTGATAGGCAGCAGGTTCTTCTCGGATGGTGTGCTGGCGCTGTTGGGGAACCGTGACCAGCAAGAGTTGAATCACTCGGGTCAGCAATTCCATTCGATGTTGCACAATGGCATCGCCCAGGACGTGACGCGCTTTATAATACCAATCACGGCTTTCACGGGCTGAACCCAAAGCGTATTCGTAAAAGCGCGCCCGATCCTTGCCCGTGCCACGCGAGTAGCCTTCAGCCAGATTCGCGCTGATCGAACCCAATGCCCGATACAATTGATCCGACAGTCCCAGCATGCGCCGGTCTTGCGCCAGCTTGACCACATCCTGCCATCCCACGTCCGCCACAAACAATCCCAGCCGATACGCCGTCATCTTCCACAACGAATCACCTCTAATCGTCTCCGGCACCGCCCTTTCCCACTCATCGTAATTCACCTCTCCCTCCTTGACTTTTCACGTTTGACGTTTCACGTCTCACGTTTGAGCCTAACGACCGATTAAGCTATAATAACACTGCATCTTTCCAGTGCACAGGAGAGCGTATGTTGATGAATCGAATCGAGATCAATCCAGCCGTCATGCTGGGCAAGCCCGTCATTCGCGGGACGCGCATCCCAGTCGAGTTGATTCTCCGCAAGCTGGCGGATGGCATGACAGAGGTCGAATTGCTGGACGCCTATCCGCGCCTGGCTCGCGAAGATATTCAGGCGGCGCTGGCGTATGCCGCCGACTCGCTGGCCCACGAAACTATTCTGCTGCAACCTGCCTGACCCCCTATGTTGCGATTTCTCGCCGACGAGAGTTGTGACTTTGCGGTCGTCCGCGCCTTGCGTTTGGCCGGCTAATACGTTTTCGCCGTCAGCGAGGTCATGACGCGCTCGGACGACCGCGACTTGATTGATCAGGCGCATCGTGACCATCGCATCCTGCTGACCGAAGACAAAGACTTTGGCTGGTTGGTGTTTGTCAGTCGCGCCGACTCGGCGGGCGTCGTCCTGATTCGCTTCCCTGGCCATGCCCGTCAAACGATGGCCCGCTCGGTCGTGCGCCTCGTGCAGGAACAAGGCGAGCAGCTTGTCGGTGCTTTTGTCGTCGTCCAACCCGGCCATATCCGCATCAATCGCAAGCCCGGCGACAGACCTTGACTCGTGGCGCTTGATGCCTGACGTTTGACGTTTCACGTCTCACTCTTCACGTTTCACGCCTCACTTGACCACCGGCAACAACACGTAAATCCCCAACACATCCGGCGGCAACTGCGGCTGAACCGCGTAACGCACACCCGTCATCCGAGCCGCCGCGCGCACGCGGCGATGCGCGTCCAACACTTCTTGACCGCGCTGCTCCGCCGCCGCGTTCAACGCCTCGCGCAGATGATCGAACCCGTCAACCACGCGCCGGACGAAATCGCTGGCCTGTTGCGGCGTGATGTTGGCGTCGGGTTGAGCATCGAGCAACGCCTCGGCTTCGTCGGGTGCAAGCCATTTTGCCGCGTCCGGCGCTCCCGTAAAGCCGAGCACGCGGCAGTCTTCGGCCAGCAGGGGCGTATCGCCATACGCCCCGACGCGCTGCGTCAGGATGTGATAGCGGAAACGCGCCAGCAACAAGGTCGTGCGCACAGTGACCGCTCGCGTGCGAATCGCGCCACAACGCCGTGCTACGCCATCGAGCAATGGATCGAGTGCGGCATCCATCACATACGACGCCAGCCCTTCGACGATTGCGTGTGTCCGGTTCAGGTAGATCACGTCATCGGACACCGGCAGTTCAAAGCGGGCAGTGAATGTCTCTACATCGCCGCAGGCTTCACGGATCGCGGTTTTGGTGGGCAGATGAATCTCGTAGGCCCAAGCCCTCTCCCCCGGCCCCTCTCCCACAGGGCGAGGGGAGGCAGTTCCGCCGTGCGCCGTCACCGCTTCTTGCATGAAGCGCTGAACATCCACGCCCGTGCCGATGGCGGCCTGCACGGCTTTCCACTCTTGCGCCACCTCGGTCACGTCAATCGTGCGTTGGGCAAACAGCGTGCGCGAGCGCCGCTCCTTTTCCGTTGCATCTTCCCAGCGCGTGTGCAGGTCTCGATAAGCGTCGGTCGCTAGGTCGAATAGCGTCAACTGGCGGCTGTCGGCAGAGCTATCACGCAAGAGCAGACCTTGCATCAACGCCTGGATCACCTCGCTCGTGTTGGCCGGCACCGCCACTGAAATCCCCAGCGAGTTGCGAATAGTGCGATGCTTGCGCAGCAACACGTCCAGCACCACGCCGTCAATCTGGTTGTCGGTGCCGTAATAGGTCAACGCGCGCACTTGCGGGCTGGGCTGACCGTAGCGATCCACGCGGCCTTCGCGCTGCTCGTGGCGAGTGGGATTCCAACTCAGGTCATAGTGCAGCACGGCGTCGAAATGGTCTTGAAGGTTGATGCCCTCGCTCAAGCAATCGGTGGCGACCAGCACATGCCGAGGATGTTCGCCAAGTTGATGCACGCGCGCTTCACGCTCGGCGGGCGGCAAGGTGCCCGTCACCGCCGCGACCTGAACATTCGCGGGCAATGCCTTGCGCAACTCTTGTGCCACATACTCGGCGGTCGGGATAAAGCGGCAAAACAGGATCGGATTGTACCCGTCGCGCAACAGGATTTTCACCAGCGTGATCGCATTGCGGAGCTTGGCGTCCTTCTGCGGGCCGCACAACTCGTCGGCGCTGCGGGCCATCCGCAACAGGCGCTCTCGATTGCCCTCTGACGTTTGACTTGTGACGTTTGACGTTTCACTCTCGACGTTTGACGTTTCATCCGTCTCTTCCTGTGCTCCTGGCGCAATGTCCAGATACTCGGCGGCGTCCACGTCATCCAAGTCGAGCACCGAGCGTTCCCCCACCGTGTCGGCTTCTTCGGGATTGACCGTTTCTGCCGTGCCGGAGCGCGTGCGGAGTGTGGCCGCTGCCGCCGCCGGACTGCTTGCCAGGCTGCGCAACAACGCCAGCGCCGACCACCACCTCACCCGCTGATGATGACTACTACCCGTTGTGTCGCGCACGCGCTCGCGCGCATAAGCCAGCACCGTGTTGAACAGCTTTTTGTATTCGGGCGTCAGCGTATAGGTCTCTTCGGCATCCTGCCGCTCTGGGAACGGCGTGGCGGCGTCGAGATAGTCTCGCACATCGGCGCGCCGCCGCTGCACCAGGTGCGCCGCGACCACTCGGCGAGCCGGTTCGTTTTCTCGACCGGTCAGGTCTTGCGGCAACTCTTCAAATTCTGGCTTGAGCAATCCGAGCAACGAGCGGAACGCGCCTTCGTCGCCGCTGTGCGGTGTGGCCGTGACCAGGATCAGGTGGCGGTCTCGAGCCTTCGCCAGTTCTTTCAGCAGTTGATGGCGTAAGTGACGGCCACCGCGCTGGTCAGCAGCGTGGGCGCAGGTGTGGGCTTCGTCCACGATCACGAGCCTGGGACAGGTGCGCACAAACTCGTCGCGTCGTCGGGACGACTTGATATACTCGGTAGACACGACGACGAAGGGATACAGGTCAAAGAGCGACTGGCCCACCGCCGTGCCGCGCTCTAGCCGGTTGACGGTGCTGGACAGCACCAACTCGGCCTCGATATTGAACTTGCGCGCCAGTTCGGCTTGCCATTGCTCAGCCAGGTGCGGCGGACACAGGACGGCCAGCCGTTGCACTTCGCCTCGGTCGAGCAGTTCGCGGGCGATCAGCCCCGCTTCAATTGTCTTGCCGATGCCCACGTCGTCGGCAATGAGCAGCCGGATGGGATCGAGCTTGAGCGCCATCAAGAGCGGCACAAGCTGGTAAGGTCTCGGCTCGACATTGAGCCGCGCGAACGAGCGAAACGGGCCGGCGCTCGAACGGAAGCCTAACCGGACGGCGTCGCGCAGCAGGCGGCAGGAGACGAAATCGCCCGGCTGGCTGGGATCAGGCAGGTCGAACGTGGCGGACGTGACATCGCCGCCTTCGAGGGGCAGGTAGATGCCGGCGATCTCGCGATCGGTGCCGCCCAGAGGGCGAAGCACGAGCAAGTCGCCTGTGGATTCGGGCAGGACGACCCATTCACGTCCGCGCGCACGGACGAGGGAACCGACGGAGAAGGGCATGGACTCCTCTCATGTATATGTTCTCATTTTCAAATAGCTGAATTCAAGCTGGTGTTCATCTGCTGGCGCCATTCAACCAATTGCGCACGAGCTTTACCAGTGCGATAGTCTCGAGTCTGTTCCCAAATCACCAGCGCCGACTCGGTGTGTGCAATCGCCTGGGCATAATCACCCAGCTTCTCAAACGCGTGGCTCATGTGCCAAAGTTCCTCGCCCTCGTCATTCCGTGCGCCGATCTCGCGGTAAATCTGAAGTGACTGCGCGTGTAGATCCAAGGCCCGGTTCATCTCGCCCTTGGCAGTGCATGCTACGCCCCAATTTCCCAACGCAGCTGCTTCACCATCTCTGCTTCCAGTCTCGCGAAAAATAGCGAGCGCCTGTTCACAGTATGCTTCGGCACGATCCGTTTCCCCGAGACCAGTGTAGGAAAGACTCGCCCCAACCAATACTGATGCCTCGCTACCGCGTTGATCAAGCTTGTGGAACATTTGCAGTGCCTGTTCGCCAAGTTCAACAGCACGATAAAGGTTCCCTGACTCACCGTGGGCATGACCCAGGTTCATGAGAGCATTCGCTTCACCACCGCGATCACCGATCTCTCGTAAAATGGTGACTGCCTGTTCACAACATTCGATGGCGTGTGCAAAGTCACCCAGATGCAAATAGGCACGGCCCAAGCTATCCAAGACGGCTCCCTGGCCCACGAGGTCGCCAACTTCGCGTGCAATAGCCAAATCTTGTTGATAGAGCTTAACTGCCCCGGAAATTTCCCCCAAGCCCATCCGCGCATTACCTAGGTTTCCCAATGCCACGCCTTCACCTTGGCGGTCGCCAATCTGGCGAGCTATGGCCAAATGCTGCTCGTGATAGGCAGCCGCACGGTGGCAATCACCCAGGTAACTGTAAGCGATCCCTAGGTTGCTTAGTGCCACGCCCATGTTGTGGAGGTCATCGTCCTTACGTGCGATTGCCAGTTGGCGCTCGTAACACTGGATGGCACGTTGCGTCTCACCCAAGTGCAAATAGGCTTGACCAAGGTCGCCTAGAATTGAATTCTGTGCGCTGAGATCGTGATGGCGTCGAGCAGCTGCGAGTGCTGGACGAAGCCAACGGAGGCGCACCTCAGGTTGCAAACGCAAGTCGAGTATGTAGGGTGCTTCCAGCGCATACGTGATGCACAAGGTTGCTGCGGTATCGCTGTCCTTCGAGTGCCGCGCTGTCCAAGTTTGCCCAGCTTCGATATTGCGCCACTCGATGTCGAATAGCTGTACCGCATATTTGACGGCTTCGGCACCTTCAGAGTAGAGAGTGCCAATGCGATCAACTACCTCGGCGTAATGCGCCGCGTAGCGCTGTTGGACAAAATCCCACTCCCGGGGCTCCAGTCTGGATCTAGCGAATACTCGAACCAGATCATGTAACCAATAACGGCAAGAATCTCGATCCCATTCAATCAGGCTACAACGCAACAATTCGCTCAAATGAGTATGGTCAGGATCCTCGCAGATGTATTCTTCTGCTTGTGCATAGAATGAGCTGGCAAAGACCGCCAGTTTTCGAAAAACCCGCGCACTGTCTTTACCCAAGTGTGCATAGCTCAGACCGAGGGAGGCTTCCACGCTGACGTCGACTCCCTCGGCACCGATGCGCTCAAGTCGTCTATACTTGGTGCGCAGCCGTCTGGCATAGGTAGCGCCATCCAAGTCGTCACTTATGGCCAATAAACTGCCCGCTGCCCGTAACGCAAGTGGGAGGTGACCACACAATTGAGCAATTTCATCCACTGGTTCCAACTCGACTTGCAACCGTGGACAAAGGGAGACCAGAAAAGCCCGCGATTCGTCTGGTGTGAACGTGTCCAAACGCAAATGACCTAGTCCAGGTAGAGGAAAGGCACGTCGAGAGGTGATAAGTACGGCTATGCCAGGCTCAGATACAAGCAACGGCGAAACTTGAGCACGGCCTGCGGCATCATCAAGCACAATCAGCATCCGTTTGTCATGCATCTCTGAACGAAACAGAATAGCCAATTCTGCTTCGTCTTTTGGTAATTCCCTGCCTGGGTGCACGGCACGGAGAAGCCGTATTAGTGCTTCGCTGGCAGAGAGGGAAGAGTCGCCAGTCCCACGCAAGTCCAGGTATAGCTGACCGTCAGGAAAGTTGTGTTTGATGCGATGTGCAACATGCACGACGAGGGCAGATTTGCCGATACCACCCATTCCGACAATCAGAACTCGCCGAGTACTGGCTATCAATTGCTCAATATCGGCGACGGTTCCTGCACGCCCAGCAAAATCGGGCAAATCAGCAGGAAGTTGATGAAGCCTGCGAGCAACGAGATTGGATGATTTGTCATTGCGTAATGCCTGCCGCTCTGCCTCTGTCGCTGGATAGATGCCATCATTTCGACGGATAAAGACAGTGCTTTTTGTGATAGGTTTATCTTGCACATGCCTTAACTGACCACTATCGTCAAACTCGCCTTTGGTCGTCCGCAATTCGCGTGTGGTCTCATGCACATGAGGACTGGGAGGAATTGTTATTACCCATAGTGTCTTTCCATCCAACTCTACCGCATCACATTGAAGATCCGGAATAGGCGGAGCACATGCGCTATTAACCTTTTCCAACACTTGCCGTCGGGTCAACCGCAAATCCTTGGAATCATAGAGTGGGCGGATGCCATCCGGCAGCAACTCATCCCCAGCCCCGATCACTAACTGCCCCGCTTGATGCGCCGTTCCTACGTTGCCGTTCGTCAGTGCCAGAATATCTTTTATGAACTCATCCCATTGACCATCACTATACTGTTTCCATTTTTGCTTGTTGGTTCCTGTTGGAGGTTCAGCATTCAACTTGTACTCGCGCTTGAAATCAAGTTTCAAGCCTTCTGGCTTCCGGAGGAGTAGACGCAATTCTTCTGGGGTCATGTGATGTTATCCTTCAACTGGACTAGTGCACATTGAGTCACTTTGGCCTGAATTATATGGACTCGATTTCTTGACCTTTTCGCTGAGGTGCGCATAATAGAAGCTGATCTCAACGTAGGAGTGATGCGATGCCACGGCGAAAAGTGAATTTGGACGTT
>CAYGWJ010000457.1:0-4097 GCA_964353405.1 uncultured Anaerolineae bacterium
GTTTCCTATCGAGTGTACGGGGTGACCACTGTGGTGGTGGCGGATTCGATGATGAAAGGCCTTGATTATGTAGCCTGTGAAATACGCCGTTATGTTCACTCGCACGAAGCGACCCGTACATGCAACTGGAATCCGCTCTAAAGACCGGACACTGTCCAACTCCAAGAGCGCGGGTGTCAAGCTCTGTGGGCGAGTAATCGTCCACAATAGAGTGCCGGTATGACAAAAGGCTCGTGTGGCAAGGAGCCGGATGAGTGCGAAAGCATGCCCTGAGCAAAGTCGAAGGGTCTCATGTCCGGCGCGAAGCGTGAAGTAGCGGCGGGGAAGGGATTCTCCTACCGACTGTATGAACTGCGCCCCAAAAACTGGACACAAAAACAGCGTTTCTTAGTCAATAGTCGTGCCCGCGGTCTGTTGGGCGGACCACTGGTTCTCGAACTCGACCGGGGTCAGGAGTGTCCTCGTCCGATTTGTTTGACAGTGATCAAGCCTGTTTCGGCTGAATAGATTAGTGGTACTCTCCGCCATCATTCATCAGGCCATCCATTGGGGATGGCCTTTTCGTTTACTCTGGAATCGTGTATGCTCTCCTCTTCATCCTGGAGAAAGGAACAGCCCGACTCGAAGGAATATGCTTGGAGGCATCCTTCGGGTCGGGCTGCAGAGCATGGTCATTGTAACCGAATTTGGATGTGCTGTCCAAGCGTATGTGGATGGTTTTTGCCAACTGGTCTTTCCCCGTCCCGTGGCCTGTCCACGCTGTCACGCGCCGGAGGTGCTGATTGGTCACGGGTTTTATCAACGCAAGGCGCTGGAACCGACGCAGACCTACGCGGTGCGGGTCAAGCGCTGGTATTGCAATGCGTGTCACGGCACCACCTCGCTGTTGCCTAGCTTCCTGTTCTCGTTTCGCCACTACCTGGTTATCACCATTCAGCGGGTTGTCGTTGCGCGCTATGAAGGCAAGAGCTCATGGGCCAAGGTTGCGCGCGACTGCGCCCCGCAAGGTGCTCCCGATCCTCGGACCATCCGGCGCTGGTGCGACGCTTTCGCGCAGCACGCTTCGACTTGGCTGGCGTCGGTGCAACGAACACTGGCTGAGCACGATGCCGCCTCGCCCCTGCTGGACCCATTGGGCCAGACCGCGGGTCTGCACGATACTCCCCCACGCGCCTTGCTCCACGCGGCCCTCCACCTGTTGGCCTGGGCCAAAACGCGATGGGCCGAAGTGGTGAACTACGGCCTGGCTGACCGGTTGCGTTTCTTGTGGCACTGGGGCGCGGGGCGCGGCCTGGGGCGACTCTTCTGACCCACACACCTTGCAGTCTAGGCAGCGCAGGCCGCTGGCGGTAGACTGAGGGCGAAAGGCGCGACGCATGGCGCGCGCAAAATCCCTTCAGGAGTCAACCGCATGTGCCCGAAAACCTCAACCGAACCCGACGCCTACGACCTGAACACTGAGATCGCGCTGTTCAGATATGGTCTCATCGCTCAACTCATCCACCTCCCGCCGGACGACGGGCAGCAAGAGAGCCTGTTGCGCCAACTGGCCTCGCAGACCTATCAGATTCCCGGCTCAAGGCGCACGCACGTGAGTGTCACCACGCTGCGTCGGTATCTCAAAACGTACCGCGAGCACGGCTTCGACGCGCTGCGTCCCGCCTCGCGTGCCGATACCGACGCTCCGCGCGCTTTCCCGCCTGAGGTGTTGGCCAAGGCCATCGCGCTGCGCGAAGAACAGCCGTCGCGTACGACGCAGACGATCGTGGATATCCTGCAACGCGACGAGAGCCTGAGCTTGCCGCGCTCGGTCAATGTCCACACGCTGACCACGCATCTGCGCCGACGCGGCAAGACCCGCCGCGTACTAGCTCAAACGGGCAAGACGTACCGGCGCTTCGAGCGCGACCACGTCAACTCGCTGTGGCAGGGCGACGCTATGGTCGGCCCCTGGCTGCCCGATCCCAACGTGCCAGGTCGGAAACGCCGCGCCCATCTCTTTTGTTTCATTGATGACCACAGCCGCCTCGTGCCATACGCGGAATTCTTTGTGCGCCACGCAACATGATAGGTGCATGATGCCAGAGCATCTGCCGCCAGTCGTAGGGCGGCAAATCTATCCCCCTGACCTGTGGGTAGAGCAACCAACAGGGGATGGCTCGCCGGGGGAAACAAAGGGCTTGACCGGAGTAATCGCAAACTCCTGCTAGAGCTCCAGATTGAGGACGGACACGGTCAGGCAGAAAAGTCGAAGCCGTGGCTTCTATACCGCGAAGATGGTGAAAGCGATTGATACGCCATCAGGGTTCAGTACTTGAGGAAAGAAGAAGCTCAGGGAACGCTATGAAAATTGGCTAGGTTCAATCCCTACGACGTGAGGAAACGAACCCTGAACCCGTGGGTGCTGCTGCACCAAAGGGGCTTGACGGCGACCTACCTCCGTCCGCTAGAGGCACTTGTCGTGAACGTGGGAACTGCTGTGTGCCTGCCTCCCCACGCCCGTGGCGGCTAACCTCGCTTCAGGTGAACGGGCACAGCAGGACAGAGGCTCCATAGTAGTCGCGGAAGTCACGCTCCGCCGAGGAGACGGTAACGCCGGTCACAGGGCGAAGGGAGCTAGCTCGACCGCAAGCTCACAGGAGTAAAGGTTAGTCGTGGACACGACACATATCCTGAAAATCCAAGCAGAACTTGCACAGCACATTCTGGATGAACCGAACGGCAGACACAAACGACTCTATCGGCTGGTCTGCGACGAAGGATGGTTGCGCGCGGGTCTGGAGGCGATTCTCCACAACAAGGGGAGCAGCACTCCAGGCCTTGACGGTATAACCAAAGCTCGCCTTGACGCTATCGAGAAGGAACGAGAGAAACTGGTTCAGCAACTCCGCGAGGAATTGCTAGCCGGTGAGTATCGGCCACAGCCTGTGAAACGGGTCTACATCCCGAAAGCCAATGGAAAGATGAGGCCACTGGGAATCAGCACTCTCCGAGACCGGACAGTGCAAGCCGCCGTCAAGATGACCTTGGAACCCATCTACGAAAGTGTGTTCTATCCGTTCTCGTGGGGATTCCGTCCCCTGCGCTCAACCTTCCAAGCCCTCAGCGCGGTCCGCCGAAGCTTGGCCGACCCTCGCCTGGGGTCGAAATGGATTATCGAAGGAGACATCGCCGCTTGTTTCGACGAGATTGACCATCGCCTGCTCAGGCACTTTCTCAAGAAGCGCATCCAAGACGAACAACTGCTTGACCTGATTACCCGCATGTTGCGTTGCGGCATCTGGGAAGAGGGTCAAGTCAGTTATCCGCAAACCGGAACACCTCAAGGGGCGGTGTGTAGTCCGCTCCTGGCGAATGTGTTCTTGCATGAGTTTGACGATTGGTACATGCGCACCTATCGTCTTCGGCCCGACTGGTCACACTTGGCCCCGTCTAGTTTGCAATACCGACGGAAGAAGGAAATCGGCGGGACGCTCATGCTGACGCGCTATGCCGATGATTGGGTAGCGGTCTGGAATGGAAGTCGAGAACGCGCCGAAGAAATCAAGGCGGACATCAAGACTTTCCTGGCCGAGGAACTCAAACTGAGGTTATCGGAAGACAAGACTCTCATCACGCATGTGGATGATGGTTTTGACTTCTTGGGATACCGCTTGATAGGCAGCAAACGCTGGTCGGATGGACGATGGTGTCTCTTCTCACGCGTACCTCAGAAAGCCAGCCGGCGTTTCCGAGAGGCCATCAAACGAATCACCCGTAACGTCTATGCGGATGAAGCCGCCGTCTTCACAGCTCTCACCAGTCTCATCCGAGGCTGGGGCAATTACTATGCTTACGCGGCGGAAAGCCGATTGATGGATAGCTTGGACGCCTTCGTCTACTATGAGGTATGGAAATACTGTCGTAGGAAGAACGCACGGCAAGGGGCCAAGGCGGTCTACAAGAAGTACACTCTCCGCAATGGCGCAAAACTCACTTTGACTTGACAATCGGGGGCATCGTGGCAGACTAGACCCATCTTATCCGGCAGCGAGGAAAACATGAGAACCTCCAAAGATCTCTACCGCACATCGCCCACGATTTATCAGTGTGAGTTG
>CAYGWJ010000458.1:0-10741 GCA_964353405.1 uncultured Anaerolineae bacterium
GTTTCCTATCGAGTGTACGGGATGACCACTGTGGTGGTGGCGGATTCGATGATGAAAAGCCTTGATTATGTAGCCTGTGAAATACGCCGTTATGTTCACTCGCGCGAAGCGACCCGTACATGCAACTGGAATCCGCTCTAAACAGCGCCGGGCCGACCCAACCGATGACGAGCGTTGCCTGTTGCTGGATAAAGCTAATGTTGCTTGACCCGACCGGCGTTGCGAGGATCACTCGCGGCGTCGGGCTGGGCGGCACAAACCAGGTTGCCACAGCCGTCGGCGTGGGCGTTTCTTCCGGCGGCTCTTGTTCGTACCACAGCGCACCGGCAATTTGGACAACGATCTCACTATCGGGACACCCGACGCTGCGATTGCGATAGTACACCGTGTAAAAGCCCTCGTCCATATGATCGTACACGGTTTAGTATTCGTCCTGGCTGTTGTAGGGCATGTTGTACTGTTGGCAATCAAACGGCGGGTCACGGTCGCGGCCCAAGCAAAGCTCAAATTGAACCGCCTCAGCCGGACAGGTATCTTGCCGGGCGAGTGCCACAACGTCTATCTCGCCATAGTCTTGGCTATAGAACCTTTGCCGCAACTCGCCAACAGCAGCATGACAGCGACCATGAAGCCGAACAAGACCAGCGCAATGACCAACGGCGAATTGTCCCGTTTCATTCTCTACCCTTTTTTGTCCACGAATCTCGCGAATGAACACGAATTGATTTCTGATTTCTGACTTCCGACTTCTGACTTCTAAATTCGTGTTATTCGTGTTATTCGCGGAAGAAAGAGCCTTACCGAACGTCTCCATCCGCCGGTATCATCAGTCTGTCATCAACCCCAAGTCGGCGGGGTTGATGGCGTGACTATTGGGCTTGCGCCGAGTACTGCTTCGATATCCCCATTTCCAGAGACGCGGATGGTTGCGAGAGTTCCATCAATCGTGTAGAATAAGCTTGGACGCTCTAGACAATTTGCCGCCCGCCGGACACATGGCCAAGGAACAGTTCCAACCATCCATCAGGCTTGCACTGCGCGTGTTGTATGATGGGCCGCCGACTACTGCAGACCCACGCTGTCTCAGGTGGTCGTTGTGACGGGCGGGTAAGATTGAGCCAAAGGAGGCAGGGGAGGAATAGCGAATGAGCAGGACAGATATTCCAGCGGAATTGACGCCGGAGCGGCTGTTGGAGATGTACTACAAGATGCTTCTCTCGCGCCGGTTGGACGAGCGGATGTGGGTGCTGCACCGGCAGGGCAAGATTGCGTTCCACATTTCCGGGCTGGGGCAGGAAGGCGCTCAAGTCGGCGCGGCGTATGCCCTCAAGCCCGGATTTGATTTTGTCCATCCGTACTATCGCGATATGGCGTTGGTGATTTCGCTCGGCGTCACACCGCGCGACTTGATGCTGGCGGTCTATGGCAAGAAAGGTGAACCCTCCAGCGGCGCGCGCCAGATGCCCGCGCATTATGGCTATCGCAAGCTCAACATCGTCTCCGGCAGTTCGCCCGTTGCGACTCAAGTGCCGCAAGCGGCCGGCATTGCGTTCGGGGAACTCTACAAGCGCAAGGTTGGCCTCGTCGCTTCTGATGCCGAGCTACCGGTCACACTCACGTGCCTCGGCGAAGGCTCAACCAGCCAGGGTGACTTTCACGAGGCGCTCACGTGGGCGGGCGTTTACAAGCTGCCGCTCATCGTCATGGTGGAGAATAACCTGTATGCTATCTCGGTGCCGATCACCAAGCAAAGCGCCGTGACGGATGTCTCGGAGCGCGCCTGCGCTTACGGCGTGACGGGCGTCTCGGTGGACGGCAATGATTTTATCGCGACGTACCAGGTGATGCGGGAAGCCGTCGAGCGGGCGCGCAGCGGCCAAGGCGCCACACTCCTCGAAGCCAAGACCTATCGCCCGGTGCCGCACTCGTCCGACGACGACGACCGCTCGTATCGCACGCGCGAGGAAGTACAAGAGTGGAAAAAGAAGGACCCCATCTTGCGCGGCAAGGTCTGGCTGATAGAGGCGGGCCTCCTCGACGACAAGCTCAGCCAGGACTATGACGAGCGGGTGGCCGCAGAAGTAGACGACGCAACCAAGTTCGCCGAGGAGCAGCCGTATCCCGAGGTCGAGTGGGCCATGGGGCCGCTCTATGCGCCGGCGCAGGCTTGACGGGTTCCGATTACGGAGAAAAACCAATGGCTGAGATGACGTTGATTGACGCAATTCGACAGGCCATGGACGAAGAGCTTGCCCGCGACAAGCGCGTGTTTATCGTCGGCGAAGATGTTGGCCCGCGCGGCGGAGTGTTTCGCGCGACCATGGGTCTGCACGCCAAGTATGGCGGCGACCGTGTGGTGGATTCGCCGCTGGCAGAGCTTTCCATCATCGCCATCGGCATCGGCGCGGCGCTCGATGGACTGCATCCGATCTGCGAGATTCAGTTTGCAGATTTCATTCATCCGGCGTTCAACCAAATCGTCAACGAAGCGGCCAAGCTGTATTATCGCTCCGGCGGAACGTGGAATGTCCCGATGACGATCCGCGCGCCTTATGGCGGCGGCATCAGCGGCGGGTTGTATCACAGTCAGAGCCTCGAGGCGTTGTTCGCGCACGTGCCCGGACTCAAGATCGTGATTCCGTCAAATCCGTACGATGCGAAAGGGATACTCAAATCCGCTATCCGTGAGCCGAACCCCGTGCTCTTCTTTGAACCCAAGAAAGGCTATCGCCTCATCAAAGGCGATGTGCCCGATGGCGAATACACCGTGCCGATTGGCCCGGCCCAAGTCACGCGCGAGGGGACTGACCTGAGCGTGTTCGCCTATGGCATGCTGCACTGGTATTGCTTGCAGGCGGCGGAACAAGTGGCGCGGGAGGGCATCAGCGTCGAAATCGTGGACCTGCGGACGATTCTGCCGGTGGACAAGTCTACGATCCTGGATTCGGTGAAAAAGACGAGCAAGGCCCTCATCGTCCACGAGGACAATCTGACGATGGGCTATGGCGCAGAGGTGGCAGCGATCATCGCCGGCGAGGGCTTTGAGTACCTCGATGGCCCGGTGATGCGGCTCGGCGGCCCGGACGTGCCCGCCGTGCCGTTCAGCCACCCGCTGCAAGACTGGTTTATGCCCAACCCGAACAAGATCGCCGACGCGATCCGCAAGCTCGCCAGGTACTAGGAGGTCGAGATGGCAACTAACGTGGTAATGCCTCAACTGGGTGAAAGCGTTGTCGAAGGCAAAGTGAGCCGGTGGCTCAAGCAGGAAGGCGACGCGGTCAAGCAGTACGAGCCGATCCTGGAAGTGGAAACGGACAAGGTGACGACCGAGATCACGGCGGCGGATGGCGGCACGTTGCTCAAGATCCTCGTGGCGGAGGGGCTCACGGTCCAGGCCGGAACAGCGTTGGCCGTCATCGGTCAGCCAAGTGAAGAGGTAGGGGCCGGGCTTGTCCCTGCCCTCGGGCTTGCCCCTGCCCTCGGGCTTGCCCCTGCTCCCGGTCACGCCGTCGCCGCGCCGCAAATGGAGGCCCTCGGCGTCAAACCGGGCGGCGCAGGCGGTCGTGTGAGCCCGGTCGTCGCCAGGATTGCGGCCGAACACAACGTGGACGTGTCGCTCGTTCAAGGCACGGGCGAGGGTGGTCGCGTGACCAAGAAAGACATTCTGGCTTATGTGGAAACAAAGTCGCAAGTCGCAGGTCGCAAGGAAGAACTGCCGCCATGGGAACAACCCGGCTCTGGCGACCTGTTCAAGCCCACTGCAGAGGTTTATGCTCCCGCGCCTGCTGTCGCTCCCGCCCTTTGGGCGTCCACACCTGCCGCTCCACGGCCCATGTTGCCTGGTGACGAACTGATGCAGCTCTCATCCATGCGCCGCTCGATTGCCGAGCACATGGTCAAGAGCAAAACCACCAGTCCGCACGTCACGACGATCTTTGAAGTGGACCTGTCGCGCGTGGTGGCGCACCGCGAGGCGAACAAGACTGCGTTCGAGCGCGACGGCGTCAAGCTGACCTTCACGCCCTATTTCATCGCCGCGTCCGTCGCCGCGCTCAAGGCATATCCGCAGGTCAATAGCTCGTTTACCGACGAGGGGCTGTTGCTCCACAAGCAGATCAATATCGGTGTGGCCGTTTCGCTGGGCGACGAAGGTCTGATCGTGCCGGTCGTCCATGGCGCGGACGGCAAGAGTCTGCTGGGGCTGGCCCTCGCCGTCAACGACCTGGCCGAGCGCGCACGCAAAAAGCAATTGAAACCCGATGAGGTGGTGGGCAGCACATTCACCCTCACCAATCACGGCGTATCGGGCAGCCTGTTCGCCACGCCCGTCATCAACCAGCCGAATGTGGGTATACTGGGTGTCGGCGCGATTCAAAAGCGCGTCGTCGTCATCGGCGACGCGATTGCGATCCGCCCCATGGTCTACATCGGCCTGACGTTCGATCATCGCGTGCTCGACGGCGCGTCGGGCGATTGGTTTGTGGCCAAAATCAAGCAGGTATTGGAGAATTGGGCGTAGCAAGTTAGCGCGCCAATCCGATGGGGTGCGTGTGTAGGGCAGGTTTCCATACCTGCCTCTTGGGAGCGGCGGCATTGCTGGTCGGTCTGGGGCTGATTGGTGCGTGTGTAGGGCAGGTTTCCATACCTGCCTCTTGGGGCGGCTATGGAAAGCCGCCCTACGGCACCCCATCACTTTGGCGCGCCTACTAGATCGCAAAGCCATAGGAGAAAAACATGCCAGAACAACTGTATGATGTCATCGTCGTCGGCGGCGGGCCAGGTGGATACGTGGCAGCCATCCGTGCCGCGCAGTTGGGATTAAAGACTGCCATCGTCGAGCGCGAGCACCTGGGCGGCGTCTGCCTGAGCTGGGGCTGCATTCCCAGCAAGGCGCTGCTCCGCAATGCCGAGATTGCAAACCTGTTGCAGCGCGGCAAAGATTTTGGCTTTTCGTTCGACAACCTCAAGCTGGATTACGAGGTCGCCTACAAGCGCAGCCGCCGCGTGAGCGAAGGGCGGGTCAAGGGCGTCCAGTTCTTGATGAAGAAGAACAAGATTGACGTGTACCAGGGCACAGCCAAACTGCGCTCTGCCACGGAAGTGGACGTGACGTCTGTGCCCGATGCGCCGGGCGTCAACGGAAGCAAGTTCGATGGCACGCTGAATGGCAAGAATATCATCCTCGCCACGGGCGCGCGGGCGCGGAGCATTCCCGGCGTGGACGTGGACGGCGAAAAAATCATCACCTATCGCAAGGCGCTCGATCTGAGACAAGCGCCCCAGTCTATTGCCATCATCGGCGCGGGGCCAATCGGCATGGAACTGGGCTATGTCTTTCGCGCCTATGGCAGCGCGGTGACCATCATCGAAATGTTGCCGCGCGTCTTGCCTTTGGAAGACGAAGAAGTGAGCCCCGAAGTCGCCAAGGCCTATCGCAAGGCCGACGTCAAATTGATGACCAATACGCAAGTCGAATCACTCATCAAGACACCCACCGGCGTACAAGTAAAAGCAGGCGGAGAGACGATCAATGCCGATATGGCACTCGTGGCGATTGGCTTTGCGCCCAACAGCGAGAACATTGGGCTGGAAGCGGCGGGCGTCAAGACCGAACGTGGCGCAATTGTGATTGACTCGCACATGCGCACTAACATCCCGAACATTTACGCCATCGGCGACGTGACAGCCAAGCTGATGCTGGCGCATGTCGGCTCGGCGATGGGCATCGTCGCAGCAGAGACGATCGCGGGCGCCGAGACGGTCGAGCTTGAATACGCCTTCATGCCGCGCTGCACGTATTGCCACCCCCAGGTCGCTTCGATGGGCTTGACGGAAAAGCAGGCCCGCGAGCAAGGCTTGGAAGTCAAAGTGGCCAAGTTCCCCTTCCTGGCCAACGGCAAAGCGCAAGGCCTGGGCGATTACGCCGGCTTTGTCAAGGTCGTGGCGGATGCCAGGTACGGCGAGATCCTGGGCGTCCACATGGTCGGCCCGGAAGTGACCGAGCTATTGCCCGAGTGGGTGCTGGCGCGCAACCAGGAACTCACGCCGCACGAAATCGCACGCTCCGTCCATGCGCACCCGACGCTCTCCGAGGTGATGATGGAAGCGGCTGAAGCCGTAACGGGACAAGCCATCCACATCTAGCTGAAGATAGCGAATAGCGGATAGCGAATAGCGAATACGGACTTGTGATCGGCCAACTCTTCCACGAACGCTACCGGCTTGAAGCGGAACTGGGCCAGGGCGGCATGGGCGTGGTCTATCGCGCGCACGACACCCTGCTCGACCGCGATGTGGCGGCCAAAGTCCTAAGCAGCTCTGGCTTGAGCGCACAAGGCCGCGCTCGCCTGCTGCGGGAAGCGCAAGCCGCCGCCAGGCTCAATCACCCCAACCCCTGGGACTTCCCAGGGGCAATATCGTCGCCGTCTATGATGCCGGCGAGGCGGACGGATTACGCTTCCGGATTACGCTTCCGGATTACGCTTCATCGTGATGGAGCTAGTCGAGGGAGAGTCGCTCTACAAGCGCCGCCCTCAGACCCTGGCTGAAACCTGCTCGATCGCGCGCCAGATTTGCGCTGCGCTCGATCACGCCCACGCACACGGTATCATCCACCGCGACCTCAAGCCGGAGAACGTGCTCATCGCGCCGGATGGGCCGGTCAAGCTGACGGATTTCGGCCTGGCTCGCTCGGCGGCTTCACGCCTCTCGACGGAGGGCGCAAAGCGTCGGCACGGTGTTTTACATGGCGACGGAACAGGCGTTGGGCGAGTCTTCCGATGGCCGCGCCGACCTGTACGCGCTCGGCGTGATGCTTTACGAGCTGACGGCCGGCCGCCTGCCGTTCACGGCGGACGACGCGCTCTTGGTGATTTCGCAACACCTTTACGCGCCCGTCGTGCCGCCGCGCACTTTTCAGCCGGACCTGCCCCTGGCGCTGCAAGCCATTATCCTCAAGTTGCTCTCCAAATCGGCCGCCGACCGGTTCGCTTCGGCGCGCGAGGTAAGCCAGGCGCTGGCGCAGGTTGAGCAACTCTTCCGCCAGGCCACGCCTGAGGAAGCGCCGCCCACTGAAGTATCACCGCTGGATCAGCTTGGACGCGGTCGGATGGTCGGGCGGCAGGTAGAGTTGAACCAGTTGCGCGAGTTGTGGCAGCGCGCCCAGCAAGGTCAGGGACACCTGGCGCTGATTTCGGGCGAGCCGGGCGTGGGCAAGACGCGCCTGGCCAGCGAGATGATGGTGCTGGCCCGTCTCAAGGGCGCGGTCGTCTTGCAGGGCGGCTGTTACGAATACGAAGCCACGACGCCCTATCTGCCGTTCGTCGAGGCCATTCGCCAGTGGGTTCACATCCAGAGTAGAGACGTTCTGGTAGAACGTCTCTACTCGACCGCCGCCGAACTCGCCAAGCTCGCGCCCGAAATCGAGGCCAGGCTGGGGCCCCGCTCTCGCCCAACCCGCCGCTGCCGCCGAATGAAGAGCGGCTGCGCCTGTTCGACCACGTTGCCCGCTTTGTGCAGCGGCTGGCCGCCGAGCGCGGGCTGCTGTTGTTCCTCGACGATCTGCATTGGGCCGACCAGGGCACGCTGGCGCTCTTGCACTACCTGCTCCGCACCTTGCGCCAGGACCGCGTGCTGATCCTGGCTTGTTACCGCGAAGTGGAACTGGACCGGACGCATCCGCTGGCGACGGCGCTGGTCGAATGGAACCGCGAGCGGCTGACGAGCCGTCTGCTGCTGGGGCGTCTCTCGCTCGACGAAACGGCTGCCATGCTGGCCGTCTTGTTCGGCCAGATCAGCATCATGACCGAGATGGCCGAACCGATTTACCGCGAGACCGAGGGCAACCCGTTCTTTGTCGAAGAAGTTGTCAAGGCTCTCATCGAGCAGGGCCAGATTTACCGCGAGGCCGGGCGTTGGGAACGTAAAGCGATTGCCGAGCTGGCGATCCCGCAGAGCGTCAAGGAAGCGATTGGCGGGCTTGAACCGGCTGACCGAGTCTTGTCTGGATGTGCTGACGCGTCGGCGCTGGGCAAGTCGTTTGCCTTTGCCGAGCTGGCCGCCGTTGCCACGGCCGGCGAAGACCAGCTCCTCGACGCGCTCGACGAAGCCAGCGCGGCTCAACTGGTTAGCGCTGAGAAAGACGAGGCCTTTAGCTTTACGCACGACAAGATTCGCAAAGTGCTGCACGAGGAACTGAATCCCATCCGCAGGCGTCGGCTGCACCAGCGCATTGGCGAAGGTTTGGAAAAGCTCTATGCGAGCGACCTCGACGCGCACGTGCAGGATTTGGCGCATCACTTTGCCCAAGGGGCTGCGTTATTCGATGCGGGCTGCCGAGCAGGCCGCATCGAAAGTGGACAGTGGAAAGTGGACAGTGCGCCGAGGCGCTGAACCTGGCCGAGCAACTGGCGGCGATTTACGAGGCGATCGGGCAGGTCTATTTTCAGCGCGGGCCGTTTCAATCGGCGGTCGAGGCGTTCCAAAAAGCCATGTTGCTGGCGACGGCGGCAAAGCGCGCCGAGCTCAAGACGCGCATCGGCGCCACCTATGCCTACTTTGGCGACGAGCGCGGCGTGCCGTTCCTTCAAGAGGCACTGCGCGAGCTGAATCCAGACACGCAGGCCAGTCTGCTGGCGCAGGCCACCGCCATGCTGGGCCGCACAAGTCGCAAGTCGCAAGTCGCATTTCATCACTACCGGCGGCAGTTCGACGAGGCCACCGAGTACCTGGAGCGCGCCCGAGAGCTGGCCGAGCCGCTGGACGATGCCGAGACGCTCACCAATTATCCGCACGCGGTGGCGCCGGGCTAAGAATTCCTGGCTCCTGGCGGAAGATTCATACGGAATGGGCCAGTGGCAGGCGGCGCTGGCTTTTGCAGAACGCGACCGCGAGATCGGCCAGAAAATTGGCGCGCAAGGGCGCGTGGCCTGGGCCGAGTGCAGCTTTGCTTATAGCTATCACGGTCTGGGCAACCTGGCCGCCGCGCTCGGTTGCGCCGTGCCATCAACACGGCGATCGCACTGGCCGAACGCATCGGCGACAATCGCCTGGCCGTCATGGTACGGGCCAAGCGCGCTTGTATTGCCACCGACCTGGGCGACGACGAATCGGCGCAGTCGGACATGGACTGGGCTTGCGCGCGCACTCGAGAGACCGGCCACAAGCAGATGTATATGTGGACCTATGGAGCGCTGGGCTATATCTACTGGCAGCGTGAGGACTGGGAGCGGGCACTGGATCTGTGCGCCGAGCAGCAACGTGTGCTGGGCTATCGGCCAGATGCCGTGTACCTTGCCGCTTGCCTGGGACTGGGCCGGCTCCACGAATTGACTCGGGCGACGGACGCAAGCGCAAATCGCCTGAACGGTGGGCGGATTTGCCGCTCCAATGGCAGGCCGAGCACTGGGCCATGCTGGCGCAGGTCTTGGCCGAGCAAGGCGCGTGGGATGATGGGCGCGCCGCCGCAGCCGGCCGGTTCGAGCAGGCCATCGCCGCGTTCAAAGAGTTGAAGCCCTGGCCCGCACTCTCTACCAGCGTGGCATCTTGAGCCAGGTACGGGGCGACGTGGCGGGCGCGCTGGATGATTTCACCCACGCGCTGGTGATGTTTGAGGCGATGGGCGCGCAGCGCGATGCGAACAGGGCGCAGGCGCGGTTAGAAACGGATGAATTCGATGGGCTTGCCAATCCATAACACGGGCAACCCCATGATCGGGACACGGCTCGACCCCGGCGAAATCTCAGTGAGTGTTGGGATCCTCTATCAGGAGACCCTCAACCGTTGCGACGGCATTGAGTTGGTCATCGGCGCAGACAAACGTAATCGGCGCAAGCGATAAGGCGGCACGCACAGACTGCAACTCGAGCGCGGCCGCCAGTTGGACAGAATCGTAACCGCGCAAGCCGTGTTTTTCGGCCAATGACATGGCAGAGTCAATCAACGGTTCAGTCACCTCGGCAACTTGGTAGCGGTTGCGGAAATCGTATTTGAACCGAGTCGCAGCAGACTGGGCGTCGGATGCGTTTAATGCGCCGCTCCGTGCGCGGCGGAACAGCGCCGCAACAATCTCTGCGCCTGTGATGCGCGCGACGTAGAGTATATGGCCGGAACTGGCGGCGCACAGGCTTGTCACCCAGGCCGTGCCAATTTCGGCAACATAGCGCTTGACCAGGGCACTGCTATCGAGGTAATAGTGAGCCACCTAGCGCCGTTCCTCGATAATAGTTTGAGAGACTGGCGCGCCGGTCACGCGAATAGGCGCGAACGGCGACTCATCGGTTGGCAGAGGGCGAACTTCCTTGATCAGCCCAAGCTCGACTAGCCGCTGCCAATAGATTCTCTCCTGTTCGGGAATCAGCACTTCAACCGGTGTGTTGGGCAAAAGTGACACTGGCTCAAGCAACACAATCTTGTTGCCATCGTAGATGCCTTTCACTTTTAGCATACGCGCCTCTCCAACATATGGTTCACATCTTCGTCCAACTCGTCATCTGCCAGCACATTCATGGCGACCTCCTACTCCAATTATAGCACGTTCCCGCAAGTCATCCGGCTCCATCTCAATGCACTGTAGACCTGTCAGGTCTGCCGGGCCTGACAGGTCCTGGAAGGTCAATCCACGTCGTACTCGGCGCTTTCTTCAAACAGGGAATGTTGTTCAGCATCCAGGCCGGGCAAGTGGTAAAACTTGCTAGAGACCAACCCTTCGCTACTCAAGCCATCCAAACGCTTGATGGTCTTT
>CAYGWJ010000459.1:0-3803 GCA_964353405.1 uncultured Anaerolineae bacterium
GCTGTCGGAGAACCCCGTAGCATAGGGCCTTGTGCCCGTCGTTTTCACGCCCACAAGGGGCTAAACTACGTCTCTCCGACAGGCTGCTAGCAAGCTGTCGGAGAACCCCGTAGCATTGGGCCTTGTGCCCGTCGTTTTCACGCCACAAGGGGCTAAACTACGTCTCTCCGACAGGCTGCTAGCAAGCTGTCGGAGAACCCCGTGGCATAGGGCCTTGTGCCCGTCGTTTTCACGCCCACAAGGGGCTAAACTACGTCTCTCCGACAGGCTGCTAGAGACGGCGGATGGGGTTAAATTCAAAGCACCTCCTTCCAGGGGTCAGCGGCTACCTTCTACGCGGCTGAAGCTTTTGCGACAGCAGCAGCGCCACAAAGATCACCACAATCCAGAGCGACGAAAGCGCGTTGACTTTGGGCGTCACGGCCTGGCGCAGCATGGAAAACACGCGCAGCGGCAGCGTGGTCGAGCCGGGGCCGGCCGTGAACAGCGTGATAATGTAATCATCCAGCGAGAGTGTGAACGCCAGCAGCGCGCCCGAAAGCACGCCCGGCAGGATGAGCGGCAGCGTGATGCGCCAGAACGTGACGGCTTCGTTCGCGCCCAAATCCATCGCCGCTTCTTCCACGGAGCGGTCCATGCCCTGCAATCGCGCGCGCACCGTCAGCACGACGAAGGGGATGCTGAACGCGATATGCGCGATGATGATGGTGGGCAGGCCAAGCGTCAAGCCGGCCTGGCCGAAAAATGCCAGCAGCGCAATCCCCATCACCACTTCGGGGATGATGACGGGGATGTAGAGCGTCGCTTCGGCAAAACCCTTACCGCGAAAGTTGTAGCGATGGAGTCCAATCGCCGCCGCCGTTCCGATGATGGTCGAGACGACCGTCGAGGTGATGGCGACGATGAGCGTGTTTTGCGTCGCCTCCCAGATCGCCTTGTCCTTGAACAGATCGCCGTACCACTTGAGCGTCAGGCCCTCCATTCGGACGCTGAACTTGGACGTGTTGAATGAAAACAGCACCAGAAAGAAAATCGGCAGGTAGATGTACAGATAAGCGGCGATGGCGTACAGTGTGAGCCCTCGGCCAGGGCGGGCACGTTCGTTCATGGCGCCAACTCCTCGCCAAAGCCAAAGGTGCGCGTGTAAATCAGCGTTACCACCAGCGTCAGAGCCATCAGCACCATCGAGGCCGCCGAGCCGAAGGGCCAATCGCGCGCGGTAAAGAATTGATTGCGGATGAGGTTGCCCACCAGCACGGTCTTGGCCCCGCCCATCAGATCGGGCACGACAAACATGCCCATCGCCGGGATGAACACCAGGATTGACCCCGCGACAATGCCCGGCAGCGAAAGCGGCAGCGTCACGCGCAGGAACGCGCGCCAGGGCCGCGCGCCCAAATCAGCCGCCGCTTCCAATAGCGATGGATCGAGCTTTTCCAGCGAGGTATACAGCGGCAGAATCATGAACGGCAGGAACTCGTAGACCATGCCCACCAGCACTGCGCCCGGCGTGTAGAGCTGAATTCGCTCAAACAGCCATTGACCCATGCCGGTGTTCATCAATCCCACTGCCGTCATCGCCGCGTTCAGCACGCCTTCGCCGCGCAGAATGATCATCCATGCATAGATGCGGATGAGGAAATTTGTCCAGAACGGAACCAGGATCAGGAACATGAAGAACGAGCGGCGCGTCGGGTGGCTGCGCGCAATGAAATACGCCAACGGATAACCCGCCAATATGCAGACGATCGTCGTCAGCAGCGCAATCCAGATCGAATCCCACAAAATGCGGGCGTACCCGGCATCCAGCAAGCGAGCGTAATTGTTCAGCCGGAAGGTGTACACGACGTTCCCGTAACTCCCGCGCGCGCCAAAGCTGATGACGACGATGAGCGCCAGCGGGACGAGCAGGAACACGGTCAGCCAAAACATCGTCGGCGAAATCAGGAGCATACCCTGCAAACTGGGCCGGTCGCGGATTGTCTTGAGCATAGGGCAACTCCACTCGGTAGGGCAAGCTGCCATCTTGCCCTACCGCCTTACTCCACCAAAACCTGTGCGGCTTCCGGCAGCCAGACCGCGTAAACGTCGGTGTGCCCACCAAAATACGCTGTGAGGTCGGGCGTGGATACCAGGTTCTGCTGGCGGATGTGCAGCTTGTGATCACCCGCCAGCAACACTTGAAAACGTGTGTCGGTGCCAACATAGACGACGTTTTCGATGTGGGCCGCAAAACAATTCAGTGCGTTGGGTGGCGGTTCGAGGTGCAGGCGGATTTTCTCCGGGCGCACCGCGATGGTGACGGATGTGCCCGGCATGGGCGCGTGGTCGGTCTCGGCGACGAGGCGCAGCCCGCCGCAGTCCACCGTGGCGCGTTTACCTTCACACCCGACGAGCGTCCCCGGCAGGAAATTTGTCTCGCCGATAAAATCAGCCACAAAGCGGCAGTTGGGCCGCTCATAGATCTCGGTCGGCGTGCCCACGTGCAAAGCCTTGCCCGCGCTCATCACCGCAATACGGTCGGACATGGTCAGCGCCTCTTCCTGGTCGTGCGTCACATACACAAACGTGATGCCCACCTCGCGCTGGAGCGTCTTGAGCTCGAGCTGCATCTCCTTGCGAAGTTTCAGGTCGAGCGCGCCGAGAGGTTCGTCGAGCAGGAGCACCTTGGGGCGATTGACCAACGCGCGCGCCAGGGCCACGCGCTGTTGTTGCCCGCCCGACAGTTGTTTGGGGTAGCGCTTTTCCATGCCCGGCAGTCGCACCATCGCCAGCGCCTCCGTCACGCGCTGCCGGGCGTCGTCTTGAGGCGTGTGTTTCATCTCGAGGCCAAAGGCCACGTTCTGCGCCACGGTCATGTGCGGGAACAGCGCGTAACTCTGAAAGACCGTGTTGACCGGGCGTTGGAACGGCGGCGTCATCCCCATCGCCTGTCCGGCGATGACGACTTGTCCGGACGTGGGCTGCTCGAAACCGGCAATCATTCGCAGCGAAGTGGTCTTGCCGCAGCCGGATGGCCCTAGCAGCGAAAAGAACTCGCCATCGCGGATACCCAACGTTACATCGTCCACTGCGACGACAGGAGTGCCCTCGGGGCTGGTAAACTTTTTTGTCACCTGCTGCAGCTCGACCGAGAAATCCGGCATCTGTCCTCCTGTTCCAATTCCTTCACGAGGAACACGAATGAACACTGGTCACACATCAGATTATACAGGGTCTGGTTGTCACCGTCAACCGAAAGATTCAACGCACCAGCGAGTTTCCTGCTGCTTTCGCTATTCGTCCTTCGTCGTTATCAGAACTGTCATCGGCTCAGCTCGATACCGTCAGTCGCCGCCGCCACCATTTGCATCTGTCCCCCGTCCGCCCCCGCTCGATCTTGACTCACTCCCCGCCTCGCCACGCGCCCGAAAACAGCCACGTCGCCAGCGTGCCCCACCAAGCTCTTCCGGCACGCCTGCGACGTCGCCTCTGCATCACCGGCTGCTATCGCCTTCCGTGAGGTGGGCACTGCGCGCAGCGTTTACTTGGTTCGGCTTGCGCCTCCTAATAGCTGCAACACTCGCTAGCAACTTGTCGGAGAGGCGTAGTTTAGCCCCTCGTGGGCGTAATGGCGACGGGCACAAGGCCCTATGCTACAAGGGTTCTCCGACAGGCTGCTAGGGGTGGTTGGCTAGACCTGCTTCGCGCCCACAGGGACTTACACCCTGCAAGAAGCACCAAGTTAGCTTGGCGCACTAACGACCGGAGCTGAGCCGCCTTGCGGCTGCCGCAGGGTCACCAAACTTGACTTGCAGTGCCGC
>CAYGWJ010000460.1:0-3944 GCA_964353405.1 uncultured Anaerolineae bacterium
CAGGGCTTGGTCAAAATCGAGCAATGCGGCAGTATTGGACTCCACGGTAGAAGCTCCTGGCAGAACGGCCTCAGGCGCAATTCTACCAGGTTCCAGTCACGACTCCAATTGACTGCCCCAACTTTTTCGCTTTGCACCCCATTGGGTGGTAATTGTCTCGGCGGCTATGCCGGAGTCGCCGGTGTTCCGTACACCGTGACACTCGTCAGCGCATCCGGCGCTATTAAAGGCATTGCGGCGTCCCAGTACACAGGCTACTCGGGCAGTTTTTCTGCTTGCTTCGCCAGCACCGTCGAAACAGGCGACCAATTGACACTGACACAGCCGGGCGGCTTGATGACGTTCACCGCGCCCGAGTTGACGGCCAAACACGACTATGCCCGGCAAGTTCTGGAAGGCCAATCCCCGCCGTATGCTGCCATCTCAGCGGAAGTGCCGTTCGGCAACGGATACATAACCACCCGCCACACCCAGGCCGACGCATCGGGCCGGTATGGATTGGACACGAGCGACCTGCCGGTGCGGTTACTTGAACGTGGATACGTTTGGCTAATGGACAAAGCCGGCAATACGGTTCAGAGACACTTTATCATCGAGGGCTACCGGGTGTACTTGCCCGGGATGTTTCGCACGCCGGCAAGTGGGAATTGAAACGCGTGCCCGCATCGGGAGGCACAGCAAAATGACCAGCGACATTCTCTTTTCGCCACAACCCAATTTTGACCGATGGCTCGCCACAGCTCGCCGCGCGTCGGCAGGCGGTTACACCCGCGACGCAATCCTGGGCGGATTGCGCGCGCGGCTGTTCACCAACCAGCTTTCCGTGGCCGAAGCGTGGTCGGATACTTTTTTCGGCCCGCAAGAGTGGCAGACACTCGTCGGTCAAACCCCGCCCCCGCAGGTGGCCATGTCCTTTTGCGTCGCCGTCACCGAAAAGAGCGAACCCGTGGCGGCCATTGACCCCGTGCAATCCATAGGTCTCCTGGTAAACAGAACCGAGGAAAGCCTCTGGCTCGACATCGTTACCGCACTGGCAGCGCGCAAGTTGGCTGCGCAAGCCGGCTGGGTGACGCGCGGGACGTGCGTCGCCGCCGGTCAACGCGGCGCGCTGGTGACCGGGCCGGGACACGCTTTTGTCGCTGCCGAAATCGCCATCCACGCTGCCGGGCAAATCGCCGTGAACGACCCGGTGCTGGTGCGCCTCACGCTCACACGCCAGGTGGACGGTGTGCAGCTTGCGCCCACGCGCATCATCACTGAGCGCGGGCAAGAGATTACGGGCGCCCGCATCTGGCAGTGGCTGCGCCGTAACGCTTACCAGGAGCCACGCGCCGATGTGGTCTGCCTCACGCTGGAGGGCCGCGACGAGCCAGTGATGGCGCGCGACCTCGACCTGGATCGCCGCGCCGAGCCCTACGCCTATCCTTTGACGCGTGTGAATCACAAACCAGGTCCGTCTCCTCTCGTCACGGACGCCGTCGCGTTGTTCAGCGAGTCACACCTGGCGGTCCTTTCGGTAGATACCAAGACCTTTGTCACGCGGCTGACCGCCAATCTACTGTGGACACCGCAAGACGTGGTGCAAGAAGTGGCGCAGGCCATGGAATGCCACACCGCCGGGGCGGTCTCGCCGCAAGATCAGAACTTGCAATACTTTGTCGCCGAGATCGCCAAGCGACTGCGAGCGACGCATCGCTAAAGCCTTGACGCAGTGGTCCTTTCTGGTACAATCAAATCGCGCAGGTTCAACCCCGTCCGCACACTTTTTGCCCGTGCGGACGATTTTTCTGTGTAGAACGTGCTACGTGACCCCAAGGGACGCGGCGATGGACGATAGACCAAACATGGTTAAACTAATCTACCGCAATAAACAATGGCAACTCGCCGGCGGGATGACCGTCCGGGATGCGATTCTAAAATGCGGCTTGAACCCGGAGCAGGTGCTGGCTGTACGAGGCGGCCAGCTCATCAACGAAGCGACCCTCCTTAAAGATGGCGACGAGATCAAGCTGGTGGCTGTGATTTCGGGCGGTGTGAGATGAAATGTCGCAAGTGCGGGCACGAGGCCGTCATCAACATGCGCCAGCACAAGCTGGCCTTGTGCGGCGAGCATTTTCTGGAATGGGTGCCGGAGCAAACCCAGCGATTCATCGAGAAATATAAAATGTTCACACCCGACGAGCGCGTCCTCGTCGCCGTTTCGGGCGGCAAGGATTCGCTTAGCCTGTGGGATGTGCTGCTGCGGCTGGGCTACAAAGCCGATGGCATGTACATCGGGCTGGGAATTGACGGCGGCGTGGATTATTCGAATCAGTCACACGAGATGTGCGAGAGGTTTCTCTCAAATCTCAAATCTCAAATGGCAAATGTCAAGAGTGAGACACCGGGGCCCGTCCATGGGGATTCGGGATGGGAACCAACGCTGCACGTGGTTGACATTGCCAAGATGCACGGCGAGACGATTCCCAACGTGGCGGCGCGGACGACACGCGGGCGCAGCAAGCCGTGCAGCGTGTGTGGCCTCATCAAGCGGCACGTGATGAACCGTGTGGCGCGCGACGGCGGCTATGACGTGCTGGCGACCGGCCACAACCTGGACGACGAAGCGGCGGTGCTGTTCGGCAACACGCTCGCCTGGAACGCGGGCTACCTGCTGCGTCAGGCGCCCGTCCTGCCGGCGGACAAACCGGGCCTCGCGCGCAAGGTCAAACCGTTCTGCCGGCTGTATGAGCGTGAATCGGCGGCCTATGCGCTCGTGCGCGGCATTGAATACATCTATGACGAGTGCCCCTTTGCGGAAGGCTCGACGAGCATCGCGCACAAGGAAATCCTCAACCAGATGGAAAAGGACAGCCCCGGCACCAAGCTGCAATTCTATCTGAGCTTTTTGCGCGCGCGCCAGCAGGGCTTGTTTGCGGAGCACGCTGGGCAGGTCGAGCTGAATGCCTGCGAAAAATGCGGCCAGCCCACCAGTGCGCCGGGTCTGTGTGCCTTTTGCCGGTTATGGGAAAGACGAAGGACGGATGCGTTACAAGTACGTTGACCTCATCATGGCGCTGTTTGTGACCATTCTGTTGGTGAGCAACATTGCTTCCTCGGCCAAGATCGTAGATTGGGGCGTCTCGCTGTTTGGCTTGCCGCTGGCGTTCGATGCGGGGACGGTGCTCTTTCCGGTCAGTTACATTTTTGGCGACGTACTGACCGAAGTGTATGGCTATCGCCGCAGCCGCCGCGTCATCTGGATGGGTTTTTTCTCCGCCGCGCTGATGAGTGCGGTGCTATGGCTGGTGGGTCGCCTGCCTGGCGAGGCGATGTGGTCGGCCAACGTCGGCCAGGCAAAATACGATGCCATCCTGGGCGGCGTGAGCTCAGGCGCGATCGTCATCGCCAGCCTCGTGGCCTACTGGGGTGGCGAGTTCTCCAACTCGTTCGTCCTGGCCAAGATGAAGATTCTGACCCGGGGCCGCTGGCTGTGGACCCGCACCATCGGCAGCACGCTCGTGGGCGAAGGCGTGGACACCGTGACGTTTATCACGATTGCCACCGTGTTCCGCGTGACCGGCTTTGATCCCAGCATCTGGCTCACGCTGGTGGTGACCAACTATCTCTGGAAATGCGGCGTCGAGGCCATAATGACGCCCGTGACGTATCACGTGGTCAATCTGCTCAAGCGGGTAGAGCAGGAGGACTATTATGATTACAAGACGGATTTCAATCCGTTCAAGTTGGAGGCCTAGCAGCTTGTCGGAGAGGTAGCCTAGCCCCTTGCGGGCGTTGGACTTGCGACGGGCACAAGGCCCTAAACTACGGGTTCTCCGACAGGCTCCTAGGAGCTTGTCGGAGAGAACCCTGACGGGCCGGAATCGAGGCTTCAGCCGGTGAGCACGCGGCGATTTTCGGCCAAAACCGGCTAAAGCCTAGACTCCGAAACGCCTCTCCGACAA
>CAYGWJ010000461.1:0-4820 GCA_964353405.1 uncultured Anaerolineae bacterium
CGCGAGATCGGCCTGCGGCAGGCGCTGGGCGCGCGCCCGCGCGATGTCCAGTTCCAGTTCTTGCTGGAAGCCGTGGCCTTGAGCCTGATGGGCGGGCTGGTGGGCGTCATCGCCGGTGTGGGCGGCTCGTATTTGTTCAACACCTTCGGCACGATGCGCACCGAGCTGGTATGGTCGTCCATTCCCTTGTCCTTTGGCGCCGCGGCAGCCGTGGGCATCTTTTTCGGCTACTATCCGGCGACCAAAGCCGCTCAGCTCGACCCGATCGAAGCGTTGAGACGCGAATAGCGCAAGTGGCAAGATGCAAGACGCATGACGAGTGACGGTGGACAAAAGAACACAAGGAAAATGGAATGCAAATGAACAAGTCGAGATTGTATTTTGTCGGGCTGGCCTGCCTTGCGGCGGCGGCGATGTTGGTGGGATGCAAGAGCAATAGTCAAACAACGCCAGTGGCAGCCAACAACAGTCTAGGGAGTACTTTTACCAGTCAGACTCTCACCATGTCTTACCCTGGCGCGTTGAATGCCTCGAGCCAATTGATGCTGGGGACGCTGCGATTGGAGGGGACAGAAAACGCCTTCACCTCTGAGCAGGCTGTGGCACTGCTGCCCGTGGTGCAAGCGCTTCAAGGTCGAGTGCTGCAATCCGACGCCGAGCGAAACGCCGTCTGGGCTTACGTCGAAGCGCATTTGACGCCCGCGCAGTCTGCCGCGATTGCCGGCATGCATCTGACGCAAGACGACTTGTCCACCTGGACACAGGAGAATGGCCGGGGCGCGGGATTTGGCCCAGGACAAGGCGGGGCTGGACAACGTGGAGACGCGGGCACGCCACCCGCGCCGGGCACACGTCCGGCGCAATTTGGCCGTGGCACGCCACAAGCAGGTGGCGCGTCCAGAGGAACGATCGGTGGAGTCAGTATAGGGTCAGGGCAGGACACAGTCTTGTTGAATTCGTTGATCAGGCTGCTGGCACAAAAATCGGCGGGTGGCGCTGCTTCACCCGTGTCGAGCCGCACTCCCAATCGCACACCGGCTCCGAGGTCTCTGCCCTCGCCCACGCCAGTTCCGACCTCTCTCCCTTCGCCTACGCCGACAAAACCCTGACCGCAGCGGTGATGGTCAACTTGCCGAAGGCGCCGCGTCCGTGGATGTGTCTGGCCTGGCTGGCGGACGCTTTCGCCCTTGATCCATTCTAGAGTTTTTAAAGCCTTGTTTCAATCATTCACTTAGCAACACGCAAGACGAAAACCAGGAACACAACCATGAAGAATGTCAAGACAGCACACTGGGTAATCGCAGCGCTGGTTCTGTCGGCTTTGCTTTCAGCCTGTGGCGGCCTGCGGCCGCAACCGGTGCCGGCGGCTCAAAACGCGCTCATACCTGGACCAACGGCAACGGAGACGCCAACTCCAGTGCCGCCTACACCGACCAATACTCCTGAGGCGACAGCTACCGCGACGATCACACCGACGCCCATACCGCCGAATCCACTTTCCATCGAATTCATGCGGAAGCAACAGTATCCAGGCAGCGACATCGTCATCGAGCAGACGCTCGCACCGGGAGCCAATTACAACCGATACATTGCAGCATACAATTCCGAGGGACTAAAGATTTATGCCCTGTTGACTGTTCCCACGGGTCAAAAACCCAGGACCGGTTGGCCCGTGATCATTTTCAATCACGGCTATATCCCACCTGCCCAGTATCGAACGACGGAAAAGTACGTTGCGTATGTGGATACCTTTGCGCGCAACGGCTATATCGTCTTCAAGTCAGACTATCGCGGACATGGTAGTTCAGAAGGCCGGGCGACGGGTGGATACGGGTCGCCGGATTATACGATTGATGTGCTGAATGCCGTGTCTTCGATCAAGCGCTACCAAGATGCCGACCCGAATCGAATCGGGATGTGGGGGCACTCAATGGGAGGCAGCGCCACACTGCGCGCGATGGTCGTGAGCAAAGACATCAAGGCCGGTGTGATTTGGGCCGGCGTCGTCGCCTCCTATCCGGATTTGTTCTCCAAGTGGCACACACACCCTGGTGTGACACCAACACCTCATCCTGGTGGTCGGCGATGGCGTGAGGATTTGATCGCGCAGTACGGAACGCCTGAAGAGAATCCGAAATTCTGGGCGTCCATCTCGCCCAATTCGTACCTGGGCGATTTGTCAGGCCCGATTCAGCTTCATCACAGCGCAGGCGACAGCGAAGTACCGTTCGAGTTTTCCAAGACGCTGGATCTGCAAATCAAAGACGCCGGCAAGACGGCCGAGTTTTTCAGTTATCCAGGCGACGATCACAACATCGCCAACAGTTTTGGAATTGCCATGCAACGCTCGATCCAGTTCTTTGACAAGTATGTGAAACAGTTGAACGTTCCCTAGCCTGGCAGTGCGAATCGGGATTGGACTAACCTGCCGTTTAATGTTGTAGCATGGGTGAGACTTGATGCCTGGTAAAATGTCAATTGGTCACTGGTTGTTTGCTGCTGCATTAGCGGTTCTGATCCTAACTGCCGGCTGCGGTCGGCCCACGCCCGAAGTGACTCGGATTCCGCCGACTGCGACACCCTCCCCATCGTCGTCCGCTACCGCGACGCCCACGGCCACTCTCACTCCTTTGCCCACGGCCACGCCCACGCCAACAGCGCCGCCAGCCGCCGTCTCGGGCGACCTGCGAACAGCCCGCTTGAGCGTGCCCGCGCCCCAACGCGGCGCGCCCTGCGGCGTGGTGGACCTGCTCGACTTTCCGATCGATCCTCCCGACGCGGAACGCGCGCGGGGAGGAACCGACTTTGGAAAGTTCCGGGCGCGCTATCGCGGCAACCACGCCGGCGAAGATTGGGGCTGGGGTGTCCGGTCTGCCAGCGCGGGCACACCGGTATTTAGCATTGGGCATGGTCAGGTGACGTATGCGCAGCCGTATGGCTGGGGCGGCGATGGCGGCACGGTCGTCGTGCGCCACATGTTCTCGGATGGCAGCACTATCCTTTCGTTCTATGGGCATCTCGATCCACCCAGCGTCAGTCTGCGCGCCGGCGATTGTGTAGCGCGTGGTGATCCAATCGGCCAGATCGGCCGGCCGCCTTTTCCCACTCACTTGCACTTTGAGATCCGCTCACACATGCCCGATATGCCCGGCCCCGGTTACTGGTCGGTTGACCCCAGCCTGGCGGGTTGGCAGCCGCCGTCCGTCTACATCTGGAACAACCGGGTCGCTGGGCTGCCTGGCGTGCAGTGGCTGCAGTTCTTTGCTGCTCGCTCCAGAAAAGGCGTGGGACTGTTGAATCAAGATACATTCGTCGCCAGGGACGACAAGCAATTGGTCGGCATCAACGTCTCGAATGGCAGTGTGCGCTGGAACCTGCCGATCTCGGAGACGGTGAGTGCCGCTGCGATTGACGCAGGACGCGCCGTCGTCTACACAAGCGATCTGCTGGGCCGCATCCGAGCTTTGGGTCTGCCGCACCTTGCCTCGCTCGCACCCAAGCCCGCCACCGCGCCGCTGTGGGAGATACAACTCGACGCAACCGGCCTGCCGACGCTGATACCACTGCCGGGCGGTGGTGTGGCGCTGTACACGTCACGGCAATTGTTTGGCATTTCGGCCAGCGGCGAGTTGTTGTGGAAACAGGACTCGGTGGCTTACCCGCTCAACTGGACATTGGCACAGGACCGTTTGATCTTTACCTCATCCGGCGCAGATACTTTGATCTGGGTGATCGCTCAGGCCAAGCCTCCAGTGCAGGCTGCCCGCATAGATGGGCGACTGGTCGCCAGCGGCGATCAGCTTTTTGTCTACAACCCCACCGGCCTCTATCGCCTCAGCCCCGACCTGCGTTCGGTCACTCTGCTCTATCCGCTGCCCAGGGCCTATACGGACTTGGATGATGCCGTCGCACTGCCCGACGACGGATTGCTCCTGGCGCACGTGGACCCGGCCGATGCGCGTCTGATCGCGCTGAATGCCGATGGCACGCTGCGCTGGCAACGCTCGTATGTGCCCGCCATTCGAGCGCAGTCGGTCGCCCAGGCCAGGCCGCGCCTGGTGACAACCGGCAACCGCGTGTACCTCTTGTTGCAGAACAACCTTTCCACTTCCAGCATCACCGACATTTTTTCGGTCGGCCTGGACGATGGAGCACTCACGCGGATTTTCACTGGCGGCACTCGCAATCTTGCGCAAGAGGCCGTCTGGGCCTTGGCGGTTGATGGAGACCTTGTCCTGGTCAATTACGGCGGCAGCGTGGTTGCACTCAATGTCCGGTCGGCACTCAAGGCTGCGCAACCGATTGACTGGCGAGAGTAGACACTTGTGGCAGACCCGAACGCGCTGGATCCTTTTGCACTGCCTGATGCCAAGGTCCAGTCGAACATCCTGGCGATGGTAGCGTTCGGTACCTGGTAGCTGGAGGCTGGGCGAAGCGGAAACTGGACAAGATCTCGGGAGGTGTTGATAGCAATCGGAGAGTGTGATGATAAAGAATGTCAGAACAGGACGATAGATCAATGCCCCTCAAGATCAGTAGGATAGAGGTTGAGTGGATCAGCATCAGCGCAGACGCAACACCAGAATATTGTGGGGGATGGTCTTGCTCGCGATCGCTTACACCGGTTTGCTTCGTTACCTACACACACTGACCGGCATACCCATGCTGGATGGCAGCCTGGGTGTGATCTTGGGTTTGTACATCTGCTCGCATCCTGCCGCCAATGCAGTGGATATGCTATTCTTCGAGCGTTACAAACTGCGCCAAATTACAGAGTGGTCTGGAATCCGATGGCTGGCGCTGAACACCCTCGTCCTGCT
>CAYGWJ010000462.1:0-5770 GCA_964353405.1 uncultured Anaerolineae bacterium
AGGAGTAGCGGAAATGGAAACAAAAGCTATCGCTCGAAGATACGACCTCGACTGGCTGCGCGTGCTGGCCATCCTGACGGTCTTTGTATTTCATTGTGGGCGCTTTTTCGATCTGGAGGATTGGCACGTCAAGAACCCTGCCACCTACTACGGAGCGGAGGTCTGGACCTACTTCCTGGCGGGCTGGCTCATGCCGCTCGTCTTTGTGATCTCGGGGGCCAGCATCTTTTATGCCCTGGGGAAGGGCGGGGTGGGCAAATTCGTCAAAGACAAAGCGCTGCGCCTGCTGGTGCCCCTGGCGGTCGGGGCGTGCACCCACATTGCGCTGCAGGTCTACTTTGAGTACCGCTTCTGGGGAAGATTCAGCGGCTCGTTCTTTGCCTTCCTGCCGCACTATTTCGATGGCTTGCGCGATTTCGGCGGCAACTTTGCCTGGACAGGGTTGCACCTGTGGTATCTGGGCGTGCTGTTCATTTTGAGCCTTGCTTTCCTACCGCTCTTCCTGTGGCTCAAGGCAGGCTTCGGAAAGCGCCTGTTGAGCTGGTTGGGGGAATTCCTGGCCAAGCCAGGAGCGGTGTACCTGCTGGCATTGCCGGGCACCCTGCTGGTTCCCTACATGGATCCCGACGGTTTTCTTACGGGGCGGGACTGGGGAGGTTGGGGCCTGCCTCTGTACATCCCTTACTTCTTGGCGGGTTTCCTTGTGATCTCGCACGAAGGCCTGCAGGTCAGAATCCGGCTGCAGCGCTGGTTCTCCTTGGCAGCCGGAGCGATGATCTTTATCACCCTTCTGGTTGTGGCGCTCACGCAAGGTGATCCGGTCTTTGGCACCGCTGCGTACTCGCTGTTTTTCTCACTGTTCAGCCTCTTCTCGTGGTGTTTTGTGCTGGCCATCCTTGGTTTCGGGTTGCAGTATCTCACGTTCAACACCCGCTTCCTCCGATATGCCAACGAGGCCATACTGCCGTTCTACATCCTGCACCAGACCGTGATCGTCAGCGTCGGCTTTTTTCTAGTGCGGTGGCCGATCCCGGATCTGGGCAAGTTCGCCATCATCGCCGCCAGCTCGTTCGCCATCATCATGGGCCTGTACGAGTTCCTGGTGCGGCGCTTCAACTTGCTGCGCTTCTTGTTCGGGATGAAACCCGTGCCCAAAACACGAATTGCGCAATCCCAACAAGCTGCGCCGACCAATCGCCAGGAGAGCTTGCCATCCGCTTGAGCCGGTCGAGACGTCTGAAGGTAAGGAGGAACACCATGCAGGGCCAAAATGTTTCGGGACAGACAGACAGCACTACCCGAGAATCGGTACGCCTACACTATCTCGACACGTTGCGGGTGCTGGCCGTGTTCATGGTCTTTCTGTTCCACTCCTCCATGCCCTTCATCCTTGGGCAGGCGGAAATTGTGAACGCAGAGACCAGCCTGGCCGCGACAATGTTCTTTGGGGCTTTCCTCGCGCCGTGGGGCATGCCCTTTTTCTTCCTGCTCGCCGGCGCGGCTACCTGGTTCGCCCTGCAGCGGCGCACGGCACGCCAGTTTGCCGGCGAGCGCTTCCGACGCCTGTTCGTCCCTTTCCTGGCAGGCTGCGCTCTGTTCACCCCCCTCCAGACCTACATCGAGTGGATCTTTCACGTCCGGGTAGGAAGCTACGAGGGCTCCTACCTGCAGTTCTTTTTCGTCGAACGCTTCGCCGGCTGGAACCCCACCCTATTCGGCTGGATAGGCTACCACCTCTGGTTCCTGGGCTACCTGTTCGTTGATTCGCTGCTCTTGCTCCCGCTGCTCGAGTGGCTGAAAGGAGAGGCCGGCCACCGGATCGTCTCACGGCTGGCGAGGCTGTGCGAGCACCGGGGCGGCATCCTCGTCTTCATCCTCCCCCTCCTCTTGATTCAGCTTGGCCTGCGGCCTTTCTTTCCTGAAGAGCGCAACTGGGCCGATTTCTTCTACTACCCGGTCTTTTTCCTGGCAGGGTATCTTTTCTACGCCGACGAGCGCTTTGTGCGAGCCATCCGGCGGGACCGCTGGCTGGTGCTGGCGGTCGCGATCGCCGCCCTGTTGGGCCTGATGGCTACGGTCGCGCTGGGCGAGGCCGAGACCCTGTTTTCCACCCCGAGCAACCCCGGCTTTTACCTCTTCTGGGCATGCGCCGTCGTTGATGCCTGGTGCTGGTCGGTCACCATGCTCTACGTGGGCATGCGCTTCCTGGATTTCAGCAACGGGTGGACGCGCTACGGGCAGCAAGCGATCGTACCCTTTTACGTATTCCACCAACCGGTGATCTTTGCCTTCGCTTTCTACGTCGTGCAGTGGCAGGCCGGCGTCACGGTCAAAATGCTGACCGTCATCCTGGCCTCTTTTGTAGTGACCGTCGCGCTCTACGAGCTGCTCGTCCGGCGGGTGGCTCCGCTGCGGGATCTGTTCGGCATGAAAAGGACTGTGTGAAATGGAGAGAAAAGTTTCTACGAGGGTGTACTATCTTGACTGGCTGCGTGTGCTGGGCATCTTGGTCGTGTTCATCTATCACTCCAGCCGCTTTTTCAACATGGAGGACTGGTTAGTCAAGAACCCCACCTGGTATTCGTGGGTGGAGGTCTGGAACCGGTTTGCCACATCGTGGATGATGCCTCTGATGTTTGCCATCTCGGGGGCCAGCCTGTTCTACGCCGTGGGAAACGGTGGGGCTGCCAACTTCCTCAAGGACAAGGTGCCCCGCCTGTTAGTGCCGGTGGTGGTGTGCGATTTCACCCACGCTTCGCTGCAGGTCTACCTGTACCGTCTCACCCACGGCGAGTTCAGCGGCGCCTATTTCCAGTTTCTGCCGCATTACTTTTTCGACAACTTTGAATGGCAGGGTGAGCATCTGTGGTACCTGTGGCTGCTGCTTCTGTTTAGCATCCTTCTCTATCCCCTAATGCGCTGGTTGACCCCTGGGAAGTCCCAGGGGTTGAAGGGCCGAGGCCGGGGCGTGCTATCCAGGCTGTGCGACCTGTTAGCCCTGCCCGGGGCGGTCTATGCGCTGGCGCTGCCCGCGATCGTGCTGGTGGTGCTCTTGGACTACAACAGCGCAGTGATGGAACACAATGCAGGCTGGGCCTTTATCGTCTATCTGTGGCTTACCCTGGCCGGTTTCTTGGTTGTGTCCCACGAGCGCCTGCAAGCCAGCATCCAGCGGCTGCGCTGGCTCTCTCTGCCGGTAGGCTTGGTCCTGGTGGGGTCTTCTCTTTTCCTGCTTGGCATGGAAGCACTGCCTACCTTCGGCACGTGGCGTTACGCCCTGGGCTGGGGCTCCCGCGCCCTGGGTTCCTGGTGCTGCGTTCTGGCGATTTTGGGTTTTGGCAGGAAGCACCTGAATTTCAGCGCGCCCTTCCTGATCTATGCCAACGAAGCGGTGCTGCCTTTTTACATCCTGCACCAGACGGTGCTGCTATCGGTGGGTTACCTGGTCGTCCAATGGGCCATCCCGGACCTGCTCAAGTGGGTCATCATCCTGCCGGTTTCGTTCGTCATCATCATGGTCATGTACGAGTTCCTGGTACGGCGCTACAACGTTATGCGCTTCCTGTTCGGGATGAAGCCGCGGCCCAAAGCATCCACCGTCCAGTCCCAGGAAGCCGCTTCGGGCGGCGTGCCGGCGAACTAACAAGGCCGGAGACCTGTGAGGTCGATGGCGAGAGAGAGGAAACAACATGGAAAAGCAAATGGTAGTTCGCGACCCGGCAGACGGAGCAGGTGCCCTGGACGCGAGCCGACCTGTGTCTGCCGTGGCAGCCGTCCAGACCAAGGCAGCCGGTCGCCTGCTCTTTGTTGACAATATCCGCATCTTTCTGACGATCCTGGTGATCCTGCACCATCTGATGGTCATTTACGCCGGGACCGGGGGTTTCCCCTACCGGGAAGGCCGGGAGGACGTGGTCACCAACTCGCTCGGCGGATGGTTCTGCGCGGTCAATCAGGCTTACTTTATGGGCCTTTTTCTGCTCGTCTCGGCCTACTTTGTGCCGGGCTCTTACGACCGCAAGGGGGCGGGCCGCTTCGTGAAGGACCGCCTGATCCGCCTGGGGATCCCGCTGGCCATATATAGCTGGATCCTCGACCCCTTGTTCGCATACGCGCTCCTGACCTTATATGGGGAACCGCACGCACCCCTGTGGCGCTTCTTCCCGGGTCAGTACTTTAGCGAGTATGGCCCGCTGCTCGGCGCCGGGCCGTTGTGGTTCATCGAGACCCTGCTCATCTTTACCTTGCTGTACGTGCTGTGGCGACTTGTCACCCGGTCGCGGCCGCCTGAGTCGGCCGTGGAGACCGCTTTCCCCGGCAATGGCTCTATCGCCCTCTTTGCCCTGCTCTTGGGGGTGGCCGGCTTTTTGGTCCGCCAGTTCTTCCTCATCGACGAGTATAACTTTCGGCCCTTGAACCTGCAGTTCCCCTTCTTCGCCCAGTACATCGCCCTGTTCGTCGTCGGGCTGATTGCCTACCGGCGCAACTGGCTGCTGAGCCTGCCCGACAAAACGGGTCGCCTGTGGCTACGAATCGCGGTCCTTTTCATCCTTTTGTGGGCGCCCCTCATGCTGATTGGCGGCGCAACCACGAGCTTTGCTCCCTACAGAGGCGGCTGGCATTGGCAGGCCTTTGTCTACGCGCTCTGGGAGTCTTTTCTTTGCCTCAGCATGTGCATTGCCCTGATCTATGCCTTTCGCCGCTACCTCAATCGTCAGGGTAAGCTGGCCGGATTCCTGTCGCCTGCCGCCTACACCGCCTATCTCATCCATGTGCCGCTGATTACCGGCGTGGCCCTGGCGATGCGCCCTGTGATGCTCTATCCGTTGCTCAAGTGGGCCTTTGCGGCGCTGGTGGCTATCCCGTTGTGTTTCGGGCTGAGCAGCCTGATCCGCAAGCTGCCCTATACAGACCGGGTCTTGTAGTGAGATCGTCCGAGGAGAAAAAATGGAAAAGCAAATGACACTTGACACTCCCGTGCCAGCCGCAGCAGACGTCCAGCCCAAAGCGATCAGCCGACTGCTCTTCATTGACAATATCCGCGTGATGCTCACGATCCAGGTGGTGCTGTTCCACTTGCTGATCATCTACGCCGGCACCGGGGGATGGTTGTACAAGGAAGGCCGCGAGGATTTTGCCACGGGCGCGCTCGGCGCGTGGCTCATCACCGTCAGCCAGGCTTACTTTATGGGCCTCTTTCTGCTCATCTCGGCTTACTTTGTGCCGGGCTCTTACGATCGCAAAGGCGCAGGCCGCTTTTTGCTCGATCGTCTGATCCGACTGGGGATTCCTCTGGCGATCTATAGCTGGCTCCTCAGTCCGCTGCTGGTGTATCTGGACCTGCGTGTGACCGAGGGGTTGAGCCTGCCGTGGTGGCACTATCTGCCCGGCGTCAGGTTCGAAGCCGTGATCGGCTCCGGGCCGCTGTGGTTCGTCGAGACTCTGCTCATCTTTTCAGTCGTGTACGTGGGATGGCGACTTGTTTCGTCCCGCCCAGCCCCATCCTCGGTGGACACTCGCTTTCCTGGCAATGGCGTGATCGCTCTCCTGACGGTGCTCTTGGGCATCGCGGGATTTTTGGTGCGCCTGTGGCGTCCGATAGGCTGGAACTTTTCTCCGTTGAATCTCCAGTTCCCGTTTTTCGCCCAGTACATCGCCCTGTTCATCGTCGGGCTGATCGCCTACCGGCGCAACTGGCTCCTGGGCTTGCCCGAGACGACGGGGCGACTGTGGCTGGCGATTGGCGTCGTCATGATCTTTTTATTCTGGC
>CAYGWJ010000463.1:0-8124 GCA_964353405.1 uncultured Anaerolineae bacterium
TTCATTCAAACGACTCTCGCCAATCTCACGGCTGCCGCTGAGATCAACCGTTGGGCGGCTCGTTGGATCTGACCCGTTAGCGAGTTGAGCGTTTCGTCTCACACACGATGCGCCCGTCGTTGTGTGACAGTGAGCGCGAGCACAATGAGGTGCGTGTGGTCGAGCAGGCAGAGACGCCGCCGGTCCGCCCAGGCTAGCGCGTCGCGTCGCGGTGCAAGTGAAAAGCCAAGGAAAGGAGTTGCGCCAATAAGTATGATCCGATCTGTTTTCATAGCATTTGTTCTTAACCGTCAGTGCGCCTCACCGTGAGGCACACGCCTATTACTCAAGGAGAATAACCAATGTCAACTGAACAGAATAAAGCACTAGTCCGTCAACTCGTGGAGGAAATCTTCAATCGGGGAAACATCAGTCTGGCCGATGAGCTCTTGGCGCCCGACTTTGTTGAACGCGAAGAACTGCCACCCGGAATGCCGCGTGATCGTGAGGGCGTCAAACTGTTGACCACCATGCTGCGCAGCGCCTTCCCAGACTTCAAAGCCACGATAGACGATATTGTCGCCGAAGGCGATAAGGTGGTAATCCGTCAGACCTGGAGCGGCACCCAGAAGGGTGAGTTTATGGGCGTTCCGCCAACCGGCAAGAGCGTATCCTTTGGCGTGATCGACATCCTCCGCATTGCTGAGGGCAAGTTTGTGGAACATTGGGGCCTGATGGATAGTATGGCTATGATGCAGCAACTTGGCGCAATGCCCGCGCCCGGACAAAGCGGAAGTTAGACACTAAGCCGCAGTTACAAGCGGAGCGCGTCACTTTTTCAACATGGGTGTTACCAGAGGTGCAAACACGCGAAGCCAAGCGAGGCGCTTTGCACTCGTAGAGTGCGGGCTAACACCGGGTTGCAGGCGACGTTGCTCCGCTGCGCTTCGCAACACGCCTGAACCCGACCGTTGTGCGGTGCGTTGGAGCGCCCCGTTGGCGAGTTGAACGTTTCGTCTCACACACGATGCGCCCGTCGTTGTATGACAGTGAGCGCGAGCGCAGCGAGGCGCGCATGGTTGAGCAAGCAGAGACGCCGCCAGTCCGCCCGGGCTAGCGCGGAGCGTCGCAGTGCAAGTGAAAAGCCAAGGAAAGGAGTTGCGCCTATAAGTATGACCCAATCTGTTTTCATAGCATTTGTTATCAACCGTCAGTGCGCTTCACCGTGAGGCGCACACCAGTTACTCAAGGAGAATAACCCATGATTTACCTTAATGTTCGGCACACCGTCGCTGATTACGCTAAATGGCGCGCGGGTTTTGACGCTAACGAGGCCACCCGTCGGGCCGCTGGCGCAACGGGCGTCCAGCAGGTTTACCGCGATCTGGAAAATCCCGGCGCCATCACGGTCATCATGGAATGGGACAACGCAGAAAAGGCGCGCCAGTTCGCGCAGGATCCGGCGTTGGCAGAAGCGATGAAGAACGCAGGCGTCACCAGCGCGCCGGAAATCCGCTTCCTCAATCGCGCGTAAACGCTCATACCGCTGGCTGGCGTGGTAGAGTTGCTGCAACAAATCGGCGTGACTCTTTCCTCAAGATAGACCAGCCGTTGAGCGTGTCGCTGGGTATAGAGGTCGAGCGTGCGCGCCGCCGTGCTAACACTATTCGGCGGCGCGCTGAATCATCCGTGCGCCTCGCGTGAGGCGCACACCTATTACACCAGGAGAAACTATCATGTACGGGACCGTTGCAAAATTAACCGTGAAACCGGGCCAGGTCAACGCCTTGAGGAGTGCCATGACATCACCGTCCCCACGCCCCGGCTCTGTGGCCGGCTATGTATATCAAATGGACAAAGACCCCAACGTGCTATACCTGGTAGTCATGTTCGAAAGCAAAGAAGCCTACCGGGCCAATGCGGATCGGCCTGAGACAAACGCCGAATTTGAAAAGATGATGCAGTTCCTCGTCGCCGAACCGGAATGGCACGACGGCGAGGTCGTCAAGGTCGAATAGAGGGCGAAAGCAAGAGTTGGGGCCTGTTTGACCAATTCGGCCTGCTGCAACAACTGCGCGTTATACCCATGCCGGAGTAGAGCGGAAGGTAAGCATTCGACGTCATCCGCAGCTTGCCGGTTCGCTGGGAAGACGGTTTTCTCAAGCGCCGCAACCCGCGCCCCGTTGGTGGGCCACGTGGGCCATAACGTAGCAGGAAAACCTAGACAAATGCAGCATTCGCGCGCAAGCGATGACGGGCGCAGCGAACAGACAAAATAGGCCGGCTCTAACAAGGAGGTAGATGTGCAAGCAGCACCGGGGCTCTATAGCATGGGACAAAGCCAGGGCGGGAACGTTCACGCTTTTCTGCTGGACGATAGGAACGGGCTGACGCTGGTCGCGGGCGATGCGGTTTGCACCTGGCCGACCTTTATGCTCGGCTGGAAAGGCTTCCTGCTGAATCCGAAACAGCACCAGGTATCGCTCCGTCGTCTGGCGGAATTGGATGCCGAGGTGCTGTGCGTTGGCCACGGTGAGCCGCTGACGTCGGGCGGGGCAACACGCCTTCGAGCTGCCCTGCACCGGTAGCGTTCGTGACGCAGGTCATTTCATTCCTGGGGCATTAGGCCCCGCATACTTGTGATACGCGGAGGATAATCATGTTACGCAAACCCAGTTCCATTGACGGGGTTGGAATCGTCCAGTTTTTCCTGGCAGCCGCCTTTGTGGTCTGGCTGATCATCTGGCCGGACACGGGCGTCAACTTTGCCTGGCCCATACATCCGCGCCTGACGGCGATGTTCATTGGCACCGGGTTCATCCTGCGGGTTTTTCTGGGCTATCATCTCTGGCGCGAGAAATTTTGGTACCGACTGCGATGGATCAAGTGGGGCAACTTTGTGTTTCTGGGGGTGCTGTTTATTGCCACCTTCTGGCACCTGAACGAGATGAATTGGAAACCGAATATTGGCGTGGCGCATATCTGGGTGGTGGCGTATATCGTCGAGCCGTTGATCCTGACATTGATCGAGCCGCACGGAGCTGAAAGCAACGCCCGGGTGCCTGCGGAGCTTGCCGAAGGGCCCGTCTCCATCGGGCTGAAAAGAATGCTGGCCGCCGTTTACATCCTGGGCATCACCGGCGCCGCGTTTCTGTTCTTCAACCCGGCTTTCGCAGACACGCGCTGGCCATGGCCGCTCGACGCATTCGATGCACGGATCATGGCTGCCTGGCCGGCCGCGTGTGCCGTCTGGGCAGCGACCATGTACTTTTGCCAAGACTGGGCCGAGATCAAAATGGGGGTGCAGACGCTGATCGTCTACACCACAGCGCTGTTTCTAGTCTGGCTGGCCACGTTCTCACAGTATGACCCGGCGCGCCACAACGGGTGGACCTTTGGGATTTCGACGGGTCTGGTCGCCGCGCTGCTCATTTTCTTCTACTGGCGTCAAGCGGCATCACGCCGGAAAGCCTGAGTATGCAGCGTACTTTGCGCTACGCTCATTGCAGCAAAGATGGCCCGTGGCTGACAAGGGCCGTTTTGAAAAATGCCGGCTGTTCCACTGCAAATGTCACGGTAATGTCACGGTGATTTGGTATGCTGGTTATCAAGAACTTGAGAGGCGGGTATGGCAGCGCGGCGCTACGAATCCTATTTGCTTCGCTTGTGGGAATCGGACAAAGCTGGTGAATTGATCTGGCGCGCTTCGCTCGAATCAACCGACACCGGCCAGCGCCATGGGTTCACCGACCTGGCAAGCCTGTTCGCTTATCTCGAAACAGTCTGTCAGACCTTGCCGCCGGACGATGCCCAAGGGCTGACCAGGCCCTCGGTAGTATCTGAATAGAGTTACAGTTGAAAAGGTATTGCATATTGTCGAGGTATTCAGAACTCGACAAGAGACGATAACCAGGAAGGAAGCAAATCACGTGGTCGCTTTCATAGACATGAGCCGGAGGACAATATGATAAAGAGAAAAACAACATTGTGGGCCGTGTTGCTGCTAGCGGGACTGCTAGCGGCTTGTAGCGGCAATACCTCTACGCCCCAGCCGCCTGCTGCTACACCGACAACGGCCATAACGCCCACGGTCGCGCCGATCGTCTGGGCTGGCGATCATCCGACCGTTCAGATGGATCTCATCGCGACGATTACAAGCAGCCCTACGCCGTTGGGCGAGGTGAGAGGTCTGGCACTTGACCAGGAAGGGGACCTCTATGTCATAGATACAGGTAACTCGAGAGTGCTGAAATTCGACCGCACCGGCAAGTTCCTGATGCAATGGGGCAGTCAGGGGACAGGGGATGGCCAGTTCGTCATGAGTGGTATCAATGGTAACGGTGCTGGGTTTGTGGCCGTGGACCCCCTGGGCAATGTGTATGTAACCGACAATACTCATGTCCAGAAGTTCGACAGCCAGGGGAAGTTCCTGATCAAGTGGGGGACGCAGGGCACGGGCGAAGGTCAGTTCATGGTCACGTCAGCGATTGCCATCGACCCACAGAACCATGTCTACGTTGTAGACCTCGACAACAACGACGTTCAGAAGTTCGACGGAAGTGGCAAGTTTCTTCTCAAATGGGGTGAGAAAGGATCGGGCGAGGGTCAATTCAATAAACCCACCGCCGTGGCGATCGACGCGCAGGGGAATGTCCTTGTGGTCGACGCCTTGACTGGCCGGCTCCAGAAGTTCGACAGCAGCGGCAGGTTCCTGAGCCAGGTTTACCTCGGAGCGGTTGATGGGCTGGTTATTGGTCCGGTTGCCCTGGCTGTGGGCAATCAGGGACAGATCTACATTGGGGAGTATGCAAACGGTCGCGTCGTCGAATTCGACAGTTCCGGCAAACTCCTCGCCGCTTGGGGTAACACGCGTACGTTCGAGGAAGATATGTCCGAAGCGGGTGGTCTGGCACTCGACAAAGATGGCACTGTGTACGTTGCCGATGCCTTCAGCCACCGCGTCCTGAAATTCCGGCAGCACTGATCTCCCCCCTATTCGTGCTTAACTTAGCGTTGTTATCAGGAGTAAATTCGGGGTAAAGGGCGCGGGCTAACACCGCGTGAAGCGGACGTGTGGGATTCTGCGCGGTTTGCAAGCATTTTTCTGGCTTTGAGTTTTTCCTGCTCCCAAAGCGAATCCACACCCGCCCAGCCGCCACGAACGCAAACCATTGAGCAGCTCGTTGGAGCTGACCCGTTAGCGAGTTGAACGTTTCGTTTCACACAGGGCGACTATGTCGTCACCCATTGGAAGGTCGGCGGCGGCGCAAATACCGGCCCGCTGCGCACTCCCTCCGGCGGAACCATTCCGCCTACAGGCAAGACGGCGACGCTCGTGGGCAGCACAACAACGCAGGTCAAGAACGGCAAGATCACCCATGCCTGGACGTTCTGGGATATGACCTCGCTGTTAGGCCAGTTGGGGCTGTTGCCGCCGATGTGATCGCTTATCGCCAATCGCTCGTGTGCGCTTCATCGTGAAGCGCACACCAACACCTATAGCGGTTTCTGATTGCGTATACGGTCAACTGGATTCGAGCCTTGAGGCGGTTCCGGCTAAAGCCTCGAATCCAGCCCGTACACTCAAAAGGAACTCGCCCAGGCAGTCGGTCACGCCGTTGCTCAAAGGGCAACCCGGATTCAAGGGCGCTTATCTGCTGGGTGATCGCAACACCGGGCGCGGCGTTACCCTTACCCTGTGGGAAACGGCGGCCGATGCGACGGCGATGGATACCAGCGGCGTGTATCAGCAGGCCATCTCGCACTTTGCCAAGTTATTCACCGCGCCGCCAACCCGCGAGCAATTCGAGGTTTTTCTGCAGGTCTGAGTTACACCGCGAATTCCAGCCAGGTTGGGACAATGACGTCCATTTGCCACGCGCCTGCAGAGACGCGTGGCACTCTATTGCACCATTCTCGTTTTCTCTCTTGCCCCGTTTCGTAGTATACTACTCGGCAAGCATCAACCATACTGATACGTGGAAGAGGCTCCCATGCGTCTGGCCCGTATGATTCAAGCTGTGGATGCTCATGCCGGCGGCGAGCCGGGCCGCGTTATTGTCGGCGGCGTGCTGGACGTGCCCGGCGCGACCATGTTTGAGAAAATGCTGCACCTCCAAACGCACGCGGACGGGTTGCGCAAGCTCATGCTGCGCGAGCCCCGCGGCTACCCCACCATGTGCTGCAACCTGATCTTGCCGGCCACGCATCCAAAAGCCGACGCAGGCTTTGTCATCATGGAACAGGTCGAGTATCCCGGCATGTCAGGCACCAATACCATTTGCGTCGCCACGGTGCTGCTCGAAACCGGCATGCTGCCCATGCGTGAACCCGTCACCGAGTTGACGCTGGAAGCGCCCGCCGGGTTGATTCGCGTGCGGGCCGATTGCGCCAACGGCAAGGTTCAGCGGGTCACGTTCCAGAATGTGCCAGCCTTTGCGGCATACCTGGATGCGCGACTGGAAGTACCACACCTCGGCACGGTCACAGTGGATGTGGCCTACGGCGGAATGTTCTCTGTCATCGCCGATGCCACCGCCTTTGGTCTGCACTTGACGCCGGACGAAGGACGCGACATTGTCCGCGTCAGCGAGATGATCAAAGCCGCAGTGCAGGAGCAATTGCCTGTGGCGCATCCCGATCAGCCCGGCTTTTCCGGTGTGACGATTGCGGAACTTTCCGGGCCCCCTACCCGACCCGATGCACACCTGAAAAACGCCGTGACCGTCTCCACGGGTAAGCTCGATTGGAACCGCCCGTCCACCTGGACCGGCTCGATTGATCGCTCGCCGTGCGGCACAGGTACGTGCGCCAAAATGGCCACGCTTTACGCCAGAGGCAAATTGGGCCTGAATGAAGATTTCAACCACGAAGGCATCCTGGGTACAGTGTTCACCGGCCGGCTGATTGGAGAAACACAAGTCGGCCCATACACGGCCGTTATCCCCACCATCAGCGGGCAGGCGTGGATCACGGGGTTTGCCAGTTACGTGGTGGACGCAGACGATCCCTTCCCGGAAGGCTTTACGGTAGGCGACATCTGGTGACTTGAGTGATGTTGAAAACAAGATTGACCTGACCACCTACCGACTCAAGGTGACGGGCAGGGTTGAACGTCCGCTCAGCTTGACCTATGACGATTTGCGCTGCCTGCCTAAAGTCCAGACGAGCGATGTGCTCATCTGTCCGGGCTATTTTGAGGATGAAGCGAACTGGGCGGGCGCGTCGCTAATGTCCGTCCTGGACATGGCCGGTGTGCGGCCCGAAGCGACGAGCCTCACATTGGTGGGCGCAGACGAATACTCGGCTTCTGTCACGTTGGAACAGGCGCGTGCAAGCAACAGCTACCTGGCGTATGAATGGGAAGGCAAGCCCATCCCGATCTTGCACGGCTTTCCCGTACGCGCAGTGTTCCCATCCCTTCAAGGCAACACATGGGTCAAGTGGCTCATCGAAATCAAAGTAGAATAATCAACGTGATAAGGAGGGGCGAACCTGCGTGTTCGCCCCAACCGTAGGGGACAGACCGCAGATTGCGGCAGACCGCAGGTTGGGGCAGACCTACGTGTCTGCCCCCAATTAGACGAATATGAGCAAGTACAATCCAGCTCTCCACCATCGCCGATCAATCCGGCTCAAAGGCTACGATTATTCGCAGGCCGGCGCCTATTTCGTCACGATGGTCACACAAGACAGAGAATGCCAGTTTGGTGAGATTGCCGAGGACAACTTCCGTCCCAACTCTGCTGGAGAAATGATAGCGCGATGGTGGCAAGAACTGCCCAACAAATTCCCGTCCGTCGAATTGGACGAATGCGTCATCATGCCCAATCATTTTCACGGCATCGTAGTGATCGTTGAGGATAAGGGAAGCAAAGAGGGCGAACACGTAGGTTCGCCCCAACCTGGCGCGCCACAACCTGGTACGCCCCGATCTGTAGGGGCCGACCCGCGTGTCGGCCCAGACCTGGGCGCACACATAGGTGCGCCCCAACCTGGTGCGCCCCAACCTGGTACGCCCCGATCTGTAGGGGCCGACCCGCGTGTCGGCCCAGACCTGGGCGAACACGTAGGTTCGCCCCAACCTGGCGCGCCCCAACCTGGTGCGCCCCGATCTGTAGGGGCCGACCTGCGTGTCGGCCCAGA
>CAYGWJ010000464.1:0-9482 GCA_964353405.1 uncultured Anaerolineae bacterium
GTCTTGTAGACGCCGTGCGCCGTGCCGATGGCGGGCGCAAACAGGTCAATGCCGGTTCGCTCGATAAACTCGACCGACTGATCCGGGTTGGCAAGCTGGGCCTCGTCTTCCACGACCTTGATCTGATCTTCGACGCCCCCAACCGTGCCCAGCTCCGCTTCAACCGAGATGTCGCCGACCTTGTGGCAATGCTCCGTCACCTGTTTGACCATGCGGACGTTTTCCTCAAAGGGGAACTTGGACGCATCCATCATGATGTTGGTGTAGCCCACGTCGGCGCACTGTTTGCAGTATTCCACATCCGTGCAGTGGTCGAGGTGCAGGCAGATCGGGATGGGGGCTGATTCGGCGATGGCGCGATACACGGCCACCATCACCTTGCGCCCCAGGAACTTGCTAGGCTCGACCGAGGTCTGGATGATGAGCGGCGCTTTCTTGTTGACCGCCGCCTCGACCACACCTTCCATCTGGGTGATGTCGGTGATGTTGAAGGCGCCTATGGCGTATTTGCCTTGCGTCGCTTTGATCAACATCCCTTTGGCGTTTTCAATGGACATTTTTTCCTCCTACTTGAATTTTGACTTCAAAGTTTGTTTGACAAGCGCCATGCGCTCGCCGATGTAACCTTCCAGGCCGGAAAAGCCTTTGGAAAAAGTCTCGACCGTGTTGAGGGTGGACGGGTGCTCGTTAAACTGCTCCAGCTCCAGCCCGTTCGGGTCGTAAGCCTGGATGCAGTACGGAATCTTGCTCATCTTGTCCAGCACGTCCTGTGGCACGCCGTCTTCGATCTCGCGCTGGAAGATGAGGTCATCGCCCATTTCAAAGAGCGGTTCAAGCACATAAGGCGGGCACGTATAGACCATGTCGCCGCCCGCCAGCTTTTGAACATCCCAGAAGCGCAGCTTGCCAGCCACGAGCGGCCCGTGCCGCATAGAGCAGGCCAGCATCTTGCTGGCATAGCCGCCCTCGGCGAGCAGGCGATACGCGCGCTTGAACACGGCCAGCCCGAACCAGTGCTTGTCTTGCCACGAAAGCTGGATGCCGCGCCGCGCCGCCTGCACGTCCAGCACCGGCTGCTCTGTCAGGCGGCCGATCATCATCGTGATCACGGCGCGCCACTTGCCCAGGTCAACCTTATTCTTCTCGGCAATCCGGATGCCTTCCATCGCCGCGTTGGCCGAAGCCATGATCTGCGGCAGTGTAAAACAAACCGTCGTGTTTGTCGAGATGCCCCTGGAAGTCAAGGCTTTGACGACCTCAATGCCCTGCATGGAAGCGGGCACCTTGATCATCACGTTGGGACTGAGCGCGGCCAGTTCCTCCGCGTCATGCACCATTTGCTCGGTCTCGGTAAAGAGGCGCGGATCCAACTGCCCCGAAAGCCAACCGAACCGGCCCCGGGTCGCCTCGTACAGAGGCCTATACAACTGAGCGCCGCGCTTGACCACCTCCTTGTACGTCAGCCAGGTCAACTCTTTCAGGCTGAGGTCGGGCCCGGAACGAATCCGATCGTCCAGCCATTCGTTCCAGAACTGGGTATCGCTCTTGACGGCTTGCAACGAAAGCGGTGGATTCGTTGTGCAGCCCCGAAAGACACTTGCACCAGGGTCTTCCGTGTTGTCGCCAGGGGCGAGCCGCGCGAGCTGTGCCTCCAGCATCGGCCGCTGGCGCGGCTCGGCGGCATTCAACATCTTTTGGACCCACGATTTGTAAACCAGTGGAGACGAATCCCACCAGATTTCCAGGTCGGGATGCGTCTGGGCCAAACGCTCTACCGGTGAAGGCTGTGTGTCCATTTTTCTCCTCCTCTGGCACGTATCATAGAGGTGACCGATCCAGAGAAATGTCCCTAACCTTTCCGCTTCTTGACCTCTGCCGCCAAGGCTGGCACGATCTTGAACAGGTCACCGACGACGCCATAGTGAACGTTGCGGAAGATCGGAGCTTCCGCGTCTTTGTTGATCGCCACGATGATCTTGGCCGTCCGCATGCCGACCAGGTGTTGAATCGCACCCGAGATGCCGCACGCCACGTAGAGATCAGGCGAGACAACCTTGCCGGTCTGGCCGACCTGGTGCGCATACGGAATCCAACCCGCGTCCACGGCAGCGCGGCTGGCGCCCAACGCTCCGCCGAATGCCAGGGCCAACTGGCGCACCGGCTCAAAACCTTCCGGTCCGCCCACGCCACGACCGCCCGAGACGATGATCTTGGCACTATCGAGGCTGACGCGGTTTTCTTCGATCGCGTAATCCACAACCTTGGTGCTGATAGCGTCCTCGGCCAGCGCTGGCGCAACCCGCTGCGCGTCAACCGCGCCACTCTTGGCGCCATCCGGCTCCGGCGCAGTGAACGCGCGCGCGCGAAGGGTGATCATCTGCGGTCGCTTGTCTTTGCAGACCACCGTGCTCAGCAGCTTGCCCGCGTAAACCGGGCGAGTCACTCGCACCAGCCCGTCGGTCCCTTGATGGAGATCTGCGACAGCCTCCAGCGCGGTCGCATCAGCAATCACGCCAGTGTTCAAATCCACCGCCGACGTGGCGAACACATCTCGTCCGCGCGGCGTCGTCGCGGCCAAAATCACATGCGGCTTTTCGTCGGCGGCGAGCCTGGCCAGGAGCGCGGCGTATGGCTCAACACGAAAATCGGCCAGCGTTGCATCATCGCACAACTTGACGGCATCCACGCCGTAGGCAAAAGCTTGCCGAGCCAATCCCTCGACGCCCTGCCCAAAGATCAACGCTGTCACGCCCGTGCCCATCTGACCCGCTAGCGCCTTGGCCGCCCCGACCGCTTCCCAGGACGTGAGCACCACATTCCCTTTAAAGTGATCAATGTAAACCCAGACTTTGTTCGTCATGTTATCCCTCGTTCACCGATCGGCCTGCGGTTCAGTTGCGGCGCGGTCACTGGCGAGACGCGCTCAGCCAACCTGAGCACATCAATGGCAAGTAACAAAACAATTCGAGGTGCCCAGCGCCGTCAACTGCAACCGCTGGTTAGGCGCGAATCCTATGGCAGTTTAAAAATCACACCCTCTCCCTGTATAACTTCCGCTCTTTGCACTTTAGCCCCTGCATAGGCACCTTCCCACACATTCACCTTGAGGGGGTCACTGGGTTTCAACCTGGTGATTTCTGTCTTTCCGACAAAAACGCTGTCTATGAAAACTCTTAGCCATGGCTTACCTTCGGATTCTCTGAAAACTTCAATTCTAAACCTATGCTTTTTGCCAATATCAAATTTGGGTGGATTGTCTCTTGGTACTGGGTGTGATTTGTTATTGCCATCAACCATGTAAACTTCCAAATATGGATAAGGATATGCTTTCCCTTCAGTTATTAGTTTAACGCCACCCACGATATTGTAGTCATCACCTGGCACTGGTACTCCTACAGAAGCAAGACTCATCCAACTATCATATCCTCCAGATTGATTGGTCAGGTTTTCTTCTGTTCTAACAATATGAGAAAATTCCCAAGCCCAATTGCCAACTATATCACTAGGGTTAGTTGCGTCTATATTCGGACGGTGTGCTCCTCCCATCTTCCCTGCTTCAACTGGCGGCGGCCCGCTAATAACAGCATGCACAACTTTTCCTTCAAAACCAAACTGTTGACCATCTACAACTTCTACATATGAGGAAGTTACATTCGGTAAGGCCTGTGAAATCCAAAAGAGTCGGTCTTGTGGAATTCCTGAATTGATTTTGTTGGATGTAAAAAGCGAGCCTGGGTCTATCCTGAAATAGACCTCGCGATTTGGAATTGGTGTAAGAGGAATTTCTGTTGGTTTAGGCGTTGCCGTCGGCGTTGCGGTTTCTGTTGGTGTGGATGTGACAGTTGATATTTGTGTCGGTGTACTCGTCGGAATAAGAGTTGCCGTCGCAGTTGTAAGTTGCGGTGTTTGTGTCACAACCATTGCCAGCGGTGTAGGTGTCATTATGGCCGTGCAAGCAGAGAGCACTAACAAAATCAGAACCAGAAACGCGCCTTGTTTCATTTTTTATCGCTTCTTGAATGGGGCAGCACGTTGCGACTACAATGGCTTGTCTGAAAACTCATCGAGGCCCGCGCCTAACGGCTAGATGACTTGCTCGGTCATCAATTTGTCCACCAGCTTGACCGCAATCTCTTCCGGCGTCTCGCCCTCGATCAACTGGCACGAAACCGCGCGAGGCGAAATCGCGCGAATCTCGGGCCAGGTCACGGCGGAACCGGCCAGGCCGATGCGTGAAGCTTCCAGCCCCAGGTCCGCCGCCTTCCAAACCGGAATCGTGATCTTGCCGGCTCTGCGGATGCCCATGAACGAAGGATAGCGCGGCTCGTTAATGCCCTTGACCACGCTCACCACTGCCGGCAACTTGCCTGCGCAGACCTGCTTGCCCTCATCCAACATGCGCTCGACCTTGATGGTCCTGGCGTTGGGGTCCAGCTCGGCAATCTTGGAGACGTAGGTGAGCGCAGGCCACTTCAAGTGGCGCGCGATTTGCGCCGGGACGAGGCCCGTGTCCCCATCCACAGCCTGGCGACCCGTGAGGACCATGTCCACGCTGCCGATCTTGGCGATGGCCTGGGAGAGCGCGTACGAAGTCGCCAAGGCATCCGAACCTTTGAGCAACGGGTCGGACACAAGGATGGCCTCGTCGCACCCCAGGGCCAGGCAGGTCTTGAGCGCCTCGCGAGCGTTCTCCGGTCCCATAAAGAGCACCGTCACCTTGCCGCCGTGTTTTTCCCTGAGTCGCAATGCTTCTTCGACCGCGTACTCGTCCCAGGGGTTGACGATCATGGGCGAATCGCCCCAGGTGACGTGCCCAGCCTTGAGCGCCAACGTCGCGGCGGTGTCCGGTGTTTGCTTGACACAAACCACAATGTTCAAAATTCACCTCCCCAGTTTCGGGGGCCATTCAGCCTGACGACAGAATAGCCCCACGTACGGGCGAGGTTACCTCGCCCCTTCTAGCGAATATCGGTTTGGTTCAGACGCGGCCAGCCTGGATACAGAGCGTTTCCGCTACTGGGTCACGTCCTTGAGCCATTGATTCCAACGTGGAGCCTGCAGCGCTTCCGTCGCCCGCCCGAACCACAAGTCGGCATAGCCCTGAAAGTCCTCGTCCAGCTTGGAGATGCCGGTCTGCGTGGTGCCCCACATCGCTTCATGCACCTCCGACATGGGCCACATCAACTTGAGCCGGGCAAAGAGCCTGGATGTGACCTCGCCAAAGTAAGCTTGCAGCAGGATATTGACTTGCTCATCGTTCAGCCGGTGATGGTGCGAAAAGTTGCTCAGGTCGAAAAAGATATCGCCCATGCCAGCGTATTCCCAATCGAGGATGCGCAACTCGCCATGCTCGTCGAGAAAGTTGAGGTTGAGCAGGTCGTCGTGGCAAGGCGTGGGAACGTACGGATGGCGCATCAGCGCGTTCTCGACCTCGCGCATCCGCGCCCCGATCCAGTCAAAGTTGGCAGGGAACTTGCAGTTGTTGCGGCGCGAGATGGCTGTGAGCATCTCTACCCGGCGGAACACGTTAAATTCACTCGCCAGCGGCTGAGCTTGCTGGTGGAACGTGCGGATTTTCTCTGCCACGCGGCGGATGTTTTCCGGCTTGACCATCTCTTCCGGCGGAACATGGCCGCCGTCTACAAAGCGGGTGACCAGGTAGCCTTCCGGCTCGATAAAATAGACCACTTGAGGAGCGACGCCCAGCCGGCCGGCTTCCAGGTTCGCAGCGTACTCGACCTCGCGGCGGATGCCCAGCAGTTCCGTGCCCGCCCCGGTGATGCGGAGCACAAAAGACTTGCCATCCGCATCCAGGCGATAGTTCAGGTTGGTAATGCCGCCGGTCAGCGGCGTCGTCTGCAAGTCTCGCGCATTCGCCAGGAAGGGCACGCGGGCGATGGCCTGTTCGAGTGTGAGCGGCATAGTGATCTCCTGACGAACCTTGATAAGCTCTCACGCCTTGATGCGCTCGCCTTTGGGGTCATACAGCGGCTCGCGCTCGACAACAGCCTTGATGCGCTCGCCCAGAATCTCGACGTCGAGTTCCGTGCCGACCGCCGCATGCTCAATGGGCAGGTAGCCGTATACGATGCTCTTGCGAACCGTGTAGCCGTAGCCGCCCGAAGTGACCCAGCCGATGACGCGGTCCCCGGCGCGGATCGGCTCTTTGCCGATGGCGATAGCCGTCGGATCAGCCAGCGTGAGGCAGCACAGCCTGGTCTGGATGCCGTTTTGCTTCTGCTTGAGCAGCGCCTCGCGTCCGATGAAATCACCCTTGTCGAGCGCTACGGCAAAGCCCATGCCGCTTTCGTAAGGAGAGTAATCTGGCGAGATATCGCCGCCCCAGTAGCGATAGCCTTTCTCCAAGCGCAGCGAATCGATCGCGCGATAGCCCGCCGGCACGATGCCTTCCGATTGCCCCGCTTCGAGCAACGTGTCATACAGCGCTAGCCCATACTCCATCGGGCAATAAAATTCCCAGCCCAGCTCGCCCACGTACGTGACGCGGAAAGCCATCGCGGGCACGTGCCCGACGGCAATGTTCTTCATCGTCATATACGGGAAGCCTGCGTTGGACACGTCGGCCTTGGTGACCTTTTGCAGGATGTCGCGGGCGCGCGGCCCCCACAAGCCGATGCAGGCATACTGCGAGGTCACGTCTTCCAAGATGACCGATCCACGCGAAGCGTCGGGCATGTGCAGCCGGATCCACGACATATCGTGCACGCCGAGCGCCGTGCCGGTGATGATAAAGAAGCAATCACTGGTCAATCGCGTGACCGTCACATCGCACTCGACGCCGCCGCGCGGGTTGAGCATCTGGGTATAGACCACCGCGCCGACAGGCCGATCCATATTGTTGGCGCACAGGGTCTGCATGAATGCCAGCGCGCCCGGCCCGCGCACTTTTATCTTGTTGAACGAGGTCTCGTCGAACAGTCCGGCTCGCTCACGCGTGCCGGCGTGCTCGACCTCGATGGCCGTTGACCAGTGCTTGCGCGCCCAGCCGCGCGGCTCGAAGGTGCGCGGCGATTTTTCTTCGTGCGGCGTGAACCAGTTGACGCGCTCCCAGCCAAACTTTTCGCCAAAGAATGCGCCCAGTTCCTTCTGGCGGAAATAGGCCGGCGAAAGCCGCAGCGGCCGGCCCGACTCGCGCTCCTCGTTGGGATAGTGGATGTCGTAATACTTGCCGTAGGTCTCTAGCGTCCGCGCCAGCATGTAATCCTGGCTGGCATAGTTGGGGCCAAAGCGCCGCACGTCCAGTCGCCATATATCCCACTCGGGACTGCCGTCAATGATCCATTCGGCCATCACTTTGCCGATGCCGCCTGCGCCGGCCAGACCATGTGCGCAAAAGGCGCACGCCACCCAAAAGCCCTTGACGCTGGTGGGGCCGAGCAGAAATTCGCCGTCAGGCGTAAAGCCTTCGGGGCCATTGAGCAGTTGAATGATCTCGGCCGTTTCCACGGCGGGCACGCGCTTGATCGAGTTTTCCATGAGCGGCTCAAAGCGATCCCAATCGGGCGGCAAGAGTTTGTAGTTAAAGTCGTCGGGGATGCCGTCGAGGCCGAACGGCGCAGTGTGGCGCTCGTAACCGCCCGTGATGAACCCGCCCACCTCTTCTCGCCAGTAGACCAGGAGGTCAGGATCACGCAAATTCGGAACGTTGTGCCCCAATCCTTCGACTGGCCTGGTGATGAGATAGAGATGCGCCATCGGGACGACGGGCAAATTGAGGCCCACCATCTTGCCGATGTCGCGGCCCCACTGGCCGGCGGCATTGACCACTACCTCGGTCTTGATGGCGCCCTGGTCAGTGATGACCTCACTCACACACCCGTCCTTGACCGTGATGCCGGTGACGACGGTGTGCTCGAAAAATTTTGCGCCGCGCGACTTTCCTCCGACGGCCAATGCTTTCGTCAGACCCGTCGGGTCAATACTGCCGTCGGTGGGTGTGTACACCGCGCCCAAGACGCCCTCGGGATTCATCAGCGGAAAGAGCTTGTGCGTTTCTTCCGTGCTCAACAGTTCGAGCGGCAAACCGAACGAGCGCGAGAGCGCCACCTGCCGCTTGAGTTCCTCCAATCGTTCCGGCGACGAAGCCAATCTCAAGCCGCCCACCTCACGCCAGCCCGTGTCTTGACCGGTCTCGTCCTTCAGCTTCCGGTACAGATCCGTGCTGTACTTCATCATCTTGGTGAGGTTGACGTCGGAGCGCAGTTGGCCCACGAGTCCAGCCGAGTGCCACGTCGAGCCGCTCGTCAGCTCAAAGCGCTCCAAAACGACGACGTCCGTCCAGCCCATCTTGGTGAGATGGTAAGCGATGCTGCATCCGCCGACGCCGCCTCCGATGATCACCACTTGTGCCTGCGTTGGCAAGTTTGCCATGAGTGTTCTCCTTTAGCCCGTGTCCCGAGCGGGGTGATGAATTGCGATGACGTTTATCCTTGCTGCCACACCGAGCCTGGTGCGGCCATTTCGGCGACGATGTCGAAAGAAGAAATGATGCCCAGCGGCATCGCATCCGGCTGTTCGGGGTCAACGACGACCAGCCGGTGATAGTGATGCTCGATCATCTTTTTGGCAGCTTCTTGCAAGCTGGCGTTAATGTCAATCGTGAGCATGGGATGCATCGCCTGCGCCACCGTCATGTCACCACAGCCGCCATCCTGGCACGCGGCCAACATGTCGTACCCGCTCACCACGCCCAACGGTTTGCCCGTCGCGTCCACCACGAGCACCGAACGATAATGCGCGCTCGTCATGGCGCGGGCCACCGACGTGAGCGGCGTCATGTCGCGACAGACGAGCATTGCATCGGACATCACGTCGGCCACCGTGTCGCGCTTGACCGAAGTGGACTTGACGATGCTGGCGACCAGGTCAGAGATGGCGATCACGCCCATGGGTTTACCCTTGTCGGTGACGAGCAGACGACTCATATGTGCTGCGCGCATCTTTTGAGCCGCTTCGCCGACAGGCGCACCGGCGTCAATCGTGCCGACCGGTGTTGTCATCAACTCGCCGGCTGTCATCTTGCGCATGGCAGCCAGGCTCTCTGCATTGGCCGAGAGCCATTCACCCGCCATCAAGTCAAAATCCGAAATGATGCCAATGGGCCGTCCATCGCGGTCGGCCACGATGAGGGCGTGAACATGATGCTGAGTCAACATCACCGCTACCTGGCCGAGGGTGGCGTCAGGCCGGCACGTGATCAGTCCCGGATGCATGAGATCGCGAACTAGTTTTGTCACTGCATCGCCTCCAATGGGCGAACACACCGGTTCGCCCCGACGAGCGAACACATCAGTTCGTCCCGACGAGCGAACACACCGGTTCGCCTCTACGGGCGAACACACCGGTTCGCCTCTACGGGCGAACACACCGGTTCGCCTCTACGGGCGAACACACCGGTTCGCCTCTACGGGCGAACACACCGGTTCGCCTCTACGGGCGAACACACCGGTTCGCCTCTACGG
>CAYGWJ010000465.1:0-10080 GCA_964353405.1 uncultured Anaerolineae bacterium
AGAGCGCCGATCAGCCCATCGGGTTGGACCGTAGCTGGAAACACAGTTGCGCATCGAGCCAGTCAATAGGATAATAGGGCCAGAGTCAACTCTTGTCATGAGGATGGTATGGGCAGCAAAGGAGTGTTCGAAGGACTCGTCTTTGACGAATCAGGCCGGACGCTGGGCGTGACCACGGTCGGCGGCGAGGCGCAGTACGTGATAGACGACGACGGCTTTCACCGGCACATTGACGCGGCCTCGGTTGACCGCCAGGTGCTCGCCGTGATTCAGGAGCAAATCAACACCAACAAGGATGTCGTCGAAGAAGGCATGATGCGGATGCTCGATAACTATGACCTGTTCACCAAGGCCACGATTGACGCTTCGATCAAGAACATGGACCAGGTGCTGGAGCGCGGCCTCCCCGACGACGCACGGCTGTGGATGGGCATGATGGGCTTTCGCATCGTCGTCAACCTGCATGGCGAAATGGTCAAGCTCGATATGCCGGGCGCGACGACGGACGAATAACCGAGGAGAATCTTGCATGACCCATTTCCAATCTCTCTGGTGGCGGGACGGCATCATCTACCAGATTTATCCGCGCAGCTTTGCCGATGCCAATGGCGATGGCGTGGGCGACCTGCCCGGCATCACGTCCAGGTTGGACTATTTGCGCTGGCTGGGCGTGGATGCCATCTGGCTCAGCCCGATCTATCCTTCGCCGATGGCCGACTTTGGCTACGACGTGAGTAACTATCACGACATTGATCCGGCCTTTGGCACGCTCGCCGATTTTGACCGCCTGGTCGCCGAGGCGCACGCGCGCGATATCCACGTCGTGCTCGACATGGTGATGAACCACACGTCGAGCCAACATCCCTGGTTCGTCGAGTCACGTTCGAGCCGAGATAACCCCAAGCGCGATTGGTACATCTGGCGGGACGGGCGCAATGGCGGCGAGCCCAACAACTGGGAAGCGGTCTTTGGCGGCAAGGCGTGGACATGGGACGAGCGCACCGGGCAATATTATCTGCATCTGTTCCTGCCCGAACAGCCCGACCTCAACTGGCGCAATCCGGCCGTCAAAGAGGCCATGTTCGACGAGTGCTGCTTTTGGCTTGACCGAGGCGTGGACGGCTTTCGGCTCGACGTGGCGAACATGTTGGTCAAGGCCGAGGGTCTGCCTGATAACCCGCCCAGGTTGGGGTTGCGCGGCTATGATCGCCAGCGCCATCCCTACGAAATCAACCAGCCCGAAACACATGCGATCTGGCGCGAGTTCCGCCGCCGGCTGGACCTGTACCCCGAACGCATGGCGGTCGGCGAAGTGGAGCCGGAGGGCGCGGAGGGCTATTACGGCAACGGGCAAGACGAGCTGCAGCTTGTATTCAACTTTGGCCTGCTGCATCAAGGCTGGCACGCGCGCAGTTTCTACAACGTTGTGGCCGACTGGGAAGCCAGGCTGCCGTCCGCTGCCTGGCCGTGTTGGGTGTTGGGCAACCACGACGTGTCTCGCATCGCTGGGCGGTACGTGACCGGCTCATTGACCGAAGCGCGGCTGCGCGTCGCCGCGACGATGCTGCTCACGCTGCGCGGCACGCCGTTCATCTACTATGGCGAAGAGATCGGCCTGCAGGAAGGCAGCCTCCCGCGCGCGGAATTAAAAGATCCGCCGGGCCGCAAGTACTGGCCGCTCTACAAAGGCCGCGATGGCTGCCGCACGCCGATGCAATGGGATGCGTCTCCGAACGCCGGATTCTCTGCCGGCAAGCCGTGGTTGCGCGTCAATCCCGATTACGGGCGATTGAACGTAGAGTCGCAGCGGGCCAATGACCAGTCGTTGCTCAGCTTTTACCGCCGGTTGATCGCGTTGCGGCGCGAGTCGCCTGCGCTGATGCGCGGGACGTATCGCTCGCCTTTGCGTCCCATAGACGTTTGGGCCTACGAGCGCGCCGCCGAGGGCCAGCGGATGCTCGTCGTGCTCAACTTTTTCTCGCGCCCGGCCGAGTTTCAACTTCTTGGATCGTGGCGCGTCCGGCTGTCGTCCGCGGAACGGTTCGACTCGACGGTCTCTGGGGTGTTGAAGCTTGCCCCGAACGAAGCGGTGGTTCTGGAAGCCTAAGTCGCTCTTCTCAAACGAAATGAACGCTGGCCAGTTTGTCAACCAACATTCGTACCTGATCTTTGGGTCCGTAGCTCTGGCGATTCTGGCGGTCATTTTGCAGGTCCGCCGAGCACGACGCGCGTGGCTGGTTTGGGGCGGGCTGAGTTTTATTCTGACTACTGAGTGGCCTGCCTTTCGATGAAACCTGTCGTGGACGGGTTGGAGCGAGAATGGAAAACAGGCAATACCGCAAAAGTCACTTTGGGCAAACACAAGATTATGTATAGCCTTGCTCGGACCCTTGTAAATCTTAGCTTTCACGGCACGCTGCAAGTGAGAGTAGCACGCCACTCCCAATAGGCGGGTGGTCGCAGAGTGAGTTTTGCGCTATTGCGAAAACAGGGCGTGTGATCCGCGTAGACGTGCTATCGCCAGTCGGGCGCGAGTTTGGCAGTCGGCACGGCTTTCGTGCCACGCCGACGTTCGTCCTGCTCGATGGCCGGGGAAACGAGGTCAACCGGTGGGTCGGGCGACCACCGCTATTGAGTGAGTTAAAGTAGACACGGAAGGAGTGCCATAATGTCACGCATCTCACCGCTTCACCCGGACGACGCGCCCGCCGAGGCGCAAGTCGTGCTGCAAGATTTCTTCAAGGCGCGCAACAGCGTGCCGAACATGTTCCGTACCTATGCCCGCCGTCCTGCGGCAATGAAGACTGCCTCCGATCACATGGCCACATTCTGGAACGACGAGACTACGGCGGACCCCAAGCTCAAAGAACTGCTCGCCGTACGTGTCTCCATTCTGAATGAATGTAAATACTGAGCAGCCAGTCACAGCGCCTTGGCAAGGCGCCACGGAGCCACGCAAGAAGACCTCGATGCGCTCAAGGCCCCCGAGACTTGGGATGCATATTTCAAGCCGGCTGAAGCTGCTGCACTCCGATTGGCCGATGCGATTACGCTTGGCAACGGACATATCACCGATGATGTGTGGAATGCCGCGGCCGCTCACTATGACGAGGGTCAACTCATCGAACTCGTCGGCGTCATCGGTCTGTTCAACTATTTCAACCGCTTCAACAACGCACTTGAAATCGAGGTGACGCGGCCCGGCTGGCCGTCCAGGTAAGCCAAGCGTTAGAGTGAGGTAAGAAAACCTCGTAACGGACCCCCGGCTTGTCGCTCAGGCCGGGGGTTTTCTGTTGCAAAAGGTTCTGGCAGGTATTGACGGCGGCGTGTTTTTGGGAGTATACTGAATCTAGCCCCGGCCATCCTTGTTGCGAGTGTACCAGAAAAAACGGCCTGTGCGCCTGTCTGCCCTTGGCATCATCCGCCAATTCGCATTGAAGGGAGGACACCATGAAAAGCCGATGGTTTGCAGCCACGTCAGCCATTTTCATCTCGACGGCAGCCTTGATGGGTTTGCTCTTCTTGGTAGGAAGAGCCAGTTCCGACACGTTTCGCGCCACGATGACCGTGACCGCACACCACTCTGAAACAGACCCCGTGGCCGTGCTAGCGAGCAGCACTCCCTTCACCCTTAACCTGAACCTCGGCCCAGGCGATCCGACGATTGACCCCGCGTTAGCTGTCGGGGGGCCGTCACGCTTCGTCGCCAGTCAACTGTTCCTGGGTCTGGTGCGATTGAACGATGACACGGGTGAGCCTCTCCCTGAATTGGCCACGTCATGGCAAATGTCGCCAGATGCGATGATATTCACCTTCACCTTGCGCAGCGGTTTGACCTGGACGGACGGCAATCCAGTGACAGCCTATGATGTGCGCTACGGCATCCTACGCAGTTTAGACTTGGTTAGCAACCCCGATTCTGATTTCCCGCTCTTCTTGATTCAGAATGCCCAGGAATACTATGAGGGCACGATCACCGATACCGATCAAGTTGGCATTACAGTCCTGGACTATACTCACATCCGCTTTAGCCTGAACCAGGCGGCAGCTTACTTCCCTGGCGCCCTGGCCGATCAGCCCACGGCCCGCACGATGCCACAGTGGGCTATTGAGGCTCAAGGTGTCCCTACCTGGACGCAACCCACCAACATTGTCACCAACGGCCCATACAGACTGATCGCCTGGGCACATGGCGTCTCGATGACTCTGGAAAAGAACACCGGCTACTATGACGCAGCCAATATACAGATTGGCCGGGTGGCGTTGCAAATGCTAGACGACACTACGGCGTGGGGGATGTACCAGGCTGGGCAACTGGATTCTGTGCGCGTGCCTGAAAGCGAATGGAGTGCCAATCTCAGCGACCCGCTTCGCCGACAAGAATTGCATTTCGCCTCACAGCCTGCCATCTCCCATTACGGCTTCAACACGGCCAAGGCCCCATTCACCAGCACGCTGGTGCGCAAGGCGTTCATCGCTGCTGTGAACCGGCAGGGGGTTATTGATAATGTCAGGCGCTACGCCGAGCAGCCAGCGCTCACCTTCACTCCACCAGGCATCTGGGGTCACGTAGATGGCTTCGCCGAAGGTGTGGGCATCCCTTACAGCCCAACCCAGGCCAAGCAATGGCTAGTCGCAGCCGGCTACCCGAACGGTCAGGGCTTGCCACCTATCACTCTGATGTACGTCACGTCCACCCTCAACCAGTCTCTCGCTCAATATGTTCGCCAGAACTGGATAGACAACCTGGGTGTGTCGGTCACCCTATCGTACACGAACCCAAGCGACTACTACCGCCTCTTACGTATCGATCCGCCACAGATCTGGCGCCTGACATGTTTGCCCGGCGACTATGGCTACTATGATGCCTACGAGTTCCTGAATGTGTGCATCTACTGGTTTGGACGCACCCCGTATGGCAACTGGACTAACCTCACCTACGATGCCTTGCTCAACTTGGCAGCGCGAACTGCCGACCTGAACACGCGCAAGTCACTCTATAGGCAGGCAGAGGAAATCCTTGTCGAGACCGATGCGGTGGAGTTGCCGCTCTACTACGGTGCAAACGGGATGGCAGCCAAGCCCTACCTGCAACGCACATATGGCAGCGGCGGTTTTGGCGGGCACATCGCCGATTGGCGCATCACGCGCGTCATCACCTTGCCCGCCGTGACGACTGCAGACCCGCTGGTTGTAACCACTGGCGACCGGTTGACTTTCACCGTGCTCTTGAGCAACACCGGCAATGCGACCACGTTGAGCACCGTGTTGACCAATCCTATCCCGTCGGGCGCGAACTATCTCGCGGGCACCGCCTGGGCCAGCAGTGGCATCATCAGCGATGTGGGCGGGATCGCGTGGCGGGGCACGGTTGCTCCAGGGCAGACGATCACCGTGACGTTCGGCGTGAGCATCACTGCGCCGGCGGGAAGCGTCATCACCAACACAGCCACGATCAGCGATGGCGAGCTGGCTGCGCCAGTGATTGTCTCCACCGCGGTGATTGTAGAGTGGCCGCATCACATCTATCTGCCGGTGACGCTCAAAGGTTATGTGCGATAGAGGGCACATGATCAAGGTCAACGCCCGGCCAATTTGGCCGGGCGCTGTTCTATTTGAGGCAGTCGGGGTAAAATGCCGACCATGAAACAGGCCGGCCCACTGAACGAATTGCGCGCGCTGCATGCAGAGATCGAACAGAAACAGGAAGCCGTCGCCCGGTTGGAGCAAGAGCGCACTGACCTGGAACTGGAGCTGGCGGCGTTCGAGGTGGCGTACGACGCCGAGGTCAAGCCGCTTCAGGATGAGCTGGATGCCGTCAATCGCCACATTGAAGAATACGAGGCGCGCCGCCAACTCGTGCGCCTCTACGGCAATCAACTCGGCCCGATACAGCTTGAAGCCGAGGTGGACTTGCGCCTGGGCAAAAGCTCAACCCCAACTCCGGCCCAAGCTGCTCCCGGCGCCTATGTCCGAGACAAGTGGGAGAACGCGCCTCCGGCGGTCATGGCGAACGCGGTGACCAGGTCTGAGCTCAAATCGCTCTACCGCGAGCTGGCCAAGCGCTTTCATCCCGACCTGGCCGCTGAAGGCCCAGAGCGCGAGGCGCACACGGCTCACATGGCCGAAATCAACGACGCCTACGCGCGCGGCGACCTGGCGTCACTGCGCCGCGCGGCCGCCGAATCCGGGTCACAACCCAAATTGCCGCCGACGCTGGCTGAGCTACTGGCTGAGCGTGACCGGCTCGACGCGCTCATCGTCAAACTCAGACAGGACATTGCCGGGTTGAACCGCGATCCGCTGATGCTGCTCAAGATTGACGTGGCGCTCGCCCGCCATTCCGGCCGTGACCTGCTGGCTGAGATGGCGATTGCGGTGCACATCAAGCTGGTCGAGCGGCGCGGCACGCTGGAGCGTTTGATCACGCAATTCCGTGAATTGGTCGAGCAAGTTGGGCTGGCCTGAGAACTTGTCTGAGACAAAACCATGACGCACGACACGATAGAAACTACCGGTCGCGGTTTGCGCGCGTTGCTGGTCTCGCTCGTCGGCCTGCTGCTGACGACGGCGTTTCAGGGCGCGATAGCGCTGTTGGGTGGCAGCGCCGGTTTGCTGGCCGAGACGATCCACAACCTGGCCGATGCTTTTACAGCGTTGCCATTGGGGCTGGCGTTTATCCTGGCGCGGCGCGAGGCCAATCGGCGTTTTACCTACGGATACGGTCGTGCCGAAGATGTAGCGGGCGCAGTCGTCGTGCTGCTCATCGTCGCCAGCGCCGGGCTCTCGGCGTACGAATCCTACCAGAAGCTGGCGCATGCCGAAACGCCGCGCTACCTGGAATGGGGGATGCTGGCAGCGGCCGTGGGCATCGTCGGCAACGAAATCGTCGCGCGCTACAAGATTCGTGTGGGTAAGGAGATTGGCTCGGCGGCTTTGGTGGCCGACGGGCAACACTCGCGCGCCGATGGGCTGACGTCGCTGGCGGCGCTCCTGGGGCTGCTCGGCGCGCGGCTGGGTTGGCCCCAGGCCGATGGCATCGCCGGGCTGCTCATCACGCTGTTCATCCTGGGTATCGTGTGGGAGACCGGGCGCGACATCCTTTCACGGTTGATGGACAGTGTAGAGCCAGAGTTGGTCACGCAAATGGAATCGGTCGCCGTTGGCGTGGCCGGGGTGCAACGGGTTCATTCGATCCGTGCGCGGTGGGTGGGGCATCAGTTGACGATGGAAGTCCACATCTCTGCCGATGGAGCGACCACACTGTTGGCTGCACACCAAATTGCTGAAGAGGTGCGCCACGCGCTCATGCACAGCATCCCGCGTCTGAATGATGTGGTCGTTCACGTGGACCCGGTCGAATCACAGCCGGGTGAGTTTCACCAGACCACACGCCATCACGAGTCGGCAGAGTCTGGATGATTTGGATGGGCAGTGCCTTCACGAGGTCTCTGGTAATAAAGTATGCGGTCCCACCAATATTGCAACGCCATCGATGCATATCCGATAATCCATGACGTGACGCACGCTGCGAAAAAGCCAGATCTATATGATGAGTTATACACTACAGCAGGGAATAACAGAGTAACAACTACTACCACAATAAGTACACTTGTCGAAAAGCCAACGAGCACGATAGGCAGTCTCGCGGCTCTGTCCTCACTCGACTCTTTGATCTCCCTTACGCCAACGACCCGACCATGTGGGGTAACGTGACCGTCAAACTGACTTATCAACATGCTGAGAGTGAGCGATTCTCTTGAATTCAGGAGAATCGGTTCCAGAATAGCTTTTGCTCCCTCCTTGTCAATCTTCGCTAACTCCCTCAGACTGGACGGACTTGCGTCTATAACTGTAGCTGTGAGTACCTTGGCCTTTTCACCAAAGCTGAAACTGATTGGAATCTCATAGTCGGAGGATCTGATCTCCGCGTTGCCCGAGTTGATGATCCTTACCTTAACCCGGCTCATATCATGTACGGGATTCCCTCGGAAAAGTATCGGCGACTCAGAACTTGTGCTTCGCTTGGCAAACGGCAATGGAGCAAAGACCGCTTCGTAAGCCAGCGCTTTGCGTCTACGATCTGTAAGCCACAGTACAAGAGTAATGATGATTCCGCCCACTGCAATTATCGTCTGTATGAACTGCCATATCGGGTCGCGCAGAATCCAAAGCATTTCGGTCTCCTCGAATTGAACCCTGCTAAATACAGTGAGGACTTTGCTGTGTTCCTCATCAAGTACTCGGAAACATTGCCAGATACGCAACAGCCAACAAGCAAACAATCACAAATACCACGATCAGGAGCCCGCCCATAGCGCCAGCAATTCCTGTGGTCGTAGAGACAGCCTTGTCATATTGGCTCGGGCCATCTTTCGTCACAGGCTCCTTGGTGGGCGCCAAGAATCCTTGTACCTTGCCGTACCAATACGCCAATTGACGCGCGACGAACCCCGTCAATCCTGTTAGAAAAACTCCCCAAAGGAAGCCAGACAAATACGCAGGTTCACCCAATCGTTCGACAACATGCATACGCACTAGATCGGCCACCGGGTCAAAAACGCCGATTAAGTTCCTCAACAAACTAACCAGTGCTTCCATCTGCAGACTCCATCTAAGAACTCTGCTGTCGCGGGTTCACCATTCCTCCCAGCACAGACCAAGTCCCCGGTCTGTGGTGGGTTCTGAGGGCTGCTTGACAAATCGCTCGGCGTGTGATATAAGAACATATGTTCTCAGTGAAGCAGGGAGGCAAAATCATGGAAACACTACTTGATTTGCTCACGAATTTCGACATTCTGTATTTGCCACAGACCATCATTGAATCAATTTGGCATTCTAATTGGAAAAGTGCCTACCGACAAAACGGCGTAATGGGCCTTGGTAGAGAAGTCGTAGATAGCCTATTAGGTTTCAACTCGTATCAATTCTATGTATCTATGAACCATGGATGGAGCGGTCACAGCATCAATGATCTCCTCGCCAGGCACGGCATCAAGATGTGGGGTTGGACCTTTGCAAATGGAGAAATGTTCTTTCGAGTCAAGAAACGACAAGCCGCGTGGGCGCAATATGTCATGCTCCGCGCGGGTGTGCCACTGCAGAGCCCTCTGACCGCCCCAACACCCAATACGTCTACTGCCACTGTCGCCACCAGCAAACATCAATCGCAGAGCCCTGCAGGATCGCCGAATGACCGGACCATGAATCTCGATCAGCAGTTCGATGGGCTGATCCAGAAAGTCTCCTCGTTTCTCGATTTGTAGCTTTGCCAGACGTTGGATCAGTGGACGGATAGTCCAGCCCGTGCGGCCCTGCCAATAGGAACGCGCGACGGGTCCGGGTGACGTTACATGGTCACCAGACACGTCGCGCGTTGTGTTGCTCCGTTGGCGCTTGAGTGGTGGCATGGATGGCAATGTAGGCTTCCCCGAGTCAGCCAACCTGGCTGGGCCTCAATGCCGCTGGGGCATCACGGGGCGTCTACCTATTGTTGTATCACCGGAGCGAGTCGCTGTCAAGCCCCAATTGCACCCGTTCGACTATGACTTTTCCAAAGCCCTTCGACAAATCGCCAAAGCAGAATTCTCAAAGCCTTCTTGGCTGGCATGAGTGCCCTGCGCCGTCTTGTTCCTCGCCCAGTGTCGTCTCTGCAGCGACACGAGTGCTGTCAAGCCGCGTACGACTGAAATAGCGGGTACATATCCTGACACGGTAGTTGTTTCGTCGGGCGTCATCAGCGACACCGCCGACGTGATCGTCGGGTGGCCGTATCACGTCTATTTGCGGCAGAGACAAGCTCTTGGCGCCCCGAGGCGCTGGGGTCTTGTTCCAATTTCCGCGACTAGTCCTCTCGGACTACCCGCCTGCCTGCCCTTGACCGGTCGGACTATGGACATTCCCTGTTCCCTGCCGTACAATCGAAGCAGACAAGGTGACAAGGTGAGGGGGTGACAAGGTGACCAAATCACCTTGTCACCTTGTCACCTTGTCAGCCCAAGGCAGGAGAAGCAATATGGCCGATCAGGAAACCAAGACTCAACCCACCGGGGCCGTGATTGTCGTCGGCGGCGGCATCGC
>CAYGWJ010000466.1:0-5738 GCA_964353405.1 uncultured Anaerolineae bacterium
GCTGGTCAACGCGGGCTATCGTGTCGTCGTGCCGGACCAGCGCGGCTACAATCTGAGCGACAAGCCGTCCGGCGTCGAGAGTTACCGCATCGAGCGGCTCACCGCCGACATCCGCGAGCTGATCCGCGCCTGTGGCCGCGAGCGCGCTGTCATCGTGGCGCATGATTGGGGCGGGGCGGTCGCCTGGCGTTTTGCGATGGACTATGCCACGGCGGTGGAAAAGCTGATCGTGATGAACGCTCCCCACCCGGCGGCCCTGGCGCGCGAGCTGCACACGAACTGGTCACAGCGATTCAGATCGTGGTACATGTTCTTTTTCCAGCTTCCGTGGCTGCCGGAAGCGCTCCTGGGTTTTTCTCCCGTGGCCACGGCGCAGCTCTTTTTCCGGGGAACGGCGGTGCGCCCGGCTTTCTCTGATGATGATGTGCAAGTGATGGCTTCAGCCCTGGCTCAACCTGGCGCGCTGCGCGCGATGATTCACTGGTACCGGGCCGCGTTCCGCCATCCACCTTCGAGGCCGAATCAAGTTATACAGGCGCCCACTTGGCTGATCTGGGCAGAGGACGATGTGGCGTTGGGCAAGTCGTTGACTCTGGGGCTGGAAAAACGCGTGCCGAACATGACCGTGCATTACATACCCCAGTGCGGTCACTGGGTGCAAAACGAAGCGCCCGACGAGGTCAACGCAGAGATGCTGGCGTTCCTAAAGTGAGATCCGCACTTGCCTTGGGCGCGCTGCCGAAGGAATTGCTGGAAGCGACCATGACGCCACTGGTGTTGGTGGCGGTCTTTTTTTGGCCGTGTAGGGCGCGACGGATGTGGTGCGTGGTTTTTTATACCGGCGTTCCCGTTCGATTGAGCTGCCCTTCATTCTTCCAAATCGGGTCGGATACCTCGCGGCTTGCCACGCGGTAGTTCATTGAAAGCTTTGGACACCAACCTGCGAGTTCGGTCTTTGCCCAGGCTTTCAAACAGTCGCCGACGCAAGACCTCGCTGATCTCGGCTTCGTCTTTGACGATGACGGGCTTGGCGACCGCGCCGACGACTTGGGATTTTGTCCTGCCATTGCAAATCCCAATCGGTCATTTCCGTCTGGCTGCGTGGCAAGCTAGTGCAAGTATACGTTCAGGGTATGCCAGGATATTGGCCGATTCGGATCAGCCGGCGGCGCTCCTGGACACGGTCGGGATGGTTGAATTGCAGGATCATCGCCGTCACACGGCCTTGTGGAGTGAGCGGGACAATGAGCGCACCGTCCAGCCGAAAATGTTCGTCCCACCTGTGGGTGCGCGGGTTAAAAAAGGGGGTTAGTCGGTCAGTCTCTGGATCGAGTGAACCCAGGTCGGTGCCTTTGAAACGGTTGCAATAAGGACAGGCCCAGGCCAGGTTGTCTTGTGTGGTGGGACCGCCATGTTTCTCAGCTACAAGGTGCTCGATTTCAAACGACAGCATTGAAAACGCCTGGGGAAACAGACAGTACTCGCATCGGCCAGCAGCCCGCTCGATGACCAATTGCCGCAGAGTGAGAGGAACGTAAGCCGGCGGCATGGCTATTTCATCAACTGTCCGTAAGCGTGCGCTTTCGCCAACCGCACCAGATGTTCCAGCGTCAGGTAGCGCTCCAGTTCAGCTTCTTCGCGCGGATCGAGTTCTCCTTCCTTGTTGCGATGCAATAGTTCGCTCACACGCGCCTGAAGCTCTGGCGAGGGGTGGATAGCCAGTACTTGATCTGGTGTTGGACGGCTGGTCAAAATATCCATAATGGCGCTTTCGTCCTGAACCAGGCTCGATTGTTCGGCCATCAGTTCACGCAGGCCGCGTTCCAATATTTCGGGCAGGCGCCCCTGCCAAGCCTGCAATTGCTTCCCCAAAGTCTCGGGTACCTGGACGGTAATTTCCATGGCCATGTTCAATCTGCTCCTTTCCCTTTCAGTATAGCACAATCCTTTGAAGAATGCAGACTTGTTCTGCGTTTTATGGTTTCTTCATCCGTTCAAACAGCGCCAGCGCCGAACACTTGAGCCGGGCCAGGTTGGCGTAGGCGACGGCGCAAAGCACCCTTTAAGGGTGTCCTGGGGATCGCGCGCAGCATCATACATCCGCTAACGGATGCCATCGGTTACGACAACGTCGCGCAACACGCCCAGGTCGCGCACGTAGCCCTTGGCCTGTTCGAGCGCGCCTTCTACGCCCGCGCCCAACCGCTTGACCTCGATGATGATGTGGCACGTCTCTGGGCTGCGTGGCAAGGCCCGAAACACGCTCACGTCAATGTTCCGCCATCCGCCTTCGAGGCCGAATCAAGTTATACAGGCGCCCACTTGGCTCATCTGGGCAGAGGACGATGTGGCGTTGGGCAAGTCGTTGACTCTGGGGCTGGAGAAACGCGTGCCGAACATGACGGTGCATTACATACCCCAATGCGGTCACTGGGTGCAAAACGAAGCGCCCGACGAGGTCAACGCAGAGATGCTGGCATTCTTGCAGTGAGATGCGCACTTGCCTTGGGCGCGCTGCCGAAGGAATTGCTGGAAGCGGCTACTAGGCCGTCGGCGCTGGTGGCTGCGTTTTTGGCGATGTGGGGCGCGACGGATGTGGTGCGTGTGGTCTTTTATGCCAGTGTTCCCTTTCGATTGAGCTGCCTTTCATTCTTCCAAATCGGGTCGGATTCCTCGCGGCTTGCCGCGCGGTAATTCATCCGGCCACGCTGGGATCGCCTCGTCAATCTCGTCCATCAGCCGGACAGTCTCCTTGAGCGCGACGACGATCTGGCAATAGTGCGCCTTGTCCTCGGCGCTGAGCGTCCGCCCGCGCCAGTTGACGGTTGTTGCCCTGGCGCTGCGAGCTCCACTTCAAGATGCAACTCTTGCGGCTGGCCGATGAGGTCGAGTTTGGCGCTCACTTGTCGCTCATTTCGATCTTGACTTGGTCGGCGATCCCCAAGTCGTTGAGGATTTGCTTTAGCTCGACCACCAGGTTGCTTGAAGCGTCCGGGCCGACGGTCAAGGTGAAATCCACTTGCACTTTGAGGTCTTGGCCCGATCTCAGCTTGGGGATGAGCTTGGTGCCCAAACGATTCCAGGTCTCTGGCGGTAAATCTCCAAACAAGTGAAGTTGACGGACTTGAGCCGATGTGGTGAAGGTGGCGGTAATGGTCATATTGCCATCCACCGTGATACTCGCCGGGTTGTCCGCGCCGGTCAAGCCGCCACTCCAGCCAGCAAAATGCCATCCAGGGTCAGGATTGGCTTGCAGTTTTACGACCGTTCCCGAAGCGTAGGTCGTCTGGCTAGGCGTGCTCGTCACCGACCCGTTGCCCCCAACATTAACCGTCAGCGCGTAAGCTTGTGGCGGTGTTTGAGCGAAGGCGGCCGTGACGACCAGGTTGTCGCTTGCCGTGACATGAACTGGGTTAGCCGCATCTGTCACGTCACCACTCCAGCCGACGAAATACCGACCAGGGTCAGGGGTCGCCTGCAACGTAACTACTGTGCCAGGAACATAGGTCGCTTGGTTAGGAATCCTCGTCACCGACCCGTTGCCTGCGACTTGCACTGTCAGTGTGCAGGTGGGCTTGAACTTTAGTTCTTGCGCTTTGGCTTTCTTCAGCAGGTACACGTCGGATTCAAAGGCCACTTCATCGGCGGGCAAAGGCTCCTTGTACCACACATGCTCATACGTGCCATCGGGCTGTTGGCCGGACGCCAAGCCAAAATCACCTCGCTCGACAAACTCTGGAATCTTGCTGCGCAGGTAGGCATCCGGGTCGAGCAGCCGGTCTAGCGCGCCGGTGAGGAACGCCTGCCGCAGACTCATCAGCGGCCACGCCCCCGTGTCTTTGAACGCAGGCGGCCAGCGCCGATCCAGGTAGCCCGCGCCGGGCGATTCGTTCAATAGCGATTGCGACTTCATTGCGTCAATCACGCGGCCACACAACGTCTGCCCCGTGCTGGAATGGCCCGCGCCGAGGTCAATCACGCGCAGGCCGCTTTCTTCCTGGCCGCCTGCCCGCGCAGGCGCATCGGCCAGCACGACAAAGCGATAACTGGCCCAGACTTCGTTACGGGCTTCTTCTTCGGCGTCGCGTACCTCACCCTGGATGTCGGTCAGCTCGCTGTGGTCAAACTCGCCGCCCAGCGTGCCCTCGTCCAAGTCGCGCTTGACGTGCTTCCAGGCCAGCCACGTTTCCACTTTTTCGTGCAACTCGCGCCCTGGCTTTTTCAGGCACCACACCAACGCGCCGGGGTGCAGGCGGCGCGAGACGCCTTTCTGTTTCGCCCAGTTCAGAATCCGCTCTCGCACTCCGCTACTCTCCGCACCACTCCACTCAAGAGCTGGCTCCATCACCTGCAAGGTTAGCTTGGGAGAATCGGACACGTTGGCGCTATCGGAGCGAAAATACTCGGCCGGGATCGAGCGCCCTTTGTCGAACTCGGCCTGAACAAGTTTCCTCATGGCAGGCCGAACCTCGGCCTCCGCGTCGAGCGAAGCGCGGCGTTCGTTGACCACTTTTTTGAGCGTGGGCTGATGATGGACGCGGAATCCGTCCGAGCCGACGCGGCGGACATAGTAAGCTCGCGCTTCCAGTGCAAAGGCAGCGGTATCTACTGAAGTCGTGTCCACCTCCGGCTCGCACAAGGCAAAGCGCAGCTCGGGCAAGTGCGCCACCTTGTCGGCCTGGCCGCCGGACGACTCGAAAAAGATGGCCGCGCCGACACGGCGATGAATGTCTTGCAGCGCATCCTTGGTGTCCACGTCCAGCGTGCGGGCGTGTGCTTGCGCGCCGGCGATGTCGGCCTCAATCGCCGCCATCAGCCTGGACTCACCCAACTGCCCCAGCACAACGCTGCGAAATTCGGGCACATCCAGCGGTGCGGAACCCAGTGTGATGAGCGGCTCGTGCCGCGCGTGGGTAAAAGCGTCGCGATAGGCCCAGGAAATCCATTGCGCCAGCATTGCCAGCGTGCCGCGCGTCTGCTGATACTGGGGGAGGGTCTGCCACTTGCGCTGAAAGACCGACAGCGTGGCTGGATGAAACGGGTAGCACGCCTCGAACCGATTCTGCAAAAACTCGCGCGCCTTGACCTCGCCCCCACCCTGGCCCTCCCCCGCCTGCAGGGGAGGGGATACGATGGCGGTGTATTCGGGCGGCAACTGGGCGCGGCGCTCGAAACACCAATCCGCAAAGGCTTTGGACACCAGCCTGCGAGCTCGGTCCTTGCCCAGGCTTTCAAACAGTCGCCGACGCAGCACCTCGCTGATTTCGGCTTCGTCGTTGACGATGACGGGCTTGGCGACTGCGCCGACGATCTTGAGAATCTTGTCCTGCCATTGCAAGTCCCAATCGGTCATTTCCGTCTGGCTGCGTGGCAGGCTGATGACGGCCACGCGATTGTGCGTGCTCACAAACCCGCGCATGATGTTGTGCATAAAGGCGTGGAATGGCTCGGCCAGCCATTTGTGCCGCGCCAGTCCGTTGAGCACTTCGTCGAACAGGAGCAACACCGGCCCGCCCGCCAGCTCGATGAGGCGGTTGATCGTGTCGGTGCCAGGTGGGTCTTTTTCGGCGGCTGTGCCCAATGCTTTGACGCCTTCATCGCCGGCAAGCTGCCGCGCGATGTCAATCCAGGGCGTTTCGTGGCCTTCCTGCGGATCCCAGGCGTTGCCGACAAAGACGGCCACTTTGGCTTGGGGCACAGCGGACAAGCGAGCCTCCTGAAGCAACCCTGCCACACCG
>CAYGWJ010000467.1:0-16334 GCA_964353405.1 uncultured Anaerolineae bacterium
CCCGCCGTCATCATTTCGAGCTCGGGCATGTTGGCGGGCGGCGCATCCGTCGAGTATGCTCGCGCGTTCGCCCGGCAGCCGCAGAACGCGATTCTTCTCACGGGTTATCAGGACGAAGAATCGCCCGGCCGCCGCCTGCAAGAGATGGCGGCAAAAGGGAGTGGAGGAACGCTCAGGCTGGGCAAACAGCGAGTGGACGTGCAATGCCAGTTGGGAACGTATTCGCTTTCGGCCCATGCTGACGAGGGACAGTTGGTCAGCCTGGTCGAGGCGCTTGACCCAGGCGAGGTGGTGCTGGTGCATGGCGACGAGGCGGCGCGTGAGAGCGTGTCGCGGGCCTTGCTTGCGCGCAAGCGGAGCGTGCGACTGCCGCACAACGGTCAATCACTTGATTTCCGATGGGGGGCATCGCCCGCAGAGCGCGCATCGCGGCAGCGTCATCCGATCGGACTGGGCAAGCCGCTCGATCTGCGGGCGTTGTGGCAAGGTGCGGCGGGGCCGGCCGGGGGCGGATATTTTTCTGCCGCCGATCATTTCTATGTCGAAGGTGATGCTTCGCCACATTGGCCTGAGCAAGTGGGGCAAGTCATTGGCCCGTGCGACTCTCTTGTGGATGTGGCGGCGATTGAGGTGATGGCGGCATCGCTGGCGCCCGAACACATGCTTCCGCTAGGCCTGCCGCGTTCGCTGGACGAGGTCGCGCAGACCTCCAAGGTCTCGATAGATGCCAGCAGCTTTGCGGCGCGGGCGGCGGTTGCGCTAGCACTGGCACGCTCTGGGGTCGAGCGCACCGCAGCGGGATATGTTCTTCACGTCAAGCCGCTGCGTTCCAAGCCAATGGAACCGAACCAGTCGCTCGGCTTTGTCCGCGAGCAGTTTCCACCGGAAGCCCGCTTGCGGCGCTGCGGGTATCGCCTCGACCAGCGGGTGATCGCTTTGACGTTTGATTTTCCTGATGCCGTCCAGAGCCGATACCACGATATCATCCAGCGTTTACCTGCCGATACCGGCTGGCAAGTGGAAATTGACCCTGAGGCCAACCAGTCCGCGCTGGCTGAGCTGGCGCGCGCGGCGCTTGAAGGTTGGACGCTGGTCAAAGGTCCGGCGATCTATCGAGAGGGCAAGCGTGTCGCCGTCACGATTGCGGGCGATACGAACCAGGCAGCGATCTCGCGTGCCCGCCAACTGTTTCGTGAGGCAAGCGGGTACGAGTTGACCGTCACCGGCTCCGGCCAGGCCCATCGCTTGCCTGTTGTGGGCCCATTGGCCTCGACGGGGCGTATCGAGATCAATGCGGCGTATGCCACTCTCCGCGCGGCGTTGGCTGGGAGCACACTCTATCGCACGAGTTTGACCGGTGATACCATCGTGTTGTCGTTCACGAGTCAGCAGGTGGGCCAGCGTTACCAGGTTGAGATTGACGCTTTGTCACGGCAGACGGGTTGGCCGCTTGCCATCAACCCGCAGCCCAATCAAGGCGCAATTCTGGAAGCGGCGCGCAAGCTGATCGCGGGTGCGGGTTGGGAGATCGTCAAGCGGCCTGGCATCCGCGTAGAGCGTGGCGAGGTGCAAGTGCAGTTGTCAGCCTGGCCCGATGAGGCCGCTCGCGCACAAGTGAATGCAGAACTGGAACAGCAGACTGGCTACCGGTTGGCAGTGGTTGTTTCTACACCGCCTGCTTCAAATTCCGCCAAACCCGAATCGAGTGATGTCGTCGAGATTCCGTTGGAGCGCATCCGGCTTGGAGCAGCACAGCAAGGAATCGTCTTGAATCAGGACAAGGTGCTCAAGGCGGTCGAACGCGCGCAGCGAATGGGCAAGATCAGCCCACCCGTACAAGTGCGGCGCCTGCGCGATGGCTATTTGCTGATGGATGGCCTCTATCGTTTGCAGGCTGCGCGGACGTTGGGCTGGGAACGTATCGAGGCAATCGTGGTGGAGTGACCGGCCTCATCGTATTCCATTCGTTGGCGACGCTCAAATGCAGCTCTCGTAAACGCATCTCGCGGCAGGGGCACCAAATCCACCTTGGCTCCCGTCTTGGGCTGAATGACATTGAAAGGATAGCGCCGCTGCAGCGAATCGCGGATGCCGTCTTCGCTGACATAGTATTCGGAGATGGGAAAGGCCACCACGAATGGCCCGATGTGTTCTGATCGCATATCCACGACAATGTCCACATCAATCGTCAGGCGCGGTTCACCGTAAAAAATCGCCGCAAAGCCGCCCACAACCATATAGGGAATGCCGAGGCGTTCGAGCACATCAATCACATACGTAAAGAAAGCTTTGAGTTCATAGTCTTGCACTTGTTCCATAAGTCACCTGTTCACTGAAGCTACTCACTCCGATGCTTCCCACCGAGCCAGGATTCGAGCGACAGCATCATGCACCTGTGCCCGTGCCTCTGATCTCTCATAGCCTTGTGCGAGAAGCGCGTCATACTCTGTCTCTGCGTGCCGGACATGCGCGGTGACGGCCAGGCGCACCGCTTGCTCGTCGAGAGCCTTGGCGGCTGCCGAGCGGCCCACGCGGCCACTGAACTTTTGGCAAGCGTGCTCTGCAATAATGGTTTCTCGTCCTGCCGGGCAGTGTGGGAAACGCTGGCGCACGCGCGCCGCAAAGCTGATCACAAATTCCTGGTCTAGATCGGCCCGGCGTGCTGCTTCGCGTTCTCGCCGTCTCGCTCTGACTTCGCTGTCGGCCAGACATTCTTGCTCGGCCTGTTCTATCGCTTGCTCTTCGACCAGCAAGCCCTGGCGTTCATACCGCTTGCGCGCGCGGCTCCATTTCAGCACGACGGCTGACAAGGTCGAGTGTTTGCGTGCGCGCCGGGTCAGCGCGGCATCGCCGGAGGGGAGAAAGGCCAAATGATCCAGATCGGCGCACGCCAGGCAGAGTGCGCTTTTGCCTTCGACCAGTGTAATCCAGGCGTGACGGCCAAGCTGCTCGCCACATTCGCCGCAGGACGAGTCGCCCGCCGTTATGAACACTTTTAGCTCTGTGTTTTCCTTGATCTGGCTCATCGGCCCAGTTGTGGATTCCCTTGCATACGCCGCGTGACCCGCCAGGCAAGTTCCTCAGGTGAAAGGTCGGGATGTGCTTTCTTTTCGGTCAGGCGCACAATGTCAAGCGCAAATTGAAAAGCCTGGAAGGCCAGTTCCAGCCGGCGCGCTGGACTCTTTGCACGCCAGGCCGCGACCTGACGTGGGTCAAGTGGTTCCAGCCGTTGACGTCCCGCTGGAGATGGCATGGCCGATCGGTCTTGAGTGACTGGATCATCCATGACCATGTTGCAGGGGTGCTGTTGAAGTAGTTGACATTTCAATCGTTACGACTGGATACCATTATACTCCGAATGGCTTGGTGTGCTAGTCGCTTTTTGTGTTGTGGTGAGTTTGCGCTTTGAGCCTAGCTGAGTACAATAGAAGCGCCCCGCGGCAATGCAGAGGCAACGCTGTACGTTGACTCAATTTGAGCGGGCGCTCGCGTCACGCCAGGGCGGCGCGGGCGGCCTGGCGTGGAGTGAGGAAGGGACACGTGAACGGTCATACAGTAACGATTCCAGAGCAAGTGTACACTGAATTGGTGCCAATGGCGGCGCAGGAGAACAAGGACATTGAACAGATCGTCGGCGAAGCGGTGCGGCGTTGCCTGTGGGAAGCGCGGGAGCGTCAGATGGATCGAGAACTGGAAGCGTATCGTACTATGCACGCCGACCTCAAGTCGAGTTACCTGGGGCAATATGTGGCAGTTCATGCCGGAGCATTGGTAGACAGCGATGCCGACCGCTCTGCGCTCTCCAGACGAGTGCGCCGGAAATTCGGAAATGCTGCCGTGCTCATCGCACGAGTCGAGGCCGAACCAGAGCGCGAATTCATGCTGCGCAGCCCGCGGCTGGAGCGAGGCATGTGATGTCATTTCGATACAGCCTGCGCTATCACCCACCTATGCCCGCTGCCGAGATTGCCCTGGGCGCGAGGTGTTGTTGGGACGGAATGTGCTCAACCTGTTGAACCTGCAACTGGATGGGCCGAACGAGATAGTGCTCATGTTGCCTTGAGATCTCACTTCTGGGCATGTCCGAAGCTGACACTCGCGGCAAATTTGATTTCTCCCGTTCTCCGCCACAGGGGCTGGACGCAAAAGTGTGTGAAGCGTGAGGAAACCGCACAACAGCTTCCTGCGCCTGTGCCCGCGCTTCTGACCTCTTACAGCCCTGCGCAAGAAGCGCAACATGGTCTGTCTCTGCGCGCCGGACATGCGCGACGACGGCCAGGCGCACTGCTTGCTCAAAGTGGCTTGGACGGTTGCCGAGCGCCCCACGCAGCCACTGTACTGTTCACAGGCGTGCTCTGCGATCACGGTTTCTCGTCCCGCCGGGCAGTACGGGAAAAGCTGGCGCACGCGCGTCGCAAAACAGCGCACAGATTCCCAATCAAGTTCGGCCTGGCCGCCTGCTCCCCATTCTCGCCGCCTCGCTCTGATCTCGCTTCGGTGCGCTTGACCGATAGGGCAGGTGGGGTACAATGTCAAGCAAGAACCAAACGTCGCGGTATGGACATGATACGGTGAACAAGATGCACATCCTGCATGGCACATGGCTGAACAGCGAATACACTGACGAGAACAGCGGTTTTGTCCTGTGGGCGGAGACAAGCCAAGAGCGACCTGCTCGCAAAGCAAGCCGGCCCTCGACCAGGCGCGTCAGGCCGCATCCGTTTGCATTATCGTCGGAAACGCTTCGCCGCGCGTGGCTCGACTTTGTGCCGTCCGGCGAACAAGCCATCAAGACGGATGCAAAAGAATTCGTTGCCGTCGTGCAGTTGCCCTCGACGTCTGATGGCCCACAGGCGTCGCCTGGCTTGTTGCGCGATAGTGAGGAGGGCAGGGGACCCAGGAAATTGAAACTGGCGTCCTGGCAAGTGACCGCGCTGCTTGTCCAGCCTGTTGATGCGCTCGGCTTGCTCATGGGCCTTCCGCCTGAGGACGACACAACGCCAGGGATCAAGCTCGGCGCTGACCTGCGCTTTTGGTCGCTGGCTTCTCGATTTGCGCTTGAATTGCTCGCGCATCAGCGTTACATCCCCGCTTTGCTCAAGCAGGACAAGCGCTACCTGGCGGTGTGGCAGCCGCAGTTGAACGATCCCGCCGACCAGGCGCGGCTGAACAAACTTGATGAGGCGATGCCACCCGTTTGCAGAGCCATGACTCGCGCGAAGGAAAAGGGCGAGCCGCCCGCATCACGTGCTCTGCTCCACAACTTTTTGTCCATCGTGGTGGACGCCTTTGCGCGCCAGAATGCCGCGTACAGCGGACGCTATTATTCGGACACGTCCTCGACAACCGCCCGAGCCTGGCTCGACGCGCTGGTCGAGGATAGCCCCGCTGTAAAAGAATCGGATGCGAACCTGGCCGCGTTTTATGAGCAATATCGCGCCTGGGCCGAGCCCGTGGGTGCGGTCGGCAAAGCCGAAGGCGATACTTTTCGTATCTGCTTCCGACTCGATCCGCCGCCAGTGGAACAAGACGAGCCTGGCATTGTCGCGCCAAAACTCGTAGCGCAGGATTGGGCGCTGCGCTACTTGCTGCAGGCCAACGACGATCCCAGCTTACTGGTGCCGGCCGGTCAGGTGTGGAGCGAGCGCGGCAGCACACTCAAATTCCTGAATCGCAAGTTCGACGCGCCGCAAGAACGATTGCTCGCCGGATTAGGGCAGGCCTCGCGCATCTTTGCGCCGATAGAGTCGAGTCTCCGCACGGCCCGCCCCGAAGCGTGCCCGCTCACTGTCGAGCAAGCGTATACCTTTATCCGCGAGACGTCGCTGTTGCTTCAATCGTTTGGTTTCGGCGTGCTTGTGCCAGGCTTCAGTGGCAAGTTGGGCGTGCGGCTCAACTTGCGCCCCAAGCAAAAGCAGACACCTCAGAAAGGCGGTGTTGCAGGCCTGACGTTCGAGTCCATCGTCGAGTACGACTGGCAACTCGCGCTGGGCGGCGAGCCACTCTCGCCCCAAGAGTTTGAAAAGCTGGCTGCGCTCAAAGTGCCGCTCGTCCAGGTGCGCGGCCAATGGGTCGAGCTCAAGCCCGAACAGATTCAACAGGCGATCAAGTTCTGGGAGAAACGCAAGGGCGCAGGTGAGCTTTCACTCCAAGAGGCGCTGCGTCTTGCCCTTTCGCTAGAGCCGACCGGCCAAACAAGCGGCTTGCCGGTGTCAAAAGTTGTAGCGGATGGCTGGCTCGATGACTTTATCCAGCAAATGACCGGAGGCAAGATCGAGCCTCTGCCTGCGCCATCTGATTTTCACGGCACACTGCGGCATTACCAATCGGCGGGACTGTCGTGGCTGGCGTTCTTGCGCCAATGGGGATTGGGCGCGTGCCTGGCCGACGACATGGGCTTGGGCAAAACGATTCAGGTGATTGCGCTGTTGCTCCACGAGCGCGCGGCAGGCGTTGGTGGGCGGCCTGAGCACGAGCGACCGGCGCTCCTCATTTGTCCCACGTCGGTGGTGGGCAACTGGCAGCGCGAGCTGGCTCGCTTTGCGCCTGACTTGTCCGTGCTGGCCTATCACGGCGCGGCGCGCAAGCAGGTGAATCTGGCCGATCAAGCCGCGCGGCACGATGTCGTCATCAGTTCGTATGCGCTTTTGCACCGCGACGAAAAACATCTGGCCGAGGTCAAGTGGGGCGACGTGATCCTGGACGAGGCGCAGAACATCAAGAACCCCGGCACCAAGCAAGCCCAGGCCGCGCGCAAGCTTGACGCGCAGTGGCGCGCGGCGTTGACGGGCACGCCGGTCGAGAATCGCCTTTCGGAGCTGTGGAGCATTTTTCAGTTCCTCAACCCCGGCTACCTTGGCTCAGAAAGAGAATTTCAGGAACGCTTTGCTCGACCGATCGAACGCACGGGTGACCCTGCGGCGACCGGGCGGCTCAAGTCGCTCGTCGGGCCGTTCGTCTTGCGCCGCGTCAAGACCGATCCCAACGTCATCAGTGACCTGCCGGAAAAGAACGAGATGAAGGTGTATTGCAACCTCACCAAAGAGCAGGCCACGCTCTATCAGGCTGTCGTGCGCGATTCGATCCAGCGCATCGAGGAAGCCGAAGGCGACTTTGGCCGGCGCGGCATCATCCTGGCGACGCTGATGAAGCTCAAGCAAGTGTGCAATCACCCGGCGCAATTCCTGGGCGATGGCAGCGCGCTGCCTGGGCGCAGCGGCAAGCTGGCGCGCTTGACCGAGATGCTGGACGAAGTGCGTTCCGTGCGCGAGCGTGCGCTGGTGTTCACGCAATTTGCAGAGATGGGCGCGCTGCTCAAGAGCTATTTGCAGGAAATGCTGAACGATGAAGTATTATTCCTGCACGGTGGCACGCCCGCCAAAGCGCGCGACAAGATGGTAGAGCGCTTTCAGAACGACCCGAATGGCCCGCTCGTGTTCATCCTTTCGATCAAGGCAGGCGGCACGGGCCTCAACCTGATGCGCGCCAATCACGTATTTCACTTTGACCGCTGGTGGAATCCTGCTGTAGAGAATCAAGCGACCGATCGCGCGTTCCGCATCGGGCAGACCAGGAACGTGCAGGTCTTCAAGTACCTGTGTGCCGGGACATTCGAGGAAAAGATTGACGACATGATCGAGCGCAAAAAGGTGCTGGCCGAAAGTATCGTCGGCACGAGCGAGGCGTGGATCACCGAGCTGACGACCGAGCAATTGCGCGACCTGTTGGCACTGCGCAAAGAGGCCGTCGGAGATGAGTGATTTTTCTCCACGAAGGACATGAAGAAACACCAAGTTTTTCTTCGTGAACCTTCGTGTCCTTCGTGGATAAAGAGGTATGAAGAAACACCAAGTTTTTCTTCGTGAACCTTCGTGTCCTTCGTGGATAAAGAGGTATGAAACATGAGTTGGGGATGGGGCTGGTATCCGAAACCCAAGCCGCGCCGAGCGGCGAATGGCATCAAGGCGCAAAGCAAAAAGTTCGGCCAGACGTGGTGGGCCAGCAAATGGCTCGCAGCTTTGGAGCGATTGGTGGATTCTGCCCGCCTGGGGCGCGGGCGTTCCTACGCGCGCAGCGGCCAGGTGCTCAATATTGATATCACGCCAGGGCGCGTCGAGTCGCGCGTGCAGGGCAGCCGGCCCAGCCCCTATCAAGTTCAGATCGAAATCAAGCCGCTCTCAAACAAGGAATGGGGCAAGGTCGCTGACGCGATGGCCTCTCAAGCGATCTTTGCGGCCAAGTTGCTTTCTGGCGAGATGCCACAAGACATCGAAGAGGCTTTCAAGCAGGCGGGCGTCAATCTGTTCCCTGTTTCGCGCGGCGACCTCAAAACAGAGTGTTCCTGCCCGGACTGGTCGAATCCCTGCAAGCACATCGCTGCGGTGTACTATTTGCTCGGCGAGCAATTCGACGCCGACCCGTTCCTGATCTTCCGGCTGCGCGGCAAGAGCAAGGACGACATCATGACCATGCTGCGCTCACGGCGATCTGCGCCGGAGCCAGAGCGCAAGGCTGAGGTCAAGACCGAGGTTGAGGTCGAGCCAACGATACCCCTTGCAGAATGTCTGGCTCGCTATTGGGACATGGCGGGCAGCCTGGATGATTTTCAGGTCGTCATCCAAGCGCCGCGGGTGGATGGCGTGCCGGTCAAGCGACTAGGAGCGCCCGGCTTTTGGCGCAGCAGCAAGGTGGATTTCATTGCTACGCTGACATGTGCCTATCAGTCTGTCACCGAGGCCAGCCTGGATGTGGCATTGGGAGATATTTGAATGAGCAAGCCCACAGTACTTTATCTCAATCTGTCGTTTTTTCGTGACAAATGTATTGACATCGCCAACAACGTGTGGTATACTCTGACAAGAATAGAACATTTGTACTAATATGAGCACGATCAGCACACGCGGTAGACTTTCGATATTGCTTGGACAGCGGCAGGCCGTCACTGGTCAGCGGCTATCGCTGCGCCGGTTGGCCGAGTTGGCCGACGTTCCCAAAGACCTGGTGTATCGCCTGGATGCGGGCCTGGCTCGCTACATTGACCTCGACGCGCTGGCCCGCCTGTGCAGTGCGCTCGATTGCAGCCTGACCGACATCCTGGCGTGGAGTGACAATGGCGACGGTTCCCCCGCCGAGCGCGGCTCGTAATCCGTTTGATATTCTGCCTGCCAATCTGTTCAATCTCTTTAGCACTCAGGGCTATGGCAACCTCGGCCGCCACTATATGGCGAGCCTGCTCCGCATCTATACGCTCGCAGAGTTCAATCGTTTTGGATTGACGCGCGAGGTTGTCATCGCCGAGATCGTGGATTACCTGGCGACTGAAGGCGCACAAGAGGCGGTGGCGATGGCGATAGATCAAGAGGGCGGGGAAACGACTGGCTCTGCTGACGCGCCATCGCTCACCGGTCAATCCACTCTGCAAGATTACGCCGGGTACCTGTTGCGCCGGTTGGTCGAGACCGGCTGGGTGGAACGCGAGCAGCACGCCGATTACACCGAGTATATCATCTTGCCTGATTACGCCTTTACCTTGCTTGAAGCCCTGCGCGCGATCCAGGAGCAAAAGCCGCGCGAGTACACCGGTCAATTGTACACAGTTCATCAATTGCTCACGCACGAAGACCAAGGCTTTTCGCCCGCGCTGGCGCTGACACAGGCCTACGAGAACGTGCGGCAGGTAGTGCGCGGATTGAACGAACTCAACCACAACATCCGCCGTTACATCGAGCGCGCCACACGCGGACGCGACGTGGCCGAGTTGCTGCGCCTGCAATATGATGATTACGCCGCCACGCTTGGCCCAACGTACCACGCGCTCAAGACCTCCGATCACGTCTCGCGCTACCGGCACGACATTGTCAACCAGCTGCAAACCTGGCAGACCGATGCTGACTGGCTTGACCATGCCGCCGACGAATTGGCGACGCAGGCGCGGCTCACTCCGGCGCAGGCGTCGAGCGAGATCACCCATTATATTCGTTTCATCATCCAGCAGCTCGAAAGCCTCGACCCGCTGCTGGACGAAATTGATCGCCGCCACGCGCAGTACCTGCGCACATCGCTGCGGCAGATTCGCTACCAGCTCATCAGCGCAGATGGCAGTTTCAAAGACTGCCCAAGTCAAATTGCGCCGATTCGCTGCCGTCGAGTAGGCCCTCGATTTCGACATGGCCGTTTGCCCAAATCCGAACCTTGTCACACAAAGCCCGGATGATTTCTTGACGCTGCCTCAGTATGCCGTTCTGTTTATCAAGCGCCATTGCTTTCAAGACTTCCGGCTCCTGGTCAATCTCTGGCAATCGCTCCTGTAGTCCCGTCATCAAGTCGGTTACGTAGTCCAGCCCTACGCGCACCTTTGCCGCGTTGTCTCGCAATTCCACCAACCGCGAGAGTTCATTTTGCCAGTAGTCTTTTGCTTCGTCGGTTTCGGTCATACGCGCGTCAAATTCCTTGTCGGTCATCTTGCCCCGCGCGTTTTGCCTCTGGTAGTTTGCCCGTTCCTGTTCTACCTCTGCAAACTTTTGCCGCGCGTGGGCTATGTCGCCGTCAACGTTTTCACCTTGCGCTTGCAATTCGGCTTGACGGGTCAAGATGCGCTCCCGTATCAGTTCGGGATGTTTGATTCCATTGTCTACCACATAGCGCCACACTTCCCAATCAAGTTTCTCGCCATTCCAAATCGAGGGGGTCGGGTGCGGTTCGTCGGAATACTTTGAGTCTATGCAGCAACGGTATTGGAAACGATGTGCCTCATATCTCTTGCGCGTGCCGTCCGGTCGTTTCTTCCCCAAGTTGTATCTCACCTTGCCCACGCCGACCTTTGCCTCACACTCTCCACAGCGGAGAATACCTTGTAACAGATAAACTCCATTCGCGTTTCGCGTTGCCCGTGCCTTGTTTGCATCCATCCTCTTTTGTACTCTCTGCCACTGTTCGGGCGTGATGATTTGAGGTATCTCAATAATGTATGACGTGCCGTTGTCAAAATTCCAGGTCGCCTTGCCTGTGTAGTCCTCAGATCGTAAAACATCACAGACTACCGCTTGATTCCATGCGTGCCGTAACGCTCGCCCTTTTTGCTCCGCGTTGCGCTCAATCAGCCTCGCGCGTATCTCGCCTGATGTAAGGCCACTGTCGTACCAGTTATAAATATCCTTCACGATTTGCACTTGCTCGGGGTCGGCCAGGGTGATGATTCTGCCGCGCTCCCCATCTTCACGGCGAATGTCATAGCCCAGCCTGATGTATTCGCCGGGCCAGCCGCCCGCTTTGAGTGTGCCAACCTTGCCGATTCTGATACGCTCCACACGGCGCTTGTTTTCCTCTCGCCCGATCACGGCTTTGATGTGCAGCACAAAGCGGTCAATCTCTCCGCCCGTTGCGTCAAATATCTGAATCTTGGGTTTGTTGCCTCTCGCCTTGTCGCCCAGGTCAAGCGCATCCTCTAGTGCACTGGCAACTCTCGGATGTCTCACAAGACGGTCGTCACGCCAGCATACCACCATATCAGCCGCACCCGACTTGATGACTTCCAGCATGGCAAGAAACTGCGGACGGTCGGCCCTTTCCCCGGAAGGATTGACTACCTTGCCCTTCTTGGGTGACTGTGTAGCCTTGTAGTCTTGGGTGTCGGTGTACTCTTGCAGCACGTCCCAACTGTTGCTTTTGCATCGTTCGCCCATCTCTGTTAGTTGCTCAGATATGGACGCCTTGCCCTCGCCTGCCTGTTCCTCTGTGCTCACCCTCGCGTAAAGCACCGCTCGCTTGTGCCCGTTCGGGCTAGTCGTTTGAGTCATCTTGTCCCCCATCCATGTAGGAATCTAGTTTCTCAGTTTCCCGAGTTTCCCGAGTTTCCCGAGTTTTCCAGTTTTCCGGTTTCCAGCCCTACCAGGCCAGCCAGTAAGGATGTAACCCGCCGTTTGTTTCTGGCTTTGGCATCCTTCTCAAGCCAGCCGTCGCGCTCCCATTTTTGAGCCAGTCGGTCAGCGTCGTTTTTGCCGAATCCCCCACGCTGCCGGATGTCCGCGATGCTCAGATAGCCGCCGTTGTCCTGGATCGCCCAGGTCGCTAGTCCGCGCTCCTGGTCGGTCAGCGTTGGGCGCATCGGTTGGGCCGTCGCCGTCACCACCTCGGACTTGGGCACCCAAAACGTTTGACAGGCTATCACGTCCCCATCGAGCCGAATCAGCGCCCGCCCAGGTACAGTTATCTTTTCAGCACCGCCTTGCCCTAGCACCACCTCGCACTGCTCGCGTCGAGCCGCCCGAAACTGCACGCGGGTCTTGAGCTGGTTGGTGATGCGGGTATTGAGTAAGTCCGCCTTAAAGTCTTGCCCGGCAAACACCAGCGTTACCCCAAACTTGCGCGCCCTCATCGCAAGCTGGCTGATGTTCTGGACAAACTGGCTGGACTTTCCCGCCTCGTCCACCAGCGCGGCAAACTCGTCAAAGATTGCCACGATCCACGGTAACGTGTTTCCCGACAAGTCTTTGTACTCCTGCCAGCTTTCCGGGTACCTGCCAGTTTCCCGGTATAGTTTCCCGCGCCGGTCAATCTCGGAAAGTAGCTTCCCGGTCAGGTCCGTGGCCGCTTTCAGGTCTTGAGCTATGGGTGCTTTGAGAATCGGCCAGTTTTCCGCCCAAGCGAAAGTCAATCCTTCCATGTCGGCCAGGTAGAGGTCAATCGGTAGCTCCTGGTGTGCCAGTTGGTACACCAATGACCGCAGGAAAGCCGACTTGCCCGAATCGCTAGAACCGGCCACGATGATGTGCGTCAGTCTCGGAAGCGTGCTCCACATTGGACTGCGTGATGTCATGCCGAAACCCACAAGTAGCTCGTGCTTGGGCAGTTGCGCCAGATCGAGCGTCACCAGCTTGGGCAGCGGTACATCCTGCTCTGCGGGAATGTCGCGCAGCGTCACCACGTAGGCTATACCGTGACGTGTCGGCTTACCATCCCCGGCGGGAATTGTCGTAATGATTCTAACCGGACGCTGGACAGCGCCAGTCAAAGCGTTCAACGCATCCTGCCCGATTAGCCTGTCTTTGGGAAAATGCCAAAGCGCCTCACTGTCCAGCACGACCACATGATAGTATGGCGGGAATGACACAGCCTCTTGGATGCGCGGGGTAAACATACTGCCGTCATGGTTGCGATGATAAAACCGCGCTGCCAATGCTTTGACGATGCGGTCGTTCATCCAATCACCGTAATGCTGGATGCTGGCTATCTCTCTCTTGCTCAGAGTTGCAATCGCTGTGATGCTCATTGCCTCTGCTCCTGAAATTCTAGAATCTCCGTGATGCGCTGGGCCGCGCTCTGGTCAAACACTACCCTGGTCGGTGGTGACTTGGGTAGTTCGTCATCGGTTGGGGGTAAGCCGTCCTGCTCTGCCTCAGTCTCTACCACCACCACGGGCTTGTGTTGCCCGACACGCCACAGCGCCCGAACCGAAACGGGAAACAAAACCGCACCTATGACAAAGAGCATGATGATACCGACTACTCGCAAAGTTTCCCGCGTGCTTTCCGCCTGTGCCTGCCGGTCAATCGCGGTCCTGGTTGCCTCTGCGGATATGGCCGCGCTGGTCGCCGTCGCGTAAGTTACCTGCTGTGTGGATTCGGCAAAGATAGCCGCCTGTGTGGCCGTCGCCTCTTGCTTTCGCTTCTCTGCCGTCGCCTGAAAATCAAGCGCCTGCCGTGTCGCTTGTGATTCTATGGCTTGCCGTGTGGCAATCGCTTGGCGTGTCGCTTCACTTGCCGTTTGAGTTTGCTCGATGGACACCGCCGCTTGTGTCGCTTGGGTGTAGGCTCTCTGTTGGGCCGCTTCCGCTTCCACAGCCGCACGGGTCGCCGCGATTGAGTTGCGCCGGTCTTGCTCTTGCCGGGTCGCCTGGATGATGACCAGAATCGCCGCGTCAAGTGTTGGATCGCCCGCCGACACAGAAACGGGAGAAGGGGATGCGAGTAAAAGCATCCCCATCACCATAAAAGGCAAAACCAACAGCGCCGCGTATCGTTTCATGGTTCACCCTCGATCACGTTCGGGTTCGGTTGATCCGGTTGGGCCAGCATCGGCGGGAGCCTGTCTCCTAGTTGCTTGGCAATCGCCTCAATGGCCGAATCGCCCGTGATAACCACTCTAGTTTGTGGGGCGCTCGCCACAGCACCGAACAAACCGCCGCCTTGCTTCTGCATGAGTTCAATCTTTGCCCGACGACCGCTCTCTGCGTTGTCTGGTCGGAATACCGCCGCCGCCATTGCGACTTGGCTTGCTTGCGCCGCCGCTGCTAGTAAGTGGTCAGCATCGGCGTTACCATCGGTCAGTTGCACGCGGCTTTCCGGCAAGGGTAACAGTTGGCCCGTCCCGATATACCGAACAGCGCGGGCGACATTCCACAACAGGCCCGGCGATTGCGGCATGGTCACCGATGGACCAATTTGACGTGACGGGTCAGTGAGTGTCTTGCCGATCAGCACGCCCGGCAGTTGACCATCGGCCCCGCGCTGGATCACCCTCGCACGAGTCCGAACCATCATCACGAAGGCCAGGCCCATGAGAAAAGCCACGATCACACCGCTGCCCAGCGCCGCTGTCCAAGTCCAGCGTTGCGCGACTTCTGTGGTCGCCGCCGCGTGGTCCCGGCCGGCCAGATACGGCACAGCCGTCTGTGTCGCTTGGATACTCAAAGTCCAGGCCGCGTCCGTCGCCTTCGCCTGCCACTCGTTTGCTACTGCGGTAGCTTTGGCTGAATCCGCCGCGCTTGTCGCCGTTGCATACTGTTGTGCGGCATACGCTGTGGACTGTGCGTTCAATCGGACCGTGCCCGCAGCTTCCGTTGCAGCGGTTCGGGCACGAATGTCCGCAGCATTGGCAAGCTCGGTCGGGCTGGGTTCGCACCCAACCAGAACGAAAAGGCCGATCACCAGGGCCGCGAGTGTCAATCGTTTTGCGCTCATCTGTCACCGCCTTTGCCTTGCCACGCATCGGTTACAACGTCTCGCCGTCGCTCTCTGCAACTCAAATTGTCGCCCACACTTGGCACATGATACGATCACCCGCACGTGCCAGGGCGAATGATGTGTGATGGTCACAGTCAAGCCGTCGCGTTTCAATTCGTCGCACAGGTCGGCCAATACCAAATTTGTTATGGCCGTCATCTGACCGGGCAACAAGTCGCGCTCGCCGCGTTGTATCATGCACACAAAAGCCCGGCTCACGTGTTGTGACGCTTTGCCGCGCGTCTTTGGAATCTCGCACGCTATCTGCGACAGAGACAGGCCCAACCACTCGCGCATATCGCGCAAGTTTTGCACCTTTCGCAAGCTTGATAGCCGACTTTTCATGTTTCACCTCGCAAGTCCCCAAGTGCCCCAGGATTTGGAAAATGCCCTTTAGGTGTTAGGACACAGGCCCCTAAAATGGCACTTTGTTGCCAGGCAACTAACCGGGCAACTAACCACCGTTTGCCCCAGGTTGGGCCGAAAGTGGCAAATCGGGCGACTTGACCGCCGATTTCTGCAAATCCGTCTTGCAGTTCTCTAGCCACACCTCTTGAAGCGCCACGCCGCCATTCCCTATCACCGCTAGACCCGGCAAGTCCAGCGCCCGCAAGACTTCGCCCGCTGCCGTGATGTCTCTCGGATTGACCACCACCACCGTCGGAAGCTGCCCGCTGTTGTGAACCGAAAAGCGAGACAGCGCCGCCGTGATGCGTTGCGTCAAAGTCTGTGACCCGTTGCGATAAACTTTCCACGTCTTCATTGCTTCGCCTCTTGGTGGGCTTGGGGCAGGTAGGTGGTCGTAGCACCTGCCCGCCCCATCGCCCATGTAAACAAAAACGGCCAACCGGATTACGGTTGACCGTCTGTTGTGGTAGAATACATCACAGACCATCACCGCTACGACCGGTGTTTGGTTTAGGCTCGCGCTCGTGCTTCCAACACTTGCGCGGGCCGCCTTCAGGGTTTGAAAAAGTAGTGTTACATGACTATATTATACCACACGTGTCAAGCCCCCGCAACTTTGCGACCGCGCTTTTGACCTTGCTTTTGCATTTGCCGGGTGTGGGTCAATAGTGACGCTCTGCTTATCTGCCATTCACGCGCCCACTTTCGCGCTTTGATTCTGCCGCGCCGGGCCAACCGCCGAATATACTCTACATCATAGCCCGACAGTCTGACCGCCTCAGCCGTTGTAAGCCAGTTCGCCATGTAACACCTCTGGCACTCTATTTTACTGATTGCCCGCGCATTTGCAACTCACGAGCCTATTCCGTTGTCAAGGTTCAAGGTGGGCAGCGCCAGCCTCAGACGCGGCACGCAGCGCCGACCGCC
>CAYGWJ010000468.1:0-3274 GCA_964353405.1 uncultured Anaerolineae bacterium
TGCCCCTTGCTGTGGATGACCGGGCCGCTCACCGGGACAGGGGGCCCCACCAACGGGCGCTCTTCCATCTGCGCGCGCTCGCCGCCGACCGGGCAGTGGGGCGAATGCAACAGCGGCGGGTTCGTCGGCTCGGAATTGCGCTACGCCGGGTACGACGGTCTGGCCATCACCGGTCGAGCGAATGCGCCCGTGTACCTCTGGGTGCACAACGGTCATACTGAATTGCGCGACGCCGCGCACCTGTCGGGCAAAGCCGATACGATGGAGACCCAGCGCATCCTCAAGGCCGAGGTCGGCGAGCCGATGGCGCGCGTGGCGTGCATCGGTCTGGCGGGCGAGAACTGCGTGCCCTACGCCGCGATCCTGTCCGATCACGGGCGGCTGGCCGGGCGCACGGGCATGGGCGCGGTGATGGGCTCCAAGAATCTAAAAGCCATCGCCGTGCGGGGCACGGGCAAGCTCGCCTTTGCGCGCGACAAAGACTACAAGCGCCTGCGCCTGGCAGCCAACAAAGCTCTGCACGAAGAAAACATGACGGCGGTCTATCACGAGACCGGCACGGCCGGCGGCGCCGATTACCTGGAAATGCTGGGCGACATGCCGCAAAAGTATTGGACGCAGGCTGCCTTTGAAGGCGTCGAGCGCATCAGCGGCGGGACAATGGCTCAGACGATCCTCACGAGCAAGGCCGCCTGCCAGGGCTGCGTCATCGCGTGTGGGCGTGTGGTGACCATCAACGAGGGGCCGTACGCAACCGGCGGCGAGGCCAAAGGCCCCGAGTACGAGACAGTCGCCTCGTTCGGGTCGCAACTGTTGGTGGACGACCTGCCCGCCATCGTCGCGCTGGGCAATCGCTGTGACGCGGTGGGCATAGACACCATCAGCGCGGGCAACACCATCGCGCTGGCTTATCTGCTGTTCGATCGCGGCCTCATCACAACCAAGGACACGGGCGGGCTGGAATTGCGCTGGGGCGACGCCAAACCGTGCTTTGACTTGATCGAGCAAATCGCGCGGCGTCAAGGCCTGGGCGCGCTCGTGGCGCAGGGCAGCCACGCACTGGCCGCACATTTCGGCGCGGCAGAGCTGGCCGTGCACGTCAACAACCTCGAAGTGCCCATGCACGACCCGCGCGCCATGTCCGGCTCGGCGCTGGTCTATGTCACCTCGCCGCGCGGCGCGTGCCACAACCAGAGCGACTATTTCACTATCGAGATGGGCGGCTCGATGGACCGGCTGGACATCCCCATGACCGACCGCCTGGTAGATGGCGGCAAGGCCGCCTACGTGGCGCGCCACCAGGATTGGCGCACGGTCTGCAACAGCCTGGTGATGTGCACCTTTGCGTCCGCCAACCTGGATACGACGGTTGACCTGCTGAGCGCGGCCACCGGCCACGACTGGACGCTGGAAGAGATGATGCTGGCGGGCGAGCGAGCCTGGAACCTGAAGCGCGCGTACAACATGCGGCTGGGCCTGACGCGTGCCACGGAGAAATTGCCCAGGTTATTGCTCGAGCCTTTGCCCGATGGCGGCCAGGCCGGTCACGGGCCCGACATGGAATTGATGCTCAAAGAGTATTACGCCGCGCGCGGCTGGGACGAAGCGACTGGCGCGCCCACGCGGAACAAGTTGGAGGAACTGGGGTTGGACAGGTTGGTTGGAGATTAGAGATTGGGTATTGGAGATTGACCCTCTCGCGGGTTCAAGACGGCGAGAGGGTTTTTGTTGCAGGACGTGATAGGCCTGGCGGCCCAGCGCGTCCTGCAGCGCGGGCAGCGTGGCATCGTCGAGGTAATCCACCTGCACCAGCCCCGCGCGGTGGGCCTCGTCGAGCGCGTCCTGGATAACGGCGAGCTCCTTTTCCACATCCAGCTCGGCTTGGTCCTCTGGCGCGGCGATGACGACGAGGATACGCAGCGGCGGCGCGGCCTCGGCCGGCGCCAGTTCACCCACGCCGAGCGGCACACGGTTCAGCAGCAAGCGCCCGGTCAGGCAGAGGAACTCGCGCTCATCGTGCAGATATTCCCACGGCAAGCCCCACAGCGCGGACGCGTCGGGATGCAGGCACAGCGTCAGGCGAGCCTGGCGACGATCTGTCTATTACCCACAAGTCCGTTTTCGGCGACTTTTTGTGGCCTGCCGCCCTATATATGGCGGATTTCACTTCGTAAAACCGCTGTAGGTGGCGGCTCAAAAAGATGTGGGTAATAGATAGGGCGACGATAGGTGTCATTGTCCTCAAGAAAGTATCGCAGCCTTGCTCCATCGTCGAACAGGTAGCCATACAGCCGCTGCCCATAGCTTACCAGCAGTTGGTCGTCCGGCGGGCGCGGGGCGGCGGCGCCATCGGCGCGCAAGATGTCAGGACTGCGCGCGCCTTTTTCCAACATCCACTGCGGCTCGACGTGCACCAGCTTGTCGGCGTCGTGGGCAAAGAGGTTGGAGCAGATTTCCTTGTCGTTCGGGCGCGAGGTGACGGCCAGGAATTGGTCGCCCACTTTGCGGATTTCGACGCGCAGTTCAGGCGGGAGTTGTGGCATGGCGATGCTCCTTTGAAGGGCTGACAAGGTGACAGGGTGACATGGTGACAAGATGAAAATGTCACCATATCACCGTGTCACGTTGTTACTTGTTCCCAACGGGCGGACACTGGCAAAACGCATCCAGCCCGCGCTTGACGAGGATGGCAGCAATCAGCGCAGCCGGCACTTGCCAGCGCGTGGCATCCGGTGCGACGAGGCTGACCAGCGCCAGGGCGACATTCATCGGGTCGTCAAAGCGGGCGTCCTGCCGCCGCTCGCACCAGTTCCACTCGTCGCAGATGCGCTGGCGCAGCGCAGCTTCAATTGTACGCCAAATGTCGCCGCGTTCGACGCCGCCGGTTGCCGCTTCGCGGTACACGGCCAGATCTTGCATCAACTCATCAAGCGAGCGGTTCATGTAACGTTGGATGTCGGTCGCGTCAGACATGGGTTGCTCTCCGCAATGTGATAGCGAGAAGTATAGCACAGTTCATGGTCCCGGTGATTAGCAATTCCCACTTGCTCCAAACAGCGTTATAATCAGCCCACTGCACACCGAAACACCTGCACCCGCAGGCGCGGGTGTCAAAAATCAGAAATCAGAAATCCGGCATGGTTCAGAACCACGGTGAGTTAGATTGACACTTTGGCTGGCAAGCCCAACAAAGTCAATGGATCATCGGGCACCTCCAGCCCCACCAGTTGAGCCGGACTGTGACCCGCTCGCTTGCCGCGTTGAAACAGATGCA
>CAYGWJ010000469.1:0-10463 GCA_964353405.1 uncultured Anaerolineae bacterium
TCATCTCAATAATTCGCGGGAAACCCCTGCTCTTCCGGTCTACTACCGCCATATATTGGGCGCACTCGCTGATTCTACGCTGTATATGGCGGTTCAGGTGACATGCACAAATGTTTTACCGCGACTTTTTGAGAAGATACAAAAGGTTTTCGTATTTCCGCCTCTACAGAGGTGTTATACGGAAACCGTCTGTGGGGCAAAACATAACAGACGATTTTTCACTTGCAAAGGAGTTGGCGACTCAAGTTGCGCCTCACAAAGCCCACGACTGACCGTCCACCTGCGTCCGATTACCGCGAAATGACGTCCACGAAGAGTTGGGTACAACGCGGAATCTCGGTGCCAAAGAGATTCCTCGCGCCTACCCCGAGCGAAGTCGAATGGTCGCTCGGAATGACAAGCTGAAAGGCAAATGACTTTTGCGGCACTGCCAAGAAACAGTACATCAGGCGGGTACTTTTGCGCGCTTCGCTGTTGATGCTACCCTACGTTGTTGAGACTTTACTACACGCTTGGGGCGACGCGCCGGCGTTCCACACAGCATCCCCACAGCACTGATGTCTTCATCTATATCCGGCCAGTGAGCGCCTTGCCCATTTCCCATAATCTCAAAGTGATTCCGCTGCGCTAAAGTTGCCTCCGAGAGTCGCCACGACCAGGCGAGAGGCACGCTCACGGTTCGGCCATCTGCGAGTTGGGCGATGATGCTCTCATTAGTGACTTTCAGTTCAAGAATACGCGGTTCACTACTCGCCACAATGTTCATCCCACGCCTCCAGAAGATGTTCCAGATGTCTCACGATGATGGTGCGAATACGGTTCAGTTCCGTTGGTGAGAACCCGTCATTCGTTGCCAACACCACAGGCTCAAGCCAATACTTGCACATCATCCGTTCGCGGCGGACATGAACATGCCTTGGCTCATTGCAGTCAAAGCTGTAGAAGAAGAAACGATAGGGGCCAGGAATACGGCGAACGGTTGGCATGGCGTCCTCATGTTTGCTCTATCACACGAGCTACGATTGACTTGGACAGGGGACGCAGGTCTTTCTCGACAGTAGCGCAAAACTCGCTTTTGTCATTCCGAGCGAGCGTTTTTTGCGAGCGAGGAATCTCAGTTCCACAACGAGATTCCGCGTTGTACCCAACGCCGCTTCGCTCGGAATGACAAGTTGAAGGGCGAGTGACTTTTGCGGTACTGCCTTTTTCGACGGACGGCTTGAAGGAGATGTTATAGGATGTCATCTTTCTTGAGCCGTCGTTTCATGTCTTCGAGGCTAATAGGTTTTTCTTCACGACGCTCCGCCACGACCGCCAAGTCATGCAGGTCTTCCATCAATTGTTGATAACGCTTGAGAGGAAGGATGAAGGCTGTTTTCTTGCCTTGGGTGTCTGTCGCGTATTGTTCTTGCGCAGCACTCATTTCACACCTCCGTCCTTCTCATTATAGCATGATGTGTGGATAGGGCCGTTAACGCTTCACCGTTCGCACGGCGTCCCGCATAACCGTCAGCGTTTGGTCAATCTCGGCATCGCCGTGCGAGTAGCACAGAAACCATGGCTCGCGCGGGTCATAGTCGGGCATCACGCCGCGTTCCATGGCGGCTTCCATCAGCCGCAGGTAATAGTCATGATCGCTCTTGGCCCAATCCCGTTGGCTTGTCACCTTGTCCACGCCGACAGCAAATGAGAACATCGCCGGGTAGCCATTGATGCAAGCGGGGATGCCGGCATCGTCAAAGATTTGCTTGAGGCCGTCCATCAGCCGGCGACCGCGCTTGGCAATGGTCTCCAAGATGGGTTGTTTCTGGATGAGATCGAGCGTTGCGGCGGCGGCCGCCACGCCGCACTTGTTGTTGTTGAAGGTGCCGCCTTGCGCCACTCCTTTGCCAATGATCTCCATGATCTCACGTCTTCCGCCAAAAGCCGCAATGGGATAACCATTGCCTAGAGCTTTGGCATAGGTGGCCAGGTCAGGGAGGATGCCCAACAATTCCTGAGCGCCTCCGCGCGCCACCCGGAAGCCGGTCTTGACCTCGTCGAGGATAAAGACAATGCCATATTCATTACACTTGGCGCGGATGAATTCCAGAAAGCCTGGCGCCAGCTCGATGGCAGCACAGTTGCCCATGACGGGTTCGACGATGATGGCAGCCACCTCGTGGCCGACCCGACGCAACGTCTTGTCCAAAACCTCAAAATCGCTGACGGGCAGGGTGATGATCAAGTCATGGAGGCTTTTGGGAATCCCGGAACTGGACGGAATCGGGATCGGGTCATGTCGGTTGCCGTAAGCTGCCACAGGAGCATAGGTCGAGAACAGCAAGTAATCGTGAAAGCCATGATACATCCCTTCGAACTTGACAATTTTTTCCCGGCCAGTATAGGCCCGCGCCACTCGCAGCGCGTGCATGGTGGCCTCTGTGCCCGAGCAAGCCAGACGAACCATTTCCACTCCAGGGCACATGGCGACGATCTTTTCGGCCACGCTGATCTCTAGCTCACTGGTCATGGCAAAGAGGACACCCTTTTGGATTTCTTCTTGTACCCTGGCGTCTATCTCATCGTAAGCGTGGCCCAGAATGATGGGGCCAAATGCCATCCGGTAGTCAAGATACCGGTTGCCATCCACATCCCACAAGTATGCGCCTTTGGCCTTTTGCACGTAGGGAGTCATGTCCTCTCCCCAGTAGCGAAAGTTCGAGTTCACGCCCAGAGGCATCAGGTTAGCAGCTTTGCGCTGCAAGGCACTGCTCTTTTCATGTTTGATGTTCATGTATTCTCTCTATGGGAATGGCCTGCCACACTGGTTTACGGCGTCGTCGCCGAATTGTCCTTGTGGAACAGGTCAAGCTTCAAGACGCCTGGCTAATGTCCGCCAGCGTGTCCGACAACCGGTTGAGCACCTCGTCAATCAGCTCGTAGGAGATGATCAACGGCGGCTCGATGCGGATGGTGTGGGCGCTGGTGAGGGTTCCGGCCACGAGCACGCCGCGCCTGAAAAGTCCAGCAGCCACCTTGTAGCCTACCTCGGCATCTCGAAAGTGCATACCGATCAACAGCCCGCGTCCCGTAATGCTTTCATAGATTTGCGGGTATTGAGCCGCCAGCGCCTTTAACTTGGGGATGATATAGTCGCCCTTGGCAGCAGCCTGTTCCCACAGCCGTTCTCGAAGTGTGACGTTGATCGCCGCAATGGCGGCGCTGCACGCCAACGCTCCACCGCCCGTCGTGGTGGTGTGAATGAACGGGTTGGGATGCATCATCACTTGCCAGATTTCTTCGGTCGAGCAAAAGGCGCACACCGGCATCACACCGCCGCCGAGCGACTTGGCAACGGCGATAATGTCCGGCTCGACATTCCAGTGATCCACGCCCCATAGCTTGCCCGTGCGTCCCAGGCCGGTCTGCACCTCATCCGCGATGAGCAGGCAGTCGTAACGCTTGGTCATCTCGCGCAGACGTGGCCAAAAATCGTCGGGCGGCACGATCGCGCCAGCCTCACCCTGGATCGGCTCCATCAGCACCGCGGCGACGTCGACGCCGACCCGTTGGCAGGTTTCCAGTTGCCGCTCGACGGCATCGGCATCTCCAAAGGGAACGTGATAGACCGGCCCGCCGTACAGGACGCCCACCGGTCGCCGGTAGTCGGCTTTGCCTAACATGCTGAGCGAGCCCATTGTCTTGCCGTGAAAGCCATTGAGCGCCGCAATGAAACCGCTCTTGCGGGTGTACAGCTTGGCCAGCTTGATCGCGCCTTCAACCGCTTCAGTGCCATCGGCGGCGAAGAAACTGTACTTGATGTCGCCGGGGGTGATGAGCGCCATCAGGCGAGCCAGCACACCCCTCAAAGGGTCAACAAGCTCTTGAGTGGGCATGGGAGTGCGGCTCAGTTGGGCGCGCACGTTGTCCACCACTTCTGGATGCGACCAGCCCAAGTCCAACAGCCCATAGCCGCCCAGGCAATCAATAAACTCGCGGCCCAGCACGTCCCGAAAGATCGCGCCTGAGCCGGTCCATTCCGTCGCGGCCCAGTCCCCAGCTTCGGTCACCGATTTGCGATACTCTAGCCAACCCCGGTTATAATGTTCCGCAAAGTTGGTCTTGGATTCCTCGATGATTCTCTTGCCGTCTTCTTCTGATACTACTGGCTTGTGGATAATGTCAATCCACCGTTGCGAATAGGTCAGGGCCTCTTGGAACGATTGGGACATTGAGCACCTCCAAATGTGATTGAGAGAATCGCGGCGTGGCTAGGTCTCCCGCTTCGAGTCATCAGCGCACTGACTGTGCGGAATGGACCACTGGTACACATCTTTTAGAACCACAGGCAATAGCACGGTGGTCGTTTTCCTGACCCCGGGCACCTGGGCGATCACTTGCGTCACGAAATCGTACAGTTCGTCGTTATTCCGCGCCACGATCTGGATGCTCACATCGGTCTCGCCCGTGGAGCACGCCACGTAGCTCACCGTTTCAAATTCCATCAATGTGCGAGCTGCATCCATGATGCGCCCTGGCTCGACCTCGATGAACACGTCAGCCGTGACCGGGAATCCGACTGCCTTGGGGGAGACGACCGCGCTGACTCGGATGACGCCTTGCTTTACCATGCGGTCAATACGATAGCGGACGGAACGCTCGGAAACATGGCCGATTCTACGGGCAATCTCCGTGCAAGACATCCGTCCGTCTTGGATCAGCAAATCCACAATGGCCCGATCAAGGGAATCGGCCTTGTGACTCATAGGCGCGCAACCTCACGCTAATTCAGACAAAAAGTGTAACATATTTTTCCGAACAAGTCAACAAGATGTAAAAATGTTGCCGATTCGGAAGATAGAGCGCTTGCTGATTAAGTGCGAGGCTCCTGGTGATTACCCACAAGTAGGTAGAGTCCTCAACTTGTTGAGGCAGAGGCCCGAACAAGTTCGGGAGTCCGATAAGATGTGGGTAATCACCAAGAGGCTCACCATGACAAATTACCGACTTGGAGTATACTCGGTCGTGGACACTGCTTCGGTAAAAGCCTGTCTGAAAAGTAGCATAGCCCCTCGTGGGCGAACGGGCACAAGGCCCTATACTACGGGCTTTTCAGACAGCTTCTAAGAGAACTTGCCGGCTGTGCAACATCCTCAACGATCAGAAGGAGAAGGAAAATGGCCGCAGACGAGACCGCGCTGAGCTACATAGACCGTCATGAAAAGAGACTGGTGGAGATCGCGCAAGCGATCTGGAACAACCCCGAGGTTGCTCTGCTCGAGTTCTTTGCCGCCCAGTTGGTAGCAGGAGAGCTGGAGCAGGCTGGCTTTACGGTTAACAAGAGTGTGGGCCAAATGCCGACTGCCTTTGTGGCAAGTTGGGGGTCGGGTGAGCCCATCATCGGCATTCTGGGAGAGTATGATGCCCTGCCCGGACTCTCGCAGACGGTGTCGGCTGCCAGGGAGCCGGTCAAGGAGGGCGCGCCGGGACACGGATGCGGTCACAACCTCTTTGCCGCTGGCAGTCTCGGTGCTGCACTGGCGGTGAAGGACGCCATGGAGAAACACCATCTTCCCGGGACGGTTCGGTTCTACGGCTGCCCGGCGGAAGAAACACTGATTGGCAAGGTGTTCATGGCAAGAGACGGCGTGTTCGACGATCTGAGCGCCGCTCTGGCCTGGCACCCGGGTTATACCAACAGCGCGGGCGGCAACGGCTCCTCGCTGGCGATGAATTCCTTCCGCGTGAGCTTCTATGGCGTGGCAGCGCACGCGTCCGCTGCGCCTCACATGGGCAAGAGCGCCTTGGATGGAGTGATGCTGATGGATATCGGCGTCAACTACTTGCGCGAGCATGTCGAGCCAGAGGTCCGCATTCATAGTTCGATTACCCACGGGGGTGACGCCCCGAATATCGTTCCTCCCTTTGCCCAGATCTGGTATTACGTTCGCGCACCGCGCCGGGAGCAAGTGGATCAAGTCTATGCGCGCATGCTTGACATCGCCAAGGGCGCTGCCTTGATGTCCGGCACGACGTACGACAGTGATTTCCTGAGCGGCTGCTATCAAATGTTGCCCAACATTGTCATTGGCGATCTGATGCGCCAAAAGATGGAAGCGATTGGCGCTCCCGAATTTACCGATGAGGAAATGGCGTTTGCCAAAGAACTGCAAAAGTCCATTCCACCCCAGGTGCTGGAGATGGGTATCGCCCAAACCTTGCAGATGTCTGGCCGTGGCGTAACGAGGGCCGACCTTGGTGAAACGCTGTGCGAAAAGATCATCCCAGCGGCGGATACCTTCGTGGTCATGCCTGCCTCCACCGAAGTCGCCGATGTGAGCCAGATCACGCCGACGGGCAGCCTCAGCACTTGCTGCCAGCCGCTTGGAGCGCCAGGGCACAGTTGGCAAGTGGTGGCGGCCTCCGGCTCGGGCATCGGCTCTCGTGGGATGGTGTTGGCGGCCAAGTCACTCGCGCTCACTGCGCTTGATCTGATGACCAGGCCAGAGACGGTGTGGGCCGCTCGTGAGGAATTCGCCACGGCCACTAGGGGCAAGCGCTACGTATCGCCTCTGCCGGAAGGAGCCAAGCCTCACTAAAAACGCAGTAGCGCAAAACTCACTTTTGTCATTCCGAGCAAGCGTTTTTTGCGAGCGAGGAATCTCTGTGCCGCAAAGAGATTCCTCGCTTCGCTCGGAATGACAGGCCGGGGGCCGAGTGACTTTTGCGGTATTGCCTAAAAACATCTGACTGGGCCTTAATCCTCATTCAATCTTCATCAAATCTTTATATGGTTGTGATACAATCAAAGCCACAAACAAGACGCATCGGGATGTCGTGATGGCCGACGCAAAAATCCTCGTCGTGGACGACGACAAGAAAATCGTTGAATTGGTCACGCTGTACCTGAAAAAGGATAGCTATCATGTTTTGGCCGCCTACGACGGCCGGCAAGCCCTTGAGCTGGCTCGCCGTAAGCAGCCTGACCTGATCGTGCTTGACCTGATGCTGCCCCAGGTGGATGGGATGGACGTATGCCGGATTTTGCGCGCCGAGTCTCAGGTGCCAATCATCATGCTGACCGGCCGCTCGACGGACGACGACAAGCTGCAAGGGCTTGACCTGGGCGCAGACGATTACGTGACCAAGCCATTCAACCCGCGCGAGCTGTTAGCGCGCATACGGGCGGTGCTTCGCCGCACGGCTGGGATGCAAGAGCCAGGCCTGTTGCGAGTTCGCTTCGGCGAGATGGAGATAGATTTTGTCCGGCATCAAGTGCGGGCGAGCGGGCAGGTCGTCAACCTGACGCCGACCGAGTTCCGCTTGCTGGCAGTCCTGGTCAAGGAGCCGTGCCGCGCGTTCAGCCGCCTGGAGCTTTTGGAACAAGCTTTTGGGTACGACTATGAAGGTTTGGAACGCACGGTGGAAGCGCACATCATGAACCTGCGCAGAAAGATCGAGCCAGAGCCGGGCCGCCCGCGCTACGTGGTGACCGTGCCGGGGCTCGGGTATCGCTTCGAGGGCGCTGATGCTGCATAGCCTGCGTTTCCGTCTTCTGATGGCGACCTTGCTGGTCGTGCTCGTGACCGTCAGCGTCATGGCGGTCTTTGCCAGCCAGCGGACAGTCGGCGAGTTCCGCAACTTTACGGCGCACGATGACTTTATGCGGCAACGGGGCCTTGGACTTGCCTTGTCCAGAGCCTATAGTCAAACACAAGACTGGCAAGACCTTCAGCCGGTCATAGACGAGTGGAGCCAGGCGAACAGTCAACGTGTGGTGGTGGCTGATCGCCAGGGCAACATTGTCGGCGATTCGAGCAAAGAGCTGATGGGCAGGACCGCTGACCCACATTGGTCGCCGCCCGCCGGCCACGTCGTTTTTGATGCCACGCGGGTCGGCTCGTATTACATCAATCCCTTCTCTCAGCCGCCGCCGCCGAATAGAGACTTTTCGGCCACCATCTATCGCACCGTCTTACTCAGCGCACTTTTTGCGAGTGCGGTTGCCATTCTCATCACGCTGTTCGTGTCGCACCGCATTGTTCAGCCGGTCGAGTCCCTCACATCCGCCGCGCGCCAAATGGAAAAAGGCGACCTCACGACGCGGGTGAATGTTACCTCGAGCGACGAGATCGGTCAGTTGTCGCACGCCTTTAACGCGATGGCCGATGGATTAGCCAGGCAGGAACAACTGCGCCGCAACATGGTGAGTGACGTGGCCCACGAGCTGCGCACGCCGCTCACCAACATCCGAGGCTACCTGGAAGCCGCCAAAGACGGATTGGTTCAACCAGACGCGGCGCTGGTGGATAACTTGTACGAAGAAGCCATCCTGCTCAACCGGCTGGTCAATGATTTGCAGGAACTCGCGCAGGCAGAGGCGGGTCAATTGCGCCTTGAACGTCTGCCAGTGAAAATGGATGATGTGATACGGACGACGGTGGAGGTGCTGGGCCCGCGCGCCGAGGCGTGCGACATATCGGTTGTCGTTCGTGTGCCGGATGATTTGCCGCTGGTAAAAGCCGACCTGCACCGCGTAGGACAAGTGTTGCGCAACCTGTTGAACAACGCTTTGGATTTCACACCGCAGGGTGGACAAGTGACCGTGACGGCGGAGCCGGATGGCGCATGGGTGAGCGTCCTGGTGCAAGACACCGGGCCGGGCATCGCACCCGACCACCTGCCGTATGTCTTTGAGCGCTTCTACCGGGTTGACCCTTCGCGGACGCGCGCGACGGGTGGGGCGGGCCTGGGCTTGGCCATCGTCAAGCAGTTGGTGGAAGCGCACGGCGGGCGGGTGTGGGTCGAAAGCACATTAGGCGCTGGCTCTACCTTTGGTTTTGCTCTGCCGCTGGCCTCGAGCTAGACTGTCCAAACATCTCTTCCCCCTTAAAAGCCCTTCGGTCCCTTTGCTCCCTCGCCGTTTTCCCACCAACATCGGTTAATCATTCCCTAATCGTTTCTTCATCAAATCTTCATAGGCTCTATGATAGACTCAATAACACATCCTGCGTGTTCGCCTGGATAGTGTGACAACGTGCGCCAAATCGCCTCAAGGAACACAACCAGCATGGAGCATGACAAGGCCACATTTCTCCGGTGCGAGCTTGACTTGCGTAGGAGGGCGGAGAGTGGGATGATACTCTGATGGTGAGACTGGCCCATCAGCAGACTAGAAGAATGCGCTCACGTCGGCTCAAAGGTGAAATCGGCGTAGGACACGCGGAGCGTGCCAACTTGTCCTACGCCACCTGCAAGCCTACATGAGCCAAAGAATGGAGTAGCCTAATGAGAAAACGAGTCCTGATCAGCTTGATCGTTCTGGTGGTGCTGGCCGCGGCCGGTGGGGGCTATTGGGCCTACACGCGTTACTTGGCTCGGGCCAGAACGCCTCAAGCGCCAGCGCTGCAAACCGCGACGGTCAGCCGGGGCGACATTGTCATCTCGGCGGATGGCACCGGCAATCTGTCGCCCTCGACTGAAAAAACAGTGGCCTTTCTAACCACCGGCACGGTGACCGAAGTGAAAGTCAAAATCGGCGACAAGGTCCAAGCCGGCGACGTGCTCGCCAGGATGAACACGGTTGACCTGGATGCCGCCATTCGTGAAGCCACCTACACGCTGGAACAGGCGCGGCTGGCGCTGCAAAAGGCGCAGCGCAAGGCCGAGGAGGGCACGGATTTGACGATAGCAGCACAGAGCCTGGAAAACGCCCGGCTCGGCATCGTCAGTGCTCAAGGGAGTTATTCCTCCACGCAGTTGACCGATATTACGGCACAGCTGCAACAGGCCAAGTTCTGGAACGATTTCTGGCAGAGCGAGCTGGGCGATGCCTGGCTGGCTTTGCAAAAGAACCCAAACAGCGATAAGGCCAAGATACACTATGAGGATATGGGCTCGCGCGCGGCCAGTGCCAACGCCACTTTTCTGAGCCTTCAGCAAACAGCCGACAACAACAAGACTGCCGCGCAGCGCAGCCTGGTCTCGGCGCGGCAATCGTATCTATCGGCGCTGTCGAGTTACAATGACATCAAGTACAGCGACCCGGTGAAAGAGGCCGAACTCACCGTGCTGCAGGCTGAGACGAAATTGACGCAGGCGCAGGAGAATTTGCAGAACGCGACGCTGGTCGCGCCGATCACTGGGACGGTCACTGCGGTGACGATCAAAGCGGGCACCGGCATAGGGTCGTCAGATACTTCAGATAGTAAGGGTTCCATCATCATCTCTGACCTGGACACGCCCGAGGTGCACTTTTACGTAGAAGAGTCCGATCTGGACAAGGTCGCGGTGGGCAATCAGGTGAGCATGACGTTCGAGGCTTTGGGGGGTCGCGGCTTTACCGGCAAGATTGTGCGCGTGTCCCCCGCGCTCGTCACAGAGGGCAACACGCAAGCCGTGGAAGTATACGCGAGCGTGGATTCTTCCTCTCAGCCCACCACCTTCCTGTCGGGCATGTCGGTTGAAGTTACGGTGATTGC
>CAYGWJ010000470.1:0-32077 GCA_964353405.1 uncultured Anaerolineae bacterium
GCGAGAGTTGGTGGACCTCGCTCGACTTTCAGCTTCCTCTGGCAACACGCAACCCCTCAAATACATCCTGTCGTGCGACCCGGACAATAATGCGTTGATCTTTTCCAACCTGGGCTGGGCCGCCTATCTCAGGGATTGGCCTGGGCCGGCCGAAGGCGAACGTCCGTCGGGATACATCATCATTCTGGGCGACAAGGACATTGCCCAGTCATTCGGCGTCAATCCGGGCATTGCGGCGCAAAGTATCTTGCTGGGCGCAGCGGAAAAGGGGCTGGGCGGCTGCATCATCGCCTCGATCAAAAAGCCGGAACTGGCTCAGGCGCTCAACCTCTCGACTCGCTTTGAAATTCTACTCGTCCTGGCGCTGGGCAAGCCTCAGGAAACCATTGTCCTTGAAGTCGTCGGCCCGGACGGAGACATCAAGTACTGGCGCGATAGCGAAGGCAAGCACCACGTGCCCAAACGACCGCTCGATGAAATCATCCTCCGGCAGTATACAAGCCATGATCGAAACCGGACTTGACCTCCTCGTCAACGAGCGGCTTGATGTCTTGCTGGGCCGCCGCATAGGATTGGCGACGCATCCCGCCGCCGTGACGCGGGACTGTACGAGCGCGGTGGACGCACTGCTGGGCGCAGGCGTCGAGTTGACGGCGCTCTATGGCCCTGAGCACGGCTTTGACGGCTCTGCCGCCGACGGCGCGCCCGTGGGCGATGCCGTTGATCTGCGCACAGGGTTGCCGGTCTTTAGCCTCTACGGCCCGACCAAAGAGCCGACGCCCGCGATGCTGACCGACGTGGACGTGCTTGTGTTCGACATGCAGGACGTGGGCGCGCGATTCTACACCTTCATCAGCACCTTATATTACGTGCTTCGCGGCGCGGCCAAGGCAGGCAAGCCCGTCATCGTGCTCGACCGGCCCAATCCCATCAACGGCGAGCGCATCGAAGGGCCGCTGGTTGACCCGGGCCTTGAATCATTCGTTGGCAGCGTGCCCATCCCGATTCGCCACGGATTGACGACGGGAGAACTGGCGCGCTACGTCAATGCAGAGCACAAGCTCAATGCGGACTGCTACGTGATCGAGATGCGCGGCTGGAAGCGCGAGAGTTGGTTCGATCAGACCGGCTTGCCGTGGGTGGCGCCTTCGCCGGGGATGCCGCATTTGACGACGGCGACGGTCTACACCGGCACGTGCTTTATCGAGGGCACGAACCTTTCCGAAGGGCGCGGCACGACGCTGCCGTTCGAGATCGTCGGCGCGCCGTGGCTCGACGGTTACGAGTTGGCACAGTCGCTCAATCGCCTGGACTTGCCCGGCGTGCGTTTCCGTTCGCTCTATTTCGTGCCGTCAGCCAGCAAGCACACGGGCCAGAGATGCAGTGGCGTCCAACTGCATGTGACAGACCGGGACGCTTTCCGCCCCGTGGCCACAGGCTTGCACGTCATCGCCGCGTGCCGCGTGCAAGCGCCAGAGCGATTCGAGTTTCTCAGCTCCAGTTGGGAAGGCCGCCCGCCTCACTTGGACCTGCTGACCGGAGTCGCCGCGGTGCGCGAAGGATTGGCCGGGGATAGAACAGTTCGCGAGATCACTGCTACCTGGCCCGCTATCGAAGCCGAGTTTGCCAGGAAGCGCGAGCCGTATCTTTTGTACGAGTGACACGTGACAGGTTTGGGGAACCTGTCAGGTCTGAATGACCCAGCGATGACGGGCCGCGAACGCATTGCCAGAGCGATGCATCATCAACAACCCGACCGCGTGCCAGTGATGTGCCAACTGGCACTGGGGCATTACTTTCTGAACGCGGGGCTGCCTCCCCACCGCATCTGGTTCACGAGCGAAGGGTTTGCGGAGGCGTTGGTCAAGTTACAGAGGCGTTATCGCTTCGACGGCATCTTGATCAACCTTCCCGGCCGTCCAGCAAATCTTTTGGAATCTGGAACATTTACCATGTGCCATGGCTGGCAGACAAGCTCAGGCCCGGCCCGCTGTGCGAGATACCCGATTACTTTTTTCCGTACGATAGAACGGGTCAAGGCGCAAGTCGGCGACGAGGTTTCGATTCACGGCGAGGTGTTTTCGCCGTTCACGCATTACATGGAGCTGCTTGGCTACGAACAGGCGCTGATTGGGCTGGCGACGGATCCCGGCAAGGTTCATGCGCTGCTCGATCGGCTGACGGAAGCTTCAGTCACTTGGGCGGCGGCTCAAGCCCGGCGCAGGCTTGACGCAGTGCTGATCTCGTCGGCGTTTGCGGGTGGATCGTTCATCTCGCGCAAGATGTACAGTGAGTTTGTTGTGCCCTACGAGCGTCGAGTGGCGGAGGCGGTCACAGCAGAGGGCGTGCCGGTATATACTCACACCTGCGGCAAGATCGGCGACCGACTCGAGCTGATGGCCGAGACCGGTACGCAAGGGATTGACACACTCGATCCGCCGCCGTTAGGCAACGTCGAACTGGCCGAAGGCAAGCGACGTATCGGCGATAGACTGTTCATCAAAGGCAACCTGAACCCGGTTGCGCTGCTCGCTTATCGGACGAAGGAAGAAGTGATAACAGAAGCATCTCGCTGCCTGCGCGATGGCGCGCCCGGCGGGGGTTACATTCTGAGCTCGGCTTGCTCCGTCTCGCCGCGCGTCGAGCCATGGAAGCTGGGACTCTTGACCGAGCTGGCTGAAGGTTGTCGCTATGACTGAGACCGTCCTGCGTCCCTATCGCGGCACAGATGAACCCGCACTCTTCGAGTTGTGGAACGCAGCGATGGTCTACGACCGCCTCAACGCATCCACGTTCCGCACGCGCGTATTGCTGGACGCCAATTTCAATCCGGATGGGCTACTCGTGGCGGCCGAGTCCCGTGCCAACGGGAAAGCAGACGGCGAGTTACGAGGTTTTGTGCTGTCTATCGCGCGGCAGGTTCCGCTCTTTTTGCAGGGACTGGAGACTGAGGTGGGCTGGATCACGGCGTTCGGCGTCCATCCGCAACATCGCCGGCAAGGAATTGGCCGCCTGCTTTTCGATGCGACGTTGACTCGACTGTCCTCGCTGGGCCGCCAGCGTGTGCTGATTTCGCCCTACACGCCCAACTATTTCATCCCAGGCGTGGACGTGGAAGCCTATCCCACTGCGATGTCATTCTTGCACGCGACCGGTTGGCAAACGACCTCAATGCCCATCTCGATGCGCGCCGAGTTGACGGGTTTTCAGATTCCGCCCGAAATCATGGAACTCGAACGGCAACGCGCTCAAGATGGCATCACTGTGCGTCCGGTTCAGCCCGCCGACCTGCCAGAGCTAATGCCCTTCATTGCCAAACGCTTTGGTTGGGATTGGTTCCGCCTGGCTCAAGAGTACTTGTTCGAACTGTTCGGGCCAGGCTCGGATGAGATTTGCTTCTTGGTCGCCAGGCGGGATGATGGCATCGTCGGCTATTGTCAGCAGCGGCGCGAGCGGTTCGGGCCATTCGGCGTGATGGAAGAGCTGCGTAACCAGGGCATCGGGCGGTTGTTGCTCTTTCGTTGCCTCTCCATCATGTTGACCAAAGGTTTTCACTGTGCCTGGTTCCTGTGGACAGGCCAGGCTGCGGCGCGGCTGTACTCGCTGGCCGGTTTCAAACAGGTGCGGCAATTTGCCGTGATGAAAAAAGAGCTATAATTGTATTCACCGCCCATGAACACCTGGTCACCCGGCAAGATGATGGTCATCGGCGCGCACGCGGGCGACGCGGAGAACATGGCCGCTGCGACCGTGCTCAAGCACACGCGCGCCGGTCACGCGGCGACAATTGTCCACATGACGTTGGGTGAGGCCGGCCACCCGACTCTGCTGCCGGACGTTTATGCCCAGCAGCGCAAGCACGAGGTGGAAGAATCAGCGCGGCTGATGGGCGCAAAAGCGATCTGGCTGCCCTATCGCGATGGCGAGTTGCCCACGAGTGACGAGGTCAAGTTCCAGGTGTGTGACCTGATCCGCGTGGAAAAGCCTGCGATCATCCTGACGCACTGGAAGGGCAGCTTTCACAAGGATCACGTTGCCACGCACGAGATTGTCCGCGATGCGGTCTTTTACGCGGCGCTGCCTGCTATCAAGCGAGACCTATCCGCGCACCGGGTTCAGGGTGTATACTTTCCAGAAAACTGGGAAGACATGGAGGGTTGGCGCGCGGACGTTTACCTCGATGCGACAGACGTGTGGCAAGATTATCTGAGCGTCCTGCGCTCGCACGAGTTCATTCGGGGCGGTATCTCGTCGTTCCGCTACCTGGATTTCTATGACGCTTTGGGCACAACACGCGGCTGCCTGGGGGGATTTCAAAAGGCAGTCGCGCTGATGATGCAGCCGGGCGCGTGGGTGCGCAAATCAGGATACCTGCCGGGATTGGAAACAGCTTGACCGCAGACGGCAGACCGCCAATGACTCATCCGAGAGTTAGGTCGCTCAATACGCAGGCCATTCCGGTTTTGAGCCGAACGGCCTAGAAGGAGGTGAACCGAACAACAATCGGTCGTGCATCAATACGCAGTGCGCAATACGCAGTATGAATACACACAAGGAGGAATGAACCCATGAAGCGCATTTTCACCATCATCAGCTTGCTCATCATTGCAAGCCAGTTGCTTGTGGCCTGCGGCCCGGCGGCAACGCCTGTGCCTCCGACGCAAGCACCCAAGCCGGTTGAACCGACCACGGCTCCGGCGGCTGCGCCGACCCAGCCGCCCGCACCGACCAAGGCTCCAGAGCCGACCAAACCGCCCGCGCCCAAGGTTGTGACGCTCACGTTCTATCAGCGCGGCTACACTGAAGGCGGCACGGATGCCACGTCTGTCACCACAGCCAAGGCGATAGAGATCTTTCAAAAGGCCAATCCCAACGTCAAGGTCAACATCGTCGGCATCCCGTGGACGGCGGAAGGCGATACCAAGCTGGAAGCCGCGTTGGCGGCCAAGACCGACCTCAACTTGTTCCGCGTGACCAGCCCCAACTTGCCACGCTATGCCAAGCAGGGTGTGCTGTCCAACATCGAGCCATTTCTGACCGACGCCGACAAGGCCGACTTTTATCCGAGCGGCTTTCAGGTGGCGGCGGTGGACGGCAAGATTTGGGCCTGGCCGTTGTGGGTGACGGCCATCAGCATCTTTGCCAACACCGACATCTTTAAGGAAAAGGGAGTCGCCCTGCCCACGCTCGAAAAGCCGTGGACGTGGGATCAGTTTGTCGAAGCGGCCAAGAAGCTGACCTACAAGAAGGCGGATGGCACGCAAGTCTATGGCTTTACGTCGTCGTCCAAGTGGGGCGCGGTCGAGTACTACCCGCTGATGTACCTTGACGGCGGCCGCATCCTCAGCGCCGACGGGAAGAAATTCGTCCAGAACTCGCCGGAAGGCGTCTCGGCGCTGCAAAAGCTCGCCGACCTGGCGCTCGTTCACAAGGTCACGCCGCCCGACTTTGGCACGGTGGATCAGGCCGGTGTCCGCGCGCAGTTCAAGGATCGCAAGACGGTGGCGATGCTCATGAGCACGCCCGGTTTTATCCCGGACCTTGAGAAAGAGAATTTCCCGCTGGCTGTTGTGCCGCCGCCAGTGGGCAAGCTCGGCAAGACGGTGACAAACGGCGCGTTCGGCCTATATGCCGTCGTCAATACGAGCGATCAGGACACGCTCAAGGCTGCCCACGAGCTGGCGAAATACTTGACCGGCAGCCAGGTAGCGAAGGACATCCCCGGCTGGCAGCTCGCGCCCGGCCTGCGCAAGAGCAACACGGGCTATGCCACCAACGATGCCCGCGCCATGATCTCCAAGCTGGTCGAGTATGGCGTGTACGAAGCGCCGGTGGCGACTACGGCCGAACTGGGCAGCCAATACGGCGCGGCGCTCCAGTCCATCATCCTCGGCAAGCAAACCGCCCAGCAAGCGATGGATGAAATCGCGCCAGCGTATCAGAAGGAACTGGATGCGCTGAGCAAGTAACCCCCTTCCCCAGCCCTTCCCCCGTCTTTGACCGGGGAAGGGAGTGTTCCCTCCCCTGTCCCTTTGGGACAGGGGAGGGTCAGGGTGGGGGTAATGAGGTAGGCCAATGACCGTAACTCAAGCGGCTTCCACTCACCGTCTGCTCAAATTATGGAACCGCCACAAGTGGAGCTACTTTTTCATCTTGCCGAGCATGCTTCTGTTCTTTGTGTTTATCGGCTATCCGGTAGCGCAAGCGTTCCTGCTCGCCTTCCAAAAGGTTGACCTGCGCAGCAGTGCGTGGGTCGGACTCAAGAACTTTCAAGATGTGTTTGCCAGCAAGCTTTTCTGGGATTCGATGCGGCACACGTTTGTCTATGCCGTGTTCGTCGTCGCCGCCTGGATTACATCTTCGCTGGTTGTGGCGTCACTCATCATGCCGCTGTCCAATCGCGTTCAATCCTTTTTCCGGGGCGCATTTTATCTGCCGAACGTCATCAGTATCGTCGTCATCTCGTTGGTTTGGATCTGGATTTTTGAGCCGGACTATGGCTTTTTCAACTATCTTTTAAAGCTGCTGGGACTGCAGCGCGTCCTCTGGCTACAGAACCCGGACATTGCGCTCTGGAGCATTGTGTTGAGCACCGTCCTGATCGTGCCCGGCAGCGGCGTCGTGCTCTATTCGGCGGCGATGGGTTCCATCCCGCGCGACTTTTACGAGGCCGCCGAGGTCGAAGGTGCGAACGGCCTGCAAAAGCTGATCAGCATCACCTTCCCGCTCCTCAAGCCGACCACGCTTTACCTGACCGTCATCTATACCATTGCGGGCTTTCAGATTTTTGAGCGCGTCTACATCATGACCGGCGGCGGGCCGATCAATTCGACGATGACGCTGGTCCAGTTGATCTATCAAACGGCCTTTAGCGATTTCAACTATGGCAAAGCCAGCGCCGAAGCGCTGATTTTGTTTGCCATTATTGCAGTGTTTTCGTTCATCCAGTTCAAGTTCTTGAGCACCGATATCGAGTATTAGGAGCGCAGGCGCTATGGCTAGTCTCGCCCGACCCGTCTCTCGACGACCCAGGACATGGACGTGGCTTGGCCTTTGGAACGCGCTGCCCCAGGTGATCATTTTTCTCCTGTTGGCGGTCGTCGCCATCGTCAGCCTGTTCCCGTTGTACTGGCTGTTCAACACAGCGCTGACGCCGGCCACCTCCACGGTCAAGCTGCCGCCTGACTTGATCCCAGTGAACGCCACGCTCAACAATTTTGTAGAGATCGTCCAAAAGAGCGGCAATGGCAAATTGCGCCTGTTCAATCCCGATCAGTTCATCCGGATGCCGCGCCTTTACCTCTGGTTCATCAACACGGCGTTCATCACCCTTCTGAGCACGGCGGTGCACGTCCTGTTTGACTCGATGGCGGGTTATGCGTTTGCCAAGAAAAAGTTTCCCGGCTCGAATCTGTTCTTTTGGATGATTCTGGCCGCGCTGATGATTCCCGGTCAAGTGACGCTCGTGCCGCTATACTTGATGATCACCAAGCTAAAGCTGGTCAATACGTTTGCGGGCGTTATCCTTCCCGGCCTGGCCGATGTGATCGGCATTTTCCTGCTAAAGCAATTCATCCAGACCCTGCCCAGCGAGTTGGAAGACGCCGCTCGCGTAGATGGCGCGTCCGAATGGAGCATCTATACGCGCATCATTATTCCGCTGTCCGCCCCGGCGCTGGCCGTGACGGCCATCTTTGCCTTCCAGCGTTACTGGAACTCGTTCCTGTGGCCGCTCATTGTTCTGCAAAGCCCCGACCTGTTCACACTCCAGGTGGGTCTCTCTTTTGTCCACACGAGCGAGTTTGGCACGAACTATGGTTTGCTGATGGCTGGCGCGGCGCTGGCGGCTATCCCCATGATCATCTTTTTCTTTGCTTTCCAAAAGTATTTCATGCAGGGGCTGCGGATTGGGGCTGTCAAAGGCTAATCAAATCCCAAGTATCAAATGCCGAATTTCAAATATGCCAGTGTGGTCTTTGTTGATCTGGACGGCACGATCATCCGAGGTCCGTTTGAACCCGCCGTGTTTCCGGTCGTGTTTGCCGAGTTGGCGCGCAAGGTGAGACTGGATGCGGGCGAGATTCGCCGCCAGGTGCTTGAGGAGAATCTGGACCGCCAGCGAGACCCCAGCGTCTCGGCGGTTCTGGCGATGGATTGGGATGACATCTTTAATACCGTGGCCGAACGATTGGGTGTGAGCCTCGAAACGAAAGCAGTCGAGATTGCCAACCAACAGGCGGGGCCACCTTACGCGGCCCTGCTGGATGGCGCGGATCAGGTGTTGAAGCGATTGGCAAGCCCGCGCCGCGCGCTGGTCGTAGCGACGAAAGGCCTGTCGAAATACCAACGGCCTGTCCTCAATGCGCTTGGGCTCACGCCCTTGTTCACTGATATTCTGACGCCCGATGTGAACCACGCGCTCAAGAACGACTTGCGTTTCTTTGGCGATTGGCCGCAAGCAGCACCGTTACAGATCAGTGTGGGCGATCACTACCAGGACGACGTTGTCGCGCCCAAGCGATTCGGCTTCAAGGTAATCTGGAAGATCGGCACGCCAGATGAAGAGACGGCAGGGCAGGTGGCGGGCAGGCCAGGCGGCAAGTTGCACAAGCTCGATCCGTTCTATCGGCCCGCGAGTTTCAAGTATGCAGAGAATCAGACCGTTCGGCCGGACGCCATCATTTTTACGTTGAGCGAGTTGCCACGAGTCGTAGAACGATTGGAAGCAGTGAGGTGAGCATGACCACAATCCCTGATCTCATCGCCAAAATGAGTCTGGAGCACAAAGTCGGCCAGATCATGATCATCGGCATCGAGGGCACATCGCTCACACTCGACATGCGCCAGATGATCGAGCAGGTGCATGTGGGCGGCATCATTCTCTACGAAAATAACGTGGACGTGCCGGAAAAACTCGCGCAGCTCAACGCCGACTTGCAGCAGGCGGCGAGGCAGAGCAATCAACCCGGGCTCTTTATCTGCATTGATCAAGAAGGCGGCGTGGTCACGCGGATGCGCGAGTCCAAAGGCTATACCGAATTTCCGAGCCAGATGGCGGTTGCCGCGACGGGCGATGTGAACAGTGTGCGCCGAATCGCCAGGGCCATCTCTGCCGAACTCAAGGCCGTGGGCATCAACGTGGACCTGACGCCGGACCTGGACGTGAACAACAACCCGGATAATCCCGTCATCGGCACGCGCTCGTTCGGCTCTGAGCCGGCGCGCGTGGCGGAATATGGTGTGGCCTTTATCGAAGCGATGCAGGCCGAGGGCGTCATGGCGATCGGCAAGCATTTCCCCGGTCACGGAGATACGGCTGTGGATTCGCACGTCGCGCTGCCCACCGTCCCGCACGACCGCGCTCACTTGGAGGCTGTCGAGTTCGCGCCGTTCAAGGCGGCGATCCGGGCTAACGTCGCGGGCATCATGTCCGCGCACGTCACCTTCCCGGCGATTGACCCGACGCCTGGTCTGGCTGCGACGCTTTCGCACAAGGTACTGACCGGCCTTTTGCGCGACGAGATGAAATACGACGGTCTGGTGATGACCGATTCGCTCGTGATGGGCGCGCTCTACGAAAGCGGCTCGCTTCGCGCCGCGCCGCAGGCCGCCGTCGCTGCGTTCAAGGCGGGTGCAGACATTTTGGCCTTTCACGGCGATTACGCCCAGCATCGCCAGGCGCATCAGCTGATTGTGGACAAGGTCAAATCGGGCGAGATTCCGATGGCGCGGCTCGACGAAGCGGTGAGGCGTGTCCTCGTCGCCAAGCAACGCTTTGGGATTCTGACCAAGGACAAAGGACCAAGGACGAACGCGCAAGTTGGGACAGCCGAGGTCAAAGCTATTTCGCGTGACGTTGCCACGCAGTCCATAACCCTTGTGCGTGATGACGCACACTTGATTCCACTGTCCGCCGATGCTAAACTGCTCGTCGTCGAAACGGCAAATGGCATCGGTCTGGGCAAGGCGCTCGGCGCGACGACGGTGACGATGAACGCTCCGCCCAAAGCGTTGGACATCAACGCCGTGCTGGGGATGACTAGAGATGGCCGCACCGTGATTGTGGCAATGACGGACGCAGGCAAGAATCACCAGCAAGTCGCTTTGGTCAATGCGCTGCTCAAGGCGAAAATCCTGACCATCGTCGTGGCCGTGCGCGGGCCGTATGATCTGTTGTACCTCGAGGCTGTGCCAACGTACCTGGCGAGCTATGGCAGTAATCCGCCCAGCATCGAGGCGCTCGTCGCTGTGCTCACGGGCAAGGTCAAGCCGCGTGGACGGTTACCGGTCGAGTTGCCGGGTTTGTACAAGATCGGGAGCGGAATTTTCCACTGAAGCGTGTGCCGCTCTAACTCTGCTGCCTGATTGTTTATGTCATGTGTTTTGATAAATCTCGAGCGAGTATGATTTTGGAGTATTGACTCGTGATTGATTCTATGTTAGCATGATGGTCGTTTGAGACTGTTTGTGATCGTTGTAGATCCTCATCAGGTGATCTCTCGTGGACAACAAACGACAACTCACTGTTGACGCTGAATACGCTCAGCGATGTGCCCGACATTACGCTGGTGTGCCTGGGCGGCATGTTGCGCTATGGCGAGGGATCATTCATCGGCATTCGTTCGGTTGACCCCGAGCATGGCTTGACCAATGATCATTTGCCTGAGACGATGACTGATCGAGCCATCCTCGGCATTGGCAGGTAAGTCGTCATCGTGACCGACACGGCAACACCACCTGATTTTGTGGACGCGCTCGCGAGCAAGGGCATCCGCGTGTTGACGGTTTAGACGTGTCAATCACTGTCCATGTGGGAACATACCGGCCCGCCTGGTGGATAAAGGAGGATGAGCGTGACTGACGGTCTCACAAACCACATAGGTCCATGACAAATGACGCGATTAGCTCGGCAGATCGAGGGTGTTCACGTAGCACCCACAAACAAATCAGAAAAGGAGAGTGTCCCGTGAAAAAGATTTCTCGCCGCGAGTTCCTCAAGGCAACCGCACTCTATGGTGGAGCGGCTGCTGCCAGCGCCGCCCTGGCTGCCTGCGGTCCGGCCGCAACACCCGCGCCGGCCCCAGCCGCCACCAGCGCGCCTGCGGCTACCGCAGTGCCGCCCACAACGGCCCCTGTCGCCGTCCCCGACTTTCCTTTCAAGGTTGCGCCAGAGGCCCTCAACCCGTTCAAGCTCGGCGCGGCTGAGGTGGACGGACAGTTCTTTTCCGGCGGCTATGGTCACGAGTACATCAAGTACGCCGCTTCCCTGATGGAAAAAGAAATCCCCGGCGTCAAGGTGGGTGTGGTTCCCCTCCAGCGGGTGAACGATGTGCTGCGCCCGCGCTTTGTTGGCGGCAACCCGCCGGATGTGATTGACAACTCGGGCGCCGGTCAGATGGATAATGCGTCCCTGGTGGCCGACGGCCAACTGGCTGACCTGGCTGAACTGATGGAAGCTCCCGCGTTCGATATCCCGGGCAAAAAGGTCAAGGAGACATTGATCCCCGGTTCGCAAGATACCCTGGTGTTCGATGGCAAGCAGCGCGGCATCAACTTTGTTTTCACCGGCTATGGCATTTGCTATTCGAACAAGTTGTTCAAGGCTAACGGCTGGAAGTACCCCGCCACCTGGGAAGACATGATTGATTTCAGCCTCCAGCTCAAGAAAGACGGCAAGATCGCGCCGTGGACGCACCAGGCCAAGTACCCCTACTACATCCAGTACATGGTCCTGTGGTCGCTGCTCTACTCGGCCGGCGGCAACGATCTGATCGTCAAGATTGACAATCTGGAGCCGAACATCTGGAAGGACCCGGCGGTCCTGCGCGCGGCGGAAGGCTACTATCAGTTGTACGACAAGGGCTTGTTCCTGGAAGGCACGCCGGGCCTGGATCACACTGCCTCGCAGACCGAGTTCTACAAGGGTAATGCTGCCTTTATTCCGTGCGGCGGCTGGCTCGAGAACGAGATGAAGACCATCCTGCCGGCCGATTTCGAGACCGTGATGGCGATCTGCCCGCCGTTCAAGGACAGCAAGGGCAATCCCAAGGCAGCCGAGACCCAGGGCGGCGAGCCGTTCATCGTCCCGGAAAAGGCCAAGAACAAGAAACACGGTTTTGAATTCCTGCGCGTCCTGATGAGCAAGGCCGAGGCCAAATACTTTGCCGAAAACGTGTTGAGCATTTCGGCTGTGGTCGGCGGGTTGGAAGGCGCCAAAGCCACCGCCTTTATGAAGTCGCAGGTGGATATGGCGACCAATGCCGGCGGCGATGCCATCATCCAGAACATCCAGGGCTGGTATGATGCGATGTGGAAGGGCATAGAGGCGCTCTCCACTCAACTGCTGACCGGCAAGATCAAGCCGCCCCAGTTCTGTGACGAAGTCCAAAAGTTGGCCGACCAAACGGCCAAGGATCCGGATATCAAGAAATACAAGCGCGCCAAGTAAGTCTGGTCGTCCCGCTAACTCGGAAAGAAGCCGGGTTTCTCGTGGAAGCCCGGCTTCAATGTATAGGAGCTCAAACGATGAGACACGGGCAAAAGCGTTTTATATTCGGATTTCTGTTCATTCCCCTGTTGCTCTATACGGTGTTTGTCGTCCTACCCTATACCAGCGCGATCCTCATTGCCTTCACCCGCTGGCGCGGGGTTTCGGCGAACATTACTTTCAATGGCCTTAACAACTTTGCCAGGCTGGCGCAGGACGATCTATTCTTGAACGCGCTTAAAAACAACGCCAAAGTGTTGCTCACGTTGCCCACGATCACGATTGCCCTGGCGCTGCTGTTTGCCGCGCTCTTTACGCGCGGGCTGCGGGGGCAGCGTTTTTTCCGCACCACGTTCTTTTTCCCGCAGGTCCTTTCGATGGCCGTGGTGGGGGTCTTGTTCAACTTTGTTTACCATCCCACGCTCGGAATCTTGAGCAACACGTTCAAAACCCTCGGGATCAAGGAACTCGCGACATTCCCGTGGTTGGGAGACGTCGTGACGGTTCTGCCCGCGATTGTCTTTGTCGCCGTCTGGCAGGCCACGGGTTTTTACATGGTGCTGTTCATGGCCAGCATGGGCAGCATCCCGACCGAGTTTTACGAGGCGGCCAAGATTGACGGCGCCGGGGAATGGGCCATCTTTTGGAAAATCACCCTGCCGTTGCTGCGCGAATCGCTGCGCACCGCTGTTGTCTTTTTGATGATCATGGCGATGGATATGTTCGTTTACGTGTCCTTTTTGACGAATGAGACGGGCGGGCCTGGGCGTGCGGCCCAGGTGCTTTCATCGTATCTGTATCAAACGGCTTTCCGTCAAGGGAATTTTGGTTACGGAACGACGCTGGCCGTCGTCCTGATGATGGTGGTGCTCGTTTTGTCCATCATAGGATTACGGGCCGGCAGCCAGGAAACGGTCGAGTTTTGACGAAAGGAAGGTAAGCCATGTCCACACTCGCGACGCCAACTGAATCGTCTGAAACCGCACGGTCTGGCAAACGGTGGAATATTGGTCGGGTGCTGACGCAGATCCCGATTTATTCTTTCCTCGTCCTCTGGGCCATTGTCGTCATCTACCCGATGGCCTGGACGGTGATCAGCTCGCTGCGCACTGACCGGGAGCTCATGTTCACTCCGTGGGGAATGCCCACCCAGTTGCACTTTGAGAACTACCTGCGTGCGTGGAAGGACGCCCAGATCGGCCAGTTCTTCGTCAACACGCTCATCGTGGTCATCCCGTCGCTATTCCTCACTCTGTTGCTCTCGGCCATGGTGGCCTACGTGTTGGCTCGCTACGAGTTTCGCGGCAAGCAATTCATTCGCTACCTGTTCATGGGCGGGATGATGTTCCCCACCATCCTGGCGATGGTGCCGCTGTACTTTATCATGGAATTCCTGCACCTCCGCAACACTTTTCATGGTCTGGCGCTGGTCTATGTCGCCTTCTCGTTTCCCTTTACCGTCTTTTTCCTGTATGGCTTTTTCAGGACATTGCCGCGCGACCTGATGGAAGCCGCGATCATAGATGGGGCCAGCCACACGCAGACATTTTTCCAGGTGATGCTCCCCCTGGCCCAGCCGGGTCTGGTGACGGCGGCGATTTTTAATTTTCTGGGTCAGTGGAACCAGTTCATTCTGCCCTCTGCGTTGATGGATAGCACCGGCTTGAAGGAGGGGCAGACGCGCTCCGTGCTCTCGCAAGGCTTGTATTACTTGCAGATCAAGCAGCAATATACCAACGACTGGAGCGGCATGTTCGCGGCGGTGACGATCGTCATGGTTCCAACGTTGCTGGTGTATGTCATTTTCCAGAATCGGATTGAAAAGGGCCTGACGGTGGGCGCGTTGAAGGGCTAAGCGCGCGCCAGGATCAGCACCATGCCACACGACCTCTTGTTGGCGCTGGAGGGGGGCGGAACGCGCAGCCAGGCGGCCCTGCTGGACGCGAAGCGCGGCGGACGCGTGGTGCACGTCGTTGATTCCGCCGACGTGAACACGAACTTTACCGCGCTCCAGGCATCCCAGCAAGCCGTCCTCGCGGCCGTGACGAGCGTCTTGCGCGGCGCGCAGATCTCCGGCGACCGCGTGACGTGCTGCGTATCGGCCCTGGTCGGCCCCCCCTTTAGCGCCGAGTTGCTGCGCGACATCATTCCCTTTGCCTGCTATCACTGCTACAGCGAGGGCGAGGTCGTCTTTGCCAGGGCGGGGCTGTACCATCCGCACGGTGTCGCCGTGGTGGCCGGCACGGGCGCAACCGCGTGGGCGGTGCGCGCCGACGACACTTGCGCCTGCGCGCAGTGCAGGTGTGGACGCCAGCGTGTTTTCGGCGGCTGGGGCGCCCTGTTGGGCGACGAGGGAAGCGGTTACGCCCTGGGGGTGGCTGGGCTGCGGGGCGCCGTCCGCGCCTTCGAAGGTCGCGCCGAGGCGCCCACCCGCCTGGATTCGGCCATCCGGCAACATTTCGGCCTGTCGGAAGCAACCTTCCGTGAGGACTTTATACGCCTGGCCTATCAGCAACCGCTCAGCCGCGCCGAGATCGCAGCGGTGGCAGCCGTGGTGGCGCGGCTCGCCGCCCAGGGGGATCCACTGGCTGCCCAGCTCACCGCCGCGGTTGCGGCCGACCTGGCCGCTTTGACCCTGTACACTGCACGCAGCCTGTTCGCCCCTGCCGAGCGTTTCGACGTGGTCGTCGCGGGGGGCTTGACGAACGCCGGTGAGCTGGTGTTGGGGCCGGTGCGGCAGCGGATCGCCCAAGAGTTTCCCAAGGCGGCGTTCGCCGTGGGCACCGAAGCGCCTGCCGTGGCGTTGGGGCGTTTGGCGCAGTATGATCAACAAACGAGACACGCATGAATCCGCAAGAGAATCTCCTGGCCGCGGTGCGCTTCGAGCGGCCCGAGACCATCCCGATGATCTTCCACATCAACCCCGCCTGCTGGCAGCACTATCCCCAGGATGCCCTCCAGGAGTTGATGGCCGAGCACCCGCTTCTCTTTCCGAATTTCACTCCCTCGCATGCGCCGATCATCCCCGACTTTTCTCCGGTGCAGCGGAAAGACCAGCCCTACACCGACCCGTGGGGGTGCGTGTGGCACACATTGGAGGACGGCATCACCGGCGCCGTCACACCCCTTAAGGGTGTCCTGGGGACCGAGCATCCGCTGGCCGATTGGGCCGCTTTCGAGCATTACCGCGCGCCCGACCCCGACCAGACCGACGGCCTGGCGCCGATTGACTGGAACCGCGTCGCCCACGCCATTCGCGAGAACAAAGCGCAGGGCAAGCTGCTGCAAACGGGTCTCCGGCACGGCCACACCTTCCTCCAGTTGTGCGACATACGCGGCTACCAGGCGCTCATGTTCGACATGGCCGACGATGAGCCGCGGCTGCACAAGTTGATCGCGATGCTGGAGGAGTTCAACCTGGCGCTGGTCGAACGCTACCTGGCCGCGGGCGCGGAGTGGATGTCGTACCCCGAGGACCTCGGCATGCAGGTGGGGCCGATGCTGTCGCCCAAGCATTTTCGCAAATACATCAAGCCCAGCTACCAGCGGCTGATGCGCCCTGCGTTGGATGCAGGCTGCATCGTCCACATGCACTCTGACGGCGACATCCGCCTGCTGGTGGACGACATGGTGGACAGCGGCGTGCAGGTGGTCAACCTGCAAGACCTGGTGAACGGCATAGATTGGATCGCGGCGCGCTTCGCGGGCAAGGTGTGCATTGACCTGGACATTGACCGCCAGGAGATCACTTTCGGGGGCCGGCCCGCCGACATTGATGCGCTCATCCGTGAGGAAGTGACGAAGCTGGGCCGCAAAGAGGGCGGGCTGATGATGATTTATGGCCTCTATCCGGGCGTGCCGCTGGCGAACGTCAAGGCGCTGATGGACGCGATGGAAAAGTACGCGACGTACTACGATCGTAACCGATCGTAGTGCGATCGGAATCACACCCCTTAAGGGTGTCCTGGGGACTGGCCAGGCGCCGCACAGGCGCCGACAGATCAGGAGATGATAGATGATGACGCTCACACCCCTTAAGGGTGTCCTGGGGATCGAGCGATATTTCGAAGCCTTGCAGGCCAAGATCGCAGAGATCGCGGCGCGGCCGGAGCCGATCCGCCAGGCGGCCAAACTGTGCGCGGACGCGCTGGCGAATGGCGGCGTGATCCACGTCTTCGACAGCGGCCACCTGATCTCGCGCGAGCTGCTGTTCCGCGCGGGCGGGTTGGCTGCACTGTCCAACCTGGATTTCAGCCTGAGCATCGGCAACGTGGTGCGCACCCGCGCTGCACTGCCGGATGATCCCGCGCTCTCGTTCGGCTACATCCAGCACATCTTCGCCAGCAACCAGCTCCGCCCCGGCGACGTGCTGTTTGTGGGCAGCGTTTCCGGCAAGACGGCCAACGTGATCGAGCTGGCGCTGCAAGGTCGCGCTCACGGGCTGACGGTCATCGCCGTCACCGCGCTCGCGTACAGCTCCAAGCTGACCTCCGACCATCCCTCCGGGAAGCATCTCTACGAAGTGGCTGATCTGACACTGGACAACGCCGCGCCCTACGGCGACGCCATGCTGCCGGTGGAAGGGCTGCCCTATCCCATCTGCCCCGCCTCCGGCATCGGCGCGGCCGCGGTGATGTGGGCGGTGATGGCGGGTGTGGTGGAGGAGATGCTCGCCCGTGAGCTGACCCCCACCGTCTTCCCCAGCGTCAACCTGCCGGATGGCAAGGCGCTGGTGGATCAGGCCGTGGCGGATGCGCTGCGAAAGGGCTACTGATGAGCTATTTGGACAGTGTGATTCAACTGCTGCAAGAGGTACGCGACACCCAGGCCGCGGCCATCGAGCAGGCCAGCCAGGCCGTGGCCGCCGCGATCCAGGCCGACCACTTGATCTACGTGTTTGGCGCGTCGCACGCGGGCATCCTGGCCCAAGAGGTGTTTTACCGGGCAGGCGGGCTGGTGCCGGTCAACCCCATTTTGCCGCCCGGCCTGACCACCGATGTGCGGCCCGTCACGCTGACCAGCAAGCTGGAGCGGCTGCCTGGCTTTGGCGCACACATCATCAGCGAATACCCCGTCGCGGCCGGCGATGTCCTCATCGTGCATTCCGTCTCCGGGCGCAACGCGGCCGCCGTGGAAGTGGCCCAGGGGGGCCGCGCCGCCGGCGCGTTTATCATCGCCGTGACCTCGCTGGCCTACTCGCGGGCGGTGCAGCCGCGCCAATCCGGGACGCCGCGGCTGTTCGAGGTGGCCGACCTCGTCCTGGACAACCGCGCGCCCGTGGGTGACGCGCTGGTCGAATTGCCGGGTCTGCCGCAACGGGCGGGCGCAGCGTCCACCGTCACCGGCGCGGCGCTGCTCAACGCGGTGATGGCGCGCGCTGCCGAGCTGCTGCTCCAACGCACCGGCGACGCGCCGGTGTTCATGAGCGCCAACCTGGACGGCGGCGATAGCCACAACCAACGCTGGCTGGAGCACTACCGCGGGCGACTGACTTTTTTGTGACAGAAACACCGAAACACCCGGGAGAACTTGTCGTGAGCACATTGCGCATCGAAACCTGGACCATGCCGGCGGCCGATCTCGGCCCGGAAAACCCCCTGCCTGTGCTGCACAGCGAACGGGAATTGCACGCACTGCGCGAGGGCAGCAACGTGCCCCAGGAAACACTTGCGCCTGTCACCACAGGGGACAGTGCAGGTGTGGTGGAGAGCCTGATCTGGGGCCAGCCGCCGACCATCTTGCCGTACACCCGCCAGGATGGCTACGACCGCCGCCGCCAGCCCAGGGATTTCCGCGTGGCAGTCTTGGAGAACGAGACGTTGCGTGCGACCTTCCTCCTGGAATTGGGCGGCCGCCTCTGGTCGCTGTTCCACAAACCCTCCGGCCGCGAGCTGCTGAGCGTCAATCCAGTCTTCCAACCGGCCAACCTGGCGATCCGCAACGCATGGTTCAGCGGCGGGGTGGAGTGGAACATCGGCATCATCGGCCACTCCCCATTCACCTGCCAACCCCTCTTCGCCGGCCGCGTTGAAGGCCCCAACGGGCCTGTGCTCCGCATGTACGAGTGGGAGCGCGTCCGCCAGACGCCGTTCCAGATTGACGCCTATCTGCCCGACGGCTCACCGGTGCTATTCGTCCGCGTGCGCATCGTCAACCCGCACGATCGGGACGTGCCCATGTACTGGTGGTCGAACATGGCCGTGCCGGAGACCCTCGCCACGCGCGTGATCGCGCCCGCCACAGAAGCCTTCCAGTTCGGCTACGGGCGGCTCGAAATCGTCCCGATCCCCACCTCCCGCGGCACGGACGTGACCTACCCCACCCACCTCAAAGATGCCTGCGACTTTTTCTTCCGTGTGCCGGACGGACAGCGGCGCTGGATCACCGCGTTGGACGCAAAAGGGCGCGGGCTGGCGCAGGTTTCCACCGATCTGCTGCGCGGCCGAAAGCTGTTCGTCTGGGGGATGAACCCAGGCGGGCGGCGTTGGCAAGAGTTCCTCTCGGCGCCTGGGCAGGCATACATCGAGATCCAAGCCGGTCTCCCGCGCACGCAGATGGAGTACCTCCGTATGCCGGCCAAAACCGAATGGGCGTGGTTGGAGGCCTACGGCCTGTTAGAGGCCGATCCGGCCGTAGTGCATGGCGCCGATTGGGCCGCCGCACAACGCGAGGTCGAAGGTCGGCTCGAAGGGCTGATCCCCCGCGGCCGCCTGGATGCAGAGCTTGCCCGCGGGGCCGCGCTCGCCGATCAGCCGCCGGTCGAGTTGTTTCAGCGCGGCTCGGGGTGGGGCGCGCTGGAACGCCTGCGCCGCGAAGCTGCGGGCGAGCCGCCCTTCTGCTCTGCCGGGCTGGCGTTTGACGCCGCCTCGCTGACCGCGGAGCAAGCGCCGTGGCAGAGTCTGCTGCGTGAAGGCGCCATGCCCGCAGTGGAACAGCGAATTCGTTGTTATGCGACCGGCGCGCCGCGCGGCTTTATGGTGCAAGGGGAGTGGCGGGCGCTGCTGGACGCTTCGCATGCCGTGGCGGCCGGCCGCGCCGCGAGCTGGCTCAGTTGGCTCCATCTCGGCCTGTTGCGGTACCACGCGGGAGATCACGACGGAGCTGGGGACGCCTGGCAGGCTTCGCTGGAACTAACCAGAACGCCGTGGGCTTTGCGCAACCTGGCCGTGCTGGCGCGCGACAAGGGGAACCCAGCGCTCTCAGCCGAGTTGTACCTGGCCGCGCAGCGTCTACAGCCCGCGCTCTTGCCGCTCGCGGTAGAGTGCGGCCAGGCCTTGATCGAGGCCGGCCGGTCGGCCGAATGGCTGGCGCTCGCGTCCCAGTTGCCCGAGGCAATCCGCAGCAAGGGCCGTATCCGCTTGTTGGAGGGGCGAGCCGCCCTGGGGACAGGCGACCTCGCGACGGTCGAGCGCATCCTGGCCGAACGGCCCGTCGTAGACGACCTGCGCGAGGGCGAGACGGCGTTATCGGACATTTGGTTCGAGTATCATCTGCGCCGTGTGAGCGCAGTGGAGAACCGGCAACCGGACGCGGAAATGGCCGCGCGCGTGCGTCGGGAATACCCGGTGCCGGCGAATCTCGATTTTCGGATGCGTCAGGAAGCTTCTTGAGAATCCGAGTTACCTCGAGTGATCCCCCTGCATCCCGCGGACGAACGCGACGCGCGCACACCACCCCATGCCCCTGGGACTTCCCAGGGGTGTGGACTTACCAGGGGCCACGCCGACACAGCGAATTCGTTGTTGAGGTGGGGCGCCGTGGGACGTACCGACACTTGCGCCTGCGCGCAGTGCAGGTGTAATGCGCTGGGCAATTTGCTCGGCGGCGACGAGGGCCTGGTCTCCTCGCCCGAAAGCCACCTGATGGCCTTTGCCGCTGACAAGTCACGCATCGAAGGCAATATCATATAACAACGAATTCGCTGTTCCATGCCGGATTATCGCACGGTCTGGGAACAAGCCGCCAAATAACAATGAATTCGCTGTTGACAACGAATTCGCTGTTGAAACAGCGTAGGGGCGAGGTGACCTCGCCCCTACGACAGAATTGGAGATTTATCACATGTCCACTCTTGAACTCGTGCAACCCAAATTTGTGCCGCCGCTGGAACCCGAGTTCCGACCGGCCGTACTCGTCCATCACGCGTTTAGAGATCAGGTCCAGGCATCCGGCGCCGGCGTGCCGCTGGTGTTAGGGTTGGAGCGCGAAAGCGGCTACGTCTCTCGCTTCCAGACCAGCGTCTTTCCTGAGGAACACCCGCAGGCAAAAGCGAATCTGATAGTCGCCGAGCGGCTGGTCAAGTTTTTGCTGTGGCAGCGCGGCGGCTGGAAGGTGTACGTCGGCGGGCCGCGCAGCGTCGGCGAGTATATCCAGCAAGTGTATTCGCCCGATGGCGTGCGCAAGTTTGATTATCATTTCATGGGCCGGGATGTCTATGAGCATACGTTCACCGTGATTCCGTGTGAGGCTGCGGATGTTCCGCCTGCGCATGAAGGCGGCAAGCCACTCGGCGGTCATCTCGACGGCTGCCGTATCGGCTTTGACCTGGGCGCGTCCGATCGCAAGGTGTCGGCTGTCATTGACGGCGAGCCAGTCTATAGCGAAGAAGTGGTGTGGGAGCCGCGCAAGCAGACTGACCCCGATTACCACTATCGAGAAATCACCGCTTCCCTCAAGGCGGCGGCGGCCAGGCTGCCGCACGTGGATGCAATTGGCGGCAGTTCGGCCGGCATCATTATCAACAATCGGCCGATGATCGCTTCGCTGTTCCGTGGCATCCCTAAAGATCAATTCGACAAAGTCAAAAACTTGTTCGTCCGCATCCGCGACGAATGGCAAGTGCCGTTTGAAGTCATTAACGATGGCGATGTGACGGCGCTTGCAGGCGCCATGTCACTCGAAGATAACGGAGTGCTCGGCATTGCGCTCGGCTCGAGCGAGGCCGTGGGTTATGTTTCACCTGAGGGCAACATCACCGGCTGGCTGAACGAGTTGGCTTTTGCGCCGGTGGATTACAACCCGAACGCCGCAGCGGAGGAGTGGTCGGGCGACAAGGGCTGCGGCGCGCTCTACTTTTCCCAGCAGTGCGTGTTCCATCTCGCGCCCAGGGCTGGTATCAAAATCCCGACTGACATCACCGACGCGGAAAGACTAAAGTTCGTCCAGACCAAACTCGAAGCCGGTCACGACGGCGCAGCGCAAATCTGGCAGAGCATGGGCATCTACATGGGCTATGCCATCGCGCACTATGCCGATTTTTACACGCTCAGGCACATCCTCATCCTGGGCCGTTGCACATCGGGCCGAGGCGGTCAATTGATTTTGGATAGAGCCAACGCGGTGCTCAAATCCGAGTTCCCCGAACTGGCTCACATCCACATTCAACTGCCCGACGAAAAGAGCCGGCGCGTCGGCCAATCCATCGCGGCGGCCAGCTTGCCGGCGATGAGAAAGTAAAGTCGGAAGGCTGAGGGCTGCAACGAACTTGGCCCTCAGGTTGCAGTGCCGAAGGGAGGCTCACGTGGAATCCAAACCCAGTTCGGAGCTCAAAGCCGTTATCTTGGCGGCAGGGAAAGAAGCTATCGCGGCCGATGCTCAACCGATGCTGCTCCAAACGTTGGGCAACCGCAGGATCTTGGATTACGTCGTTCAAAATGCGCTGCAACAGGTCTCGACAGACAATCTCTACATTGTCGTGGGCTATGGGCAGGAAGATGTGCGAGCGCACCTCGACCCGAACTATCACTATATTGCCCAGCAAGAGCAACGCGGCACCGCACATGCCGTGCTGCAACTCTATCCTTTGCTCAAGGATTGGCGCGGCAACCTGCTCATCCTCTATGGCGATACGCCGCTGTTTCGACCGGACTCGATTCGAGGTCTGCTCAATCGCCATCGCCTGCGCGGAGCGCACCTGACGCTGCTCACGGCCGTGGTGGATCGCACGCTGCCTTACGGGCGCATCATCCGCGATGCTGCGGGACGCATCATAGACATTATCGAAGAGACTGAAGCGTCGCCCGCCGTGCGTGAGATTCGCGAGTTGAACGTGGGCGCCTACGTCGTGCGCGCCGAGTCCATTTTCCCCGCACTGGAAAAACTGCCGCCCTCGCCGCTAAATGGCGAGTACCGGCTGACCGATTGCGTCCACTATCTGATTCGCTCCGGCCTGGTCGTGGAGAGCTACCAGATTTACGACCAGGATGAAGTGCAGGGCATCAATACAGACGACGACCTGGCCCACGCCGAGTTCATTCTGCAAAAGCGGCTGTATCGCCCGCACCAGCAAGAAGAGCACAACCAGGTTGCGTTTGGCACAGGCGGCTGGCGCGCCATCATTGGCGAAGGCTTTACGATGCACAATGTCCGGCGGCTGTGCCAGGCGCTTGCCAACGAAACCACGCGCCGGGGTGAAGAAAAGCGTGGCGTCCTCATCGGCTACGATCGCCGCTTCCTTTCCGACCGCGCCGCCCAGGCGGCTGCCGAAGTCTTTGCGGGCAACAACATTCCGGTCACGTTGCTGTCGGAAGATGCGCCGACGCCCCTCATCACTTATGCGACGACGCTTCAGAACGCAGCTTATGGCCTGGCCTTTACGGCCAGCCACAACCCGCCTGAATGGAACGGCCTCAAGGTCTTTCACGGCGATGGCTCCCTGTTGCTCGACGAAGAGACACGCCAGATCGAAGTCGAGACCAATCAGTTGACCATTGACGATGTGGTCAAGCTCGAGCTTGACCTGGCGCTGGAAGCGGGCATCGTTCAACGCAGAGACTATACCAACGAATACGTGGACGCCGTCGAGGCGCTGATAGACCTTGAAACCATTCGCAACGCGAGTCTCAAGGTGATCGTTGACCCGATGTATGGCGTGGGTCAACTCACGCTGGGCATGATTCTCACCGAGGCTCGTTGCCGCGTGACGTTTATCCACGAGCGGCACAATCCGCTCTTTGGCGGTCGCTCGCCTGCGCCCAACCTGGAAGCGCTGCGGATGCTGGTGATGCACATCCAGGAAGAAGGCTACCACCTGGGACTGGCGACCGATGGCGACGCCGACCGCATCGCGATTGTGGACGAGCGCGGTGAGTACATCACGATCAACGACATCCTGCTGCTCTTGTATTGGTATCTGCACGAGGTGCGCGGCGAGCGAGGCGGCGTGGTGCGCAATCTTGCCACCACGCACTTGCTCGACCGGCTGGCGGCTCATTTCGGCGAGCAGTGCTTTGAAGTGCCGGTCGGCTTCAAGTACGTTGCCGCTTCGATGGTCGAGCATCAGGCGTTACTGGGCGGCGAGTCCTCCGGCGGGTTGACGGTCCGCGGGCATATCCTGGGCAAGGATGGTATTTTTGCATCGGCGCTCGTCGTCGAGATGCTGGCGCGCACCGGCAAAAAGATTTCGGAACTGCAACAGGTCATCTGGGACATCACGGGCCGGCTGTACAGCGTCGAAGAGGGCCTACCGGCCACGCCCGAGATGCGTGTTGCGATCCCGCATCGCCTGAAGCAGTCGCCGCTTACGCACATGGGGCCGTATCCGGTAGTCAAGGTGTCACACTATGATGGCGCCAAAATACTATTGGAAAACGACAACTGGGCGCTTGTGCGCTTTTCCGGCACCGAGCCGGTGCTGCGGCTCTTTGTCGAAGCCGATACCCCGGGCAAGGCTCAAGAGTTGATCGCGTGGCTCAAGCAGTATGTACTCGCGAAGGAATATTAGCCACGAATTTCACGAATTGACACGAATTCGTGGAATTTCGCGGCAAAGAAAGTGAGATGCAATGCTCAAGATTGGTTTGATTGGGGCGGGGATGATGGGGCAGGTCCACGCCCGCGCGTATGCCAACTTGCCTCAAGCGCAACTTGTCGCCGTGGCCAACCTGCGCGCCGAAAAGGCGAACGAGATCGCCTCGTTCACCGGCGCGCGCGTCCTGGCCACGCTGGACGAGCTGCTCGCCGCCATTGACGTGGACGTGATTGACATCTGCCTGCCCACGCCGCTGCACGCTGCACACACCATCAAAGCGCTTGAAACGGGCAAGCATGTCTTTTGCGAAAAGCCCATCACATTGACCATGGACCAAGCGCGCCAGGTCGCCCAGGCTGCTCGCAAGGCTCGCGGCAAGTTCACCGTGGGGCACGTCGTCCGCTTCTTTCCCGAATACGCCCGCGCGCATGACTTGCTGCTCAGAGGCGAGGTGGGCGAGCCGAGAGTGATACACACCCTGCGCGGCGGCGGCTTTCCGTCGTGGAGCTGGAATAACTGGATGGGCGACCTCGATCAATCGGGCGGCGTGGCGCTCGACCTGGCCTGCCACGAGTTCGATTGGCTGCGCTGGTGCCTGGGCGAGGTCACGCGCGTGTTTGCGCGCGGGCTGGCGTACACACACCTGGCCGCCGGTCAGAGTTGCGACCACGCGCTCATCGTGACGCGCTTTGCCAGCGGCGCGCTGGCGCACACCGAAGTGACATGGGCCGTGCCGCGCGGCGGACCGTTCCTGACCCAGGTCGAGGTGGCGGGCAGCCGCGGCATCCTGCGATTCGACAATCAATCGTCCATGCCTATCCGAGGCCACTGGGATGTTGAGGGCGCTTCGACGGCCGTACCCGAAAGTCCGTTGGCGGTCAGCCCGTTCCAGGCCGAGTTGGAACATTTCCTCAATTGCATCATTGAAGACAAGCCGCCGCTCGTCGGTGTGGACGACGCGGTCAAGGCGCTGGAGCTTTCACTGGCGGCGCTGGATTCGATCAAGACCGGACAGCCGGTCACGCTGGGAGGTGCGCAATGACGGCCCGATCGAGCACGCCGCTCCGATTCGGCATCATCAGTTTCGCTCACCTGCACGCGGCCGGTTACGCGCGCTGCCTGCAGGCCAATCCCGAAACGCAACTCGTGGCGATCGCCGACGAGGACGCTCAACGCGGTCAAGAGTGGGCGCAGCGCCTGGGTGTGCCCTGGCATCCCAATTATCACGAGTTGATTTTGCGCGATGACATTGACGCCGTCATCGTCACGACAGAAAATGTCAAACATGCTGCGGCGACGATGGACGCCGCTCGCGCGGGCAAGCATGTGCTGTGCGAAAAGCCGCTCTCGACGACGGTGGCCGATGGCCGCGCGATGATTGAGGCGTGCCGGCAAGCGGGCGTGGCGCTGGGCACGGCGTTCCCGTGCCGTTATCTGCCAGCTGTGTCGCGCGTCAAGGAACAGGTAGACGCCGGCAAGCTGGGCAAGCTCCTGGCGATTGCGGGGACGAACCAGGGTCGGATGCCCGGCGGGTGGTTCATTGACAAAGCGCTTTCCGGCGGCGGCGCGGTGATGGATCATGCGGTTCACGTAGCCGATCTCATCCGCTGGCTCACGGGCGCCGAGTTTGCGGATGTCTATTGCGAAGCCGACATGCTCTTTCACGACATCGGCATTGACGATTCGGGCTTGCTCTCGTTCAGTTTGACCGATGGCACGATCTGCACACTCGACTGCTCGTGGTCACGCCTGCCGCACTATCCCACGTGGGGCAGCATCACGCTCAACCTGTGGGGGACAGAGGGCTATGTGAGCATTGATGCGTTCAAGCAGATGATCGAGGTCTATACCGAAGAGCCGCGCGCCAGTTGGGTGTATTGGGGCAGCGACATGGACTCTTTGATGATCCAGGACTTTGCGCGGCGGGTGAGTCGGGGTGAGCCGCCCGCGATCACGGGCGAGGACGGCCTGCGCGCTGTCGAGCTGGCGCTCGGCGCGTATCGCTCGGCGGAGACGCACAGGGCCGTCAAGTTGCCGATGGAGTAGTGAAACATATGACTGATCCAACGCTGGTCGTGATGGCCGCTGGTATCGGGAGCCGATACGGCGGCCTCAAGCAAATTGATCCCGTCGGGTTGAACGGGGAAATCATCATTGATTACTCGGTCTTTGATGCGCTCAGGGCCGGTTTTGGCCGAGTGGTTTTTATCATTCGCCGGGACATTGAAGCCGCCTTTCGCGACAAGATCGGCCGCGCGGTCGAGAAGCGAGTGGATACCGCCTACGTATTTCAGAAACTTGACCTGCCGGCAGGCTTTACCGTTCCCGCCGACCGCAAAAAGCCGTGGGGAACGGGACATGCGGTGCTCTCGTGTCAAGATGCGGTGCATACGCCATTTGCCGTGATCAACGCCGACGATTTTTACGGTGCGACGGCATTTCAGGCGCTGGCCCAGTATCTTGGCCAGGCGCAGGATCGCGATGGCGTATACGATTACGGCATGGTGGGCTATGCGCTTCGCAACACGCTCTCGGAGCATGGTCACGTGGCGCGCGGGGTGTGCCAGGTGACGCCGGATCGTTTTTTGGTGGATGTCCGTGAGCGCACACACATCGAACGACTTGCAGATGGAATCCAGTACACCGAGAACGGCGCCGATTGGGTGATGCTACCGCCGGAAAGCATTGTGTCTCTCAATACCTGGGGATTCACGTTGAGCATCTTTCGAGAACTGGAAGCGCATTTTTCCCTGTTCTTGCAGAAAAATACTACCCATCTGACCAAGGCCGAGTATTTCTTGCCGGATGTTGTCGGCGACCTGGTCAAAGAGGGCAAAGCGCGCGTCAAGGTGCTACCGACAAACGAGAAATGGTACGGCGTCACCTATCAAGAAGATCGGCCTCGCGTGCAAGCGGCGATTCGCGAGCTGATCCGGCAGGGCAGGTACCCAGAAAAGTTGTGGGGAGACTGAGCAAGCGGCATGACATCTGAAACGAAACTGGATCTGAGGGAGATTGTTTCTCACTTTCAACTGGAAGGCCAACTGCTCGATATAATCCCATACGGCACGGGTCACATCAACGACACGTATGCCGGCCGCTTCCAGACGACTCGAGGCGTGGCGCGCTACGTCCATCAACGCCTCAACCGAAATGTCTTTCGAGAGCCGGAAAAGGTGATGGAGAACATTGAGCGCGTGACCCGCTATGCGCGCGAGCGCATCACCGCCGCAGGCGGCGACCCTCAACGCGAGACACTCACTCTTGTCCCCGCACAAGACGGCCAGTCGTTTTATCGCACACCCGAAGGCGATACCTGGCGCACTTGGCTGTTCATTGATGGCGTGCGCACCTACGACAAGGTCGAAGATGTGCGCCACGTCTATAGCGCGGCGAATGCCTATGGCAAGTTTCAGCGCCTGTTGAGCGGCCTACCGGGGAAGCGTCTGCACGAAACCATCCCCAACTTTCATCACACGCGCAAACGCTTTGAGACATTCGTCCACACTTACGAGCGGGATGCAAGAAATCGAGCCGGTTCGGTGAAAACGGAAATTGATTTCATCCTCAAGCGTCAAGACGATGCGTCGGTTGTGGTAGACATGCTGGCGCAAGGTCAATTGCCGGAACGCGTGACGCACAACGATACCAAGCTGAATAATGTGCTGATTGACGAACAGACCGGCGAGGGTATCTGCGTGATTGACCTCGACACGGTGATGCCCGGCTCGGCGCTGTACGACTTGGGCGACCTGGTGCGCACAGCCGCCATCACCGCGCTGGAGGACGAGCCTGACCTGGCGAAGGTGAGCCTTGACCTGGAGATGTTTGATCGCCTGGCGCACGGCTATCTCGATGCGACACGCGACACCCTCACGCCGGTCGAGATAGACCATTTGGCATTCGGAGCCAAACTCATCACGTTCGAGCAGGCCATCCGTTTCTTGGATGATTATCTCAGCGGCGATGTGTACTACAAGATTCATCGCCAGCATCACAACCTGGATCGCGCGCGCACGCAGATCAAGATGGTCGCAGAGATGGAGCAAAAAATGGACCACATGATGACTATCGTCAACCAGTACCGATAACCTGGAGCTGCATGGCGGACACTCTTACTCTCTCTATTATTCCATTGCCTGCCAGACTCGAACGCAAGGGTGGCGAGTTTGTCTTGACGCCGGAAACGGTCATTGTCGCCGATGCGCTCAATCAATCCAACGCCACCTATCTGCACAACCTGCTGGCGCCACCGACGGGTTTCGCTTTGCCCATTCAAGCCGATGGGGGCCCAGTCAATGTGATCCGTTTGGCGACGGGACCCTCGGCGGGCCAAAACGGCTACACACTATCCGTCTCGCCACAGACGATTGTCATCCAGGCCACAGAACCGACTGGTGTGTTTTATGGGATCCAAACCCTCCGGCAATTGCTCCCCGCGCAGATCGAAAAGCCAGCGCTTGTCTCCAATATCACCTGGCAAGTGCCTTGCGTGGAAATTCAGGACGCGCCCCGGTTCAGTTGGCGCGGCTACATGCTCGACGAAGGACGACACTTTCACGGCAAAGAGACCGTCAAGCGCACGCTCGATCTCATGGCCCTGCAGAAGCTAAACATCTTGCACTGGCACCTGACCGAAGATCAGGGTTGGCGCATCGAGATCAAGCAGTATCCCAAGCTGACTGAAATCGGTTCCAAGCGGAAAGGAACCACTCCGGGCATCGTCGGCAAGCACAATGGCATCCCGCACGAGGGCTTTTACAGGCAAGAGGACATACGCGAAATCGTCGCTTATGCAGCCGAACGACACATTACCATCGTGCCTGAAATCGAGATGCCCGGGCATTCATTGGCGGCGCTCGCTGCGTATCCTGAACAGAGTTGCTCGGGCGGCCCGTTCGAGGTGGCCTGTCATTTCGGAGTCTTTCAAGACATTTACTGCGCGGGTAAAGAGAGCACTTGCACTTTTCTTCAAAACGTGCTCGATGAGGTCATGTCGCTTTTCCCATCGCCTTTTGTTCACATCGGCGGTGACGAAGCGCCCAAGGCGCGCTGGAAAAAATGCCCTGATTGTCAGAACCGCATCAGACAGGAAGGACTGAAGAGCGAGCACGCACTCCAGGCTTACCTCACCCATCGAATTGCCAGTCACCTTGACTCGCGCGGGTGCAGGCTGGTGGGCTGGAACGAGATCCTTCAACCGGGCTTGTTGCCGAGCGCCGTAGCTCAGTATTGGATCGGCAATCGCAAGCCTGTGATAGAGGCGATGCGCACTGGGCGGGATGTGATCGTGTCTCCGTTCTTGAACCTCTACCTCGATCACAGTTACAGCCTCACTCCCCTGAGCAAAGCTTATGGGTTTGATCCCATGTTTCCTGAACTCGATGCATCATCGGCTCCGCACGTGCTCGGACTGGAAGCGCCGCTGTGGACTGAATTTGTCCCGAATCGTGCACGGCTCGATTACCAGACCTACCCACGACTGACGGCTTTTGCCGAGACCGGTTGGACGCCAAAGGCGCGCAAGAGCCTGTCAGACTTTCGGCAACGGTTGACATCCTTTTTGCATCGGCTTGACGAATTCGGCGTCAAGTATGCGCCATTAGGTGATGTCGAGCCGTCCCTGCTCAAACAACTGTTGGGCGTGTTCACCATCGTTCAACCTCAGACCAAGATAGCCTCATGAGATTCAGAATGATCAAGGAGAAAGACATGAGTGACCGGATCATGCTTGAAGCGTGTGTGGATTCCGTCGAAGCGGCGGTCGCGGCTCAACAGGGCGGCGCGGATCGCGTCGAGCTGTGCGCCGATTTACTGGAAGGCGGCTGCACGCCCTGCGCAGGGACGATTCAACTTGCGCGCAAGCTGCTCAATATCCGCATGCACGTCATCGTCCGCCCGCGCGGCGGTGACTTTAACTACTCGGACGTCGAGTTCAATGCCATGCAGCTGGATATTGCCTTCGCCAAACAAGCCGGCGCGGACGGTGTCGTCATCGGCATCTTGAATCAAGACGGTACGGTGGACGTGGAGCGGACGTGCGCCTTGATCGAATTGGCGCGGCCCCTGAGCGTCACGTTCCATCGCGCATTCGATGTGACGCGCGATCCTTTCGAAGCCATGGAGAGCCTCATCGGCTTGGGAGTGGATCGCATCCTCACCTCGGGACAAGAGCCTTCGGTCTTGGAAGGGCTGGATCTGATCACCGAACTGGTCAACCGAGCGGGCGACCGCATCATCATCATGCCCGGCGCGGGCATCACCGAGCGCAACTTGCGCAAGATCATCGCGCAGAGTGGCGCGCGCGAGTTCCACGTCTATGCGCCCATGACATTCGAGGGTCGCATGAAGTATCGCAATCCGCGCGTTTTTATGGGCGGCGAGCTGCGCCCGCCCGAGTACACGCTCAGCGTGACCGACCCAAATCGTATTCGAACGTTTGTTAGCGCAATTCGGTAGCAAGGCATCCGTATGAGAATCTTGATTGGCGCTATCGGCTCGACCGCGACATGATCTGGACAGCAACCTGGTTTTCGCCACGAATTGCACGAATAGGTCAAGCCAAGCTGATGTGGTATCATTGCCCCGGCTGGTTGACTTGGCAAATCACTTGTGTGACCCGACAGACAACCCGGCAATTCCGGTCGAGTTGCCGGGGTTATACGAGGTGGGCGAGGGAAGATAAGCATTATGCTGCGTGCGCTAACGATCGGATCTCTTCAATCAGTACAGGGAGATTGGGGCGCGTGAAAGAAAGCTGAGGCGCGGGGACGCGGTGATGCTTGATGTCAGGAGCAATGTGCTTGTGGTGTGGATCGGTTGCGGCAAGGTATAGATGAATTGCTCGTAATCACGCAGGGACTGTAACGGGTTCACGACGGGCAGCCTTGGCAATCAAGTGAGCCAGATCCGGCACTGACGATTGGGCCAGCAGCGAGCTAACGGCTTGGCGGTATCGTTCTTGGCGATCCAGCAGGATTTCGTATGTGCCGGCCCAGTCGCTCCAATCGAGCACCCAGGCATCGTCTTCTGGTTCTTCACCTTGCCGAAAAGACTCGTAGAATATTTCGGTCGGCACGCTGTATTTACGCTCAAAAACGAGCAGGTCTTCTTTGCAGGCCTGAATATCTTGCATGATTTCGTCGAGTGTCATCGCGCACATCCTTTCCGGAGCAAGTCCGTGCTTTCTTGTTGAGAGTATAGCATAGTGTAAAATGTGCGTCAAAGGTCAAGCGGCGCAGTCGCCTGGACGTTCCCGCGTGAAGCGCGGGGACTCTAGCCATCCAAAGATAGCGAAAATCACAACTATATTTATCCTGGCATTGTAGTATTGATACGCCCGACCAGAATCAAGCTGATGACTGTCACTCTGTGACAAGCAGACAACCAATTGCAATGAAACTCTACTTTGCCCGTCACGGCGAAAGCGAAGCGAACACCCTCAGCGTGATCTCGAATCGTGGCTTGAGGTACGGCCTCACGGATGCAGGTCGCCAGCAAGCCGCCGCGCTCGCGGCCAGGCTGAAGGACATTCGCTTTGCCAAGATAGTCTCTAGCCCGCTCTTGCGCGCGATTCAAACCACCGAGATTGTGTCGCGCGAGTTGGGCGTGCCCTATGAGGTCGCCGATGCATTGCGCGAATACGATTGCGGCATCCTCGAAGGCCAGCCGTTTCAACCGCATTTGGATGACTACTTGCGCCTGTTCCGTGACTGGACACAGGGCAAATGGGACAGTTGCTTTCAAGGCGGCGAAAGCCTGTTGGATATTCAAGCGCGCTTTGTCCCGTTCATCGAACGCATCGCGCGAGAGGGCGGCGAGGCAGACAATATCTTGCTGGT
>CAYGWJ010000471.1:0-3978 GCA_964353405.1 uncultured Anaerolineae bacterium
TGGCTGATCAAAGAGGTCAATGCTCGCTACAAGGAACCCCCCGATCTCTTTGACGCGGACGCCATGAACGCCGCCATCCTGGCGCTCGCGGCGATCAAAAAGACCAACGGCAACACCAGCCCCGACGTGCTGATCAAGGCGATGGAAGGCCTGGAATTCGACGGGCCCAAGGGCAAGGTCGTCATCCGGCCCGAAGACCACGTTGCCATCCAGGACAGGTACATCGTCAAGATCCTCAACATAGATAACAAAGAGGTCAAGTTCTTTGAACTGGTCAGCACGACGCGGCCCGAGCCGCCGTGCTTGCTGCCGGAGAGCTTGAAGGCACGCTGCGGCAAGCTGCCGTTTGGCAGCTTGAGTGGCAAGTAGTTGACCATAGAGATGGGAGATAGAGAGCGCCTGTCGGGGCGTTCAATTGAACGCCCCGTACATAATGCGCGCTTTATCTCCCGTCTCACCCTCTATCGCCAGTCTCTGCTCTGTCGGGAGTAAAGTGGTGGATAAACTCATTGGACTAGCCGACGCAGCCGCTCTCGTGCCCGATGGCGTGACCATTTCCTTCGGCGGCTTTACCACACAGCGTCATCCGATGGCTTTTGTGTACGAACTCGTACGGCTCAAGAGACGCAACCTGTATCTGTATGGACATTCGCCAGGCGGAGATTGGGATATTCTCATTGGGGCAGGTTGTGTGAAGCGAGTGGAACTGGCCTACGAGGCAGACGAGGCGTTCAATACGATCGGACCACGCTGGCGGCTGGCCGTGCAGCGTGGCGAGATCGAGTGGGAAGATTACAGCAATTTCTCAATGGTGTCGCGCTTCACCGCTGGCGCGATGGGCATCCCTTTCATGCCCATCCGCAGTTTGCTGGGCAGTGATGTGCTGGCTCGGCAGGCGCTTAGTCCTGAGCAGCGGGCCGCTGACCCCCGCACCTCTCCGAAAAAACTGCACGTGATGGAATCGCCTTTTGATACCCATGATCGCATCGTGCTGGTTCCGGCCATTCACACCGATTTTGCCGTGCTGCACGTGCAGAAAGCCGCCCCGAATGGCATCGTCCGAATCGAAGGCCAGACCTTTGCCGATGTGCAGCAGGCGTTGTGTGCTGACGCCGTAATCATCACGGCTGAGGAAATCGTGGCAGAAGAGACTCTGCGCTGCGAGCCTGAGCGCAACCTCGTACCTTACTTTGCGGTCACACACGTTTGCCATGTGCCTTTCGGCGCGCACCCTTACGCGGTCTATAACTATTACGACTATGACCCGCGCCAGCTCAAGCTCTATCACGGTGGCGCAGAGAACGAGGCGGCGTTCCAGCAGTACCTGGACAGGTTCGTGTTGGGGGTCAAGAGCCACGCCGAGTATCTTCAAGCGGTCGGTGGCCAAGCATGGCTGGATAGTCTGCGCGCTCAACCGGGCTACGGGTACCGGCCAGACCTGCAGCGGAGGAGATTGGACTGATGTCAGACTATACCTTGACCGAGCTGATGGCAGTCACTTCCGCACGTGAAATCAAAGACGGCGAAATCGTCTTTGCAGGAACGGGCCTGCCCATGCTGGGCGCAATGCTGGCTCAGCGCACCCATGCTCCCCATTGCTGCATCATTTTTGAGGCGGGTACGGTCGCCAGCCAACTGGCGCATCTGCCCATGTCGGTAGGCGATCCCCGAGCCATGCGCGGAGCTGCGACGGCCGCCGGCCTCATCGAAGTCTTTTCGTATGTGTTGCAGGCCGGCCGAGTGGACGTGGGCTTTCTGAGCGGAGCGCAGATTGATCGCTTTGGCAACATCAACAGCACCTCGATCGGTTCAGACCCGCGTCATCCCCAGGTGCGCTTTTCCGGCAGCGGCGGCGCCTGCGATATCGCGTGCCTCGCCCAGCGGACGATCATCATCGCCTTGCATGAAAAGCGGCGCTTTCCTGAACAGGTGGACTATATTACGAGTCCAGGCTGGCTGGCAGGGGGAAACAGCCGGCAACAGGTTGGGTTGATTCGAGGCGGGCCAAGTGCAGTGGTGACGACCAAGGGCGTCATGCGCTTTCGACCCGATACCCAGGCGATGTACCTGGCCAGCTATCACCCCGGTCTCACGGCACGGGCAGTCGCGGAGGATACCGGCTTCGCCCTGGATATTGAGGGTGCGACCGAGACACCCGTACCAACGCCAGACGAGATTCGCATCTTGCGCGAGGTCGTGGATCCGGAAAGAGTCTTTTTGAAATAAAACAACAACGCCCGGTGTGATAAGCTAGCGCTTGTCCTGGGTGTGGTTTTGAACCTGGGAGATGAGACCATGCCGAAAACATTCTTGGGTCAGTTTAGGGACCTGCTCAAAGGCTCGTCGTCCATCAAGGTGGGCGTCATCACTTCGCGAGTCGGCCCGCTAGACTATTACGGCAAAATGCAAATCCAGGGGCTAGAATTGGGCGTCGAGTATGCCACGCAAGGCACCTGGACGGTGCGTTGTCCCCAACGCGCCGATAGGCCCATCGAGCTGCTCATCGAAGACGACGCCGGCGACCCGGCCACGGGCGGCCAAAAGGCGCGCGCCCTGATTGAGAACCAGGGCGTGCACATCCTGCAGGGCTGTGCCTCTAGCGCTGTGACCATCGTGGTGGCCCAGGTCGCGCAAGAGTATGAGCGCATGTTGCTGGTCGAACCGGCGGCAGCCGACAGCATCACGGGCGCTCACTTTAATCGCTACATCTTTCGCACGGGCGCAAGTGTCTCGCAGGACGCCGCTGCCGGTGGCAAGTACGCCGTTGAGCATCTGGGCCGCACGTTCTGCTTTATTGCGCCCGACTATATCTGGGGACATCAGAGTAACGCCGCCTGGAAGCGCGTTGTGGAGGAACACGGCGGCAAAACGCTCACAGAGATCCTTGTCCCCCCGGATACAACTGACTTTACGCCATATCTTCGGGAGATACTAGGGATTCGGCCCGACGTGCTGGTGCAGTCGTGGGCCGGAGCCGGCTACCGTCAGCTTTTCGGCGACATGCGTAAACTGGGCGTTTTTGACAAGATGCGCGTGACGGGCGGCCTGGGCGACCGCGAAGCTCGCCATGCCTTGGGCATGGACGCCGTCGGCATGGTGGGCATCATCAAATACTCGCACATCCTGCCCCACAACCCGATCAACGACTGGCTGACGGCCGAACATATCGAGCGACACGGCGAGCCGCCGGATCTATTCACCGGGGGTGGATTTGCGGCCGGCGTGGCCCTGGTCCAGGCACTCGATCGAGCCGGAGGAAATCCTGAAGCCAAGGCTCTCATCCCATTGATGGAAGGCATGAGCTTTGAAGGGCCCAAGGGTATTTACACCTTCCGTCGGCAAGACCATCAGGCTCTTCAACCGATGTACGTTGTCGAGATGGTGCCAGACCCTGATCCCCAACACTCGTATGCCATTCCAAAGCTGATCCAAGAGATGACGCCCGAGGAGACGGCGCCACCGTGTTTGGTGGTGAGTGGTTAGTGGTCAGTGATGAGTGGTCAGTCGTGATCTAATCACTCGCCGCTAACCACCATCTACGATGGGAGAAAGTGACATGGACGACAGTATCATCCTAGAGACCCGCAAGCTGCGCAAAGAGTTTGGCGCTCTCGTCGCGGTGGCGAACGTCAGCATCAAGGTGCACGCGAATACTTTGCATTCGATCATCGGCCCCAACGGAGCTGGCAAGACGACATTCTTTAACCTCTTGAGCCGGAACATTCCGCCGACCAGTGGTCAGGTCATCTTTAAAGGACGTGACATCACGCACCTGCCCGTCCATCGAACGGCCCACCTGGGCATAGGCCGCTCCTTTCAAATCACCAATCTCTTTCCCAACCTGACGGTGCTGGAAAACATCCGGCTGGCGTGCCAGGCTCTCGGCCACGATAACTTTCGCCTGTTGAGCCACTATACGCACTTTCGCCAATACGAGGAACGGGCGTGGGAGGTCATTCAACGCGTCGGGCTGACGGA
>CAYGWJ010000472.1:0-6679 GCA_964353405.1 uncultured Anaerolineae bacterium
TAGCGTGCACCGCCAAACGGGATACGCTCCTGATCGGCCTTCATCGTGTACACTTCAGGGACTTCATCTTCGGGGAAGATAGCCTCGAACGGGCACTCGGGCACGCACGCGCCGCAATCAATGCAGGTGTCCGGGTCAATGAAAAACCACGGCCACTCGGCCTCCGGCTTGCCGGCGACGATACATTCGACCGGGCAAACCTCCACGCACGCACCATCTCGCACACACAGACTCGTAATGATGTGGGTCATACCTGTAGCCTCCTGGGGTCAAGATAGATTTTCTGCGGCATGCGCCGCCTTAGCCACGCGCCTTGCTCAAACGAGCCGCTGCATCCGCCCAGTTGACGACGTTCCACCAGGCTTCTACGTACGCAGCGCGCTTGTTCTGATATTTCAAATAGTAAGCATGTTCCCAGACGTCGCACACGAGCAACGGGACGACGCCCCACTGTGTGAGCTGCTGATGTTTTTCGGACTGGAGGATGACGAGCTGCTGGCCTTGCGGCTGCCAGCCTAGCACAGCCCAACCGCTGCCCTCGACGGCGACGGCGGCCGCGCTATATTGCTTCTTGAACGCTTCGAACGAGCCGAAATCTTGCTTGATCTGCTCGGCCAGCTCGCCGGCTGGCTCACCGCCCCCGCCCTTGCCGGCCGGGGCCATGTTCGCCCAATAAAACTCGTGCATAAAGGCGCCGGAGCCGTGGAACGCCAGCTCGCGCGACCAGTGCTTGACCAGCGCAAAATCGCCTGCCGCGCGCGCGTCGGCCAGTTTCTTTTCCGCGCTATTCAATCCGTCCACGTAGGCTTTCTGGTGGAGGTCATGGTGCAGGTGTACAGTCTGCTCGTCAATGTATGGTTCAAGCGCATTATACGCGTACGGTAGAGGGACCAATTCGTGGGCCATTTTCGTTTCTCCTTTTTCCTTTCCAAGATAGTGTGAGGCTTGACCCCAGTTCGGTTTTTGGGGTATGATTACGCTTGCGTGCTTTGCAGCGCAACCAGGGCGAATTGTAGTCGTTTTCAAAAGCATTGTCAAGAGGCGCAGACCGGCCCGGTCTGGTGAAAGGAACCCGCATGGCGACTCGTCCGCACGACCGACCGTCTGTCCCGCCCCTCCTGGGCATCGCCACCGGCATCGCGGCAGTTTCGTCCGCTTCGATTTTTATCCGCTACGCTCAACGCGAGGCCCCCTCGCTGGTGATTGCCGCCGCGCGGCTGACGCTGGCGTCGCTCATCCTGGCGCCGATGGCCTTGACCCGCTATCGTTCCGAGTACCGCCGATTGACGCGCCTCGAGGGGTGGCTGGCAATCCTTTCCGGCTTTTTCCTGGCGCTGCACTTTGCCACCTGGATTTCATCGCTCGAGTATACAACCGTCGCCAGCTCGACAGTGCTGGTGAGCACTTCGCCGCTGTTCGTGGCCGTTGCCTCATGGCTATTCCTGCGCGAAAAGATCGGGCGCGCGGTGGTTGTGGGACTGGTCGTGGCATTGGCGGGCAGCGCCATCATCGGCCTGAGCGACGCCGGCAAGGCCGGTAGCACGCTGCGCAACGCGCTGCTGGGCGACGCGCTCGCGTTCGCCGGCGCGGTCACGGTGGCGGGCTATTTGCTCATCGGGCGGCGATTGCGCGCCCGGCTGTCGCTCGTGCCGTACATCGCCGTTGTGTATGGCAGCGCCGCTATAGTGATGCTCGGCCTGGTCGGGTTTGCGCGGCAGACTTTAGCCGGCTACACTCCTGCCACCTATGGATGGCTCTTGTTGTTGGCGCTCGTACCGCAACTGATCGGGCACTCGTCGTTCAACTGGGCGCTGGCTCACCTGCCCGCCACGTTCGTCTCCGTCGCTACGCTGGGCGAGCCGATTGGCTCGACTCTTCTTGCCTACCTCATCCTCGGAGAGGCGCCGACGCCGGTCAAGATCATGGGCGCGGTGATGATCCTCGTCGGGATCGCCGTCGCGTCACGGAATCCATCCGCCCCAGCAAGTCCTTGACCTGCGTGTGTAGACATGATACAATCTTGCAAGTTACGGCCAGGGTCCTCGTCCTCTGAGGAAAGGAGGTGATGGGATGCGCTGATCGTTCGTCGTGTCGCCGCCACATCGGATAGCTACCTAGTTAGAAGGAGGATGAACATGAACAGGGTTGCACTCGCCCTCTCGAGTCTTTTGCTCATCGGTCTCGTCATCTCTGCGTGTGCGCCAGCGCCCACGCCCGCTCCTGCGCCGGCCGCGACGGCCGCTCCCGTCCAACCGGCTCAACCGACCCAACCTCCCGCCGCGGCCGCGCCGACGACGGCGCCTGCCGCAGCCGCACCCACTGCAACCAAGGCGCCCGCAGCGGCAGCCCCGGCGCCCGCCTCGGGCGCAAGGTTGGCCTTGGTCAAGAGCCGTGGCAAGCTCATCTGCGGTGTGAACGATGCACTGCCCGGCTTTAGCTTCCTCGACAAAACCACCGGTCAATTCGTCGGTTTTGACGCCGATTACTGCCGTGCGGTGGCAGCCGCCGTGCTCGGCGATGCCAAGGCCGTCGAGTTCCGCCCGGTCAACACAACACAGCGCGGCCCGGCGCTCCAGACCGGCGAGATTGACGTGCTCATCCGCAACACCACCTGGACCGTCAGCCGCGACGTGTCGTGGGGACTGTTTGCGCCTACCACGTTCATTGACGGTCAGGGCATGATGGTCAAAAAGAGCCTGAACGCCAAGACGCTCAAGGACCTCAAGGGCGCGACCGTCTGCGTCCAGACCGGCACGACCACCGAGTTGAACCTCACCGACCAGATGCGCGCCGCCGGCGTTGATTTCAAGCCGGTGGTGTTCCAAGACATTGACCCGACTTATGCGGCTTACGAGCAAGGCCGCTGCGATGCTGTCACCAGCGACAAGTCGCAGTTGGCGAGCCGCCGCACGGCGTTCAAGACTCCAGGTGACCACGAGATCATGGACGTGACCATGTCCAAGGAGCCGCTCGGCCCCGCCGTGCCGTTGGGCGACGACGCATGGTTCAACGTCGTCAAGTGGGTCGTGTACAATACGTTCCAGGCTGAGGAATCGGGCATCACGTCCAAGAACGTGGACGACATGCTCAAGAGCACCGACCCGGTGATCAAGCGATTGCTGGGCGTTGAAGGCGACCTGGCCAAGGGCTTGGGCCTGAACAATGACTGGGTCGTCAAGGTGCTCAAAGCCGTGGGCAACTATGGCGAGATCTATGATCGCAACCTCGGCCCTTCGACGCCGCTGAATATCCCGCGCGGCCCGAACAAGCCGTGGACTCAGGGCGGGATTCTCTACGCGCCGCCTTATCGCTAAACTGCTTTCCAATCTGTCACCCTTAGCGGAGCGAAGGGTCTCGGCCTTGCATGAAAGAGATTCTTCGCTCAGAATGACCCAACCAGGAGCGCTCTCGCGAGAAGGCGCTCCTGCAACATTCCATCAGCACCTCAAGGGGCATGACTATGCAGCGACGTACGGCTGTCCCTTTCTGGCGAGACGTGCGCGTGCTCAGCGTCCTCAGCCAGATCGTCTTTGTCCTGGTCGTGGTCGCCTTGTTTGGATTTCTCTTTTCCAATCTCACTTTTGCGATGCGACAACGAGGCCTGGTGGCCGGTTTCGGTTACCTGCGGAACACGTCGGGCTTTGAAATCGGAGAAAGCCTCATCCCCTATCGCCCCACGGACACCTACGGGCGCGCCTACGTGGTCGGCTTGCTCAACACGCTGCTGGTGAGCATCGTTGGCATCATTCTGGCGACTATTCTGGGCGTGATCGTCGGAGTCGCCCGGCTGTCCACCAACTGGCTCGTCAACCGGTTGGCCGCCGTTTACATCGAGATCATCCGCAATACTCCTCTGCTCGTTCAACTTGTCTTTATCTATTTTGGTGTCTTTTTTCAATTGCCGCCGGTCGCAGAGACGATCGCCTTACCCGGCCACATCTTTGCGAACCAGCGCGGCGTCTTTGTTCCGCGCCCGGTCTTTTCATCCACGTTCCTGCCGTGGCTCGCCTTCGCCGTACTTGGGGTCGTCGTGGCGATTGTGGCATGGAAGCTCGTCGCCCGTGTGAGCCCGAATGCCCTGGTGCCCGCAGGGGTCGCCGTGGCCGTCATCTTGCTGATTCCCGCGCTGGGCTGGGTCTTGCTTGGCACGCCGGTGACGCTGGAGCTGCCGGTGCGCGAGCGATTCAACTTTAGGGGCGGCCTGACGCTCTCGCCCGAGTTCAGCGCCATCCTTTCAGGCCTGGTGATTTACACCGCTGGCTTTATCGCCGAAGTGGTGCGCGGCGGCATCCAGTCCGTCACACGAGGCCAGATCGAAGCGGCTCAGGCGCTCGGGTTGAGCGGCTCGCAAATCCTGAGGCTGATCACTTTCCCGCAAGCGATGCGCGTCATCGTCCCGCCGCTCACCAGCCAGTATCTCAACCTCGCCAAAAACTCGAGCCTGGCCGTTTACATCGGCTATCCCGATCTCTTTGCCGTGAATCAGACGATTGCCAACCAGACGGGGCAGCCCGTTCCTGCCATTGCATTGGTGATGGTCACTTATTTGACCATGAGTTTGCTCACGTCGCTCATCATGAACATCTATAATCGCCGCGTGCAGATTTTGGAAAAGTGAGTATGACGACGAACACTCAAACCCTCGGCCCGCCTCGGACTCATGTGGGCGTCCTGGGCTGGCTCAGAAAAAACCTGTTCAGCACATGGTACAACGCCCTGCTCACGCTCGTCTGTGTGTGGGTGGTTTACACCGCGGGCAGTCGCTTCTTGGTTTGGGCGTTGACCACGGCGCGCTGGGGCGTCATCACGACCAACCTGCGGCTGTTCATGGTCGGCCCATTTCCACCCGAACAAGTGTGGCGCGTGTGGTTGTGCCTGGTGATAGCCTCGCTGGTCTTTGGCCTTTCGGCCGGCATCTGGAAAGGCACGGTTCGAACACTGGGGGCCGGACTGGCCGCCACATATGTCGTGCTGGTCATCTTGCCCTTCGGCGCCAACACTCGCCTCTGGCACGTTGCCAATCTCGGCGCGCTGATCGTCGGTCTCCTGCTGGGTTACGCTGCGAGTCGCCTGCCCGATAACAAACGCTCGATCGCGCAGAGGGGGTTGCTGGCAGCCTGGCTCGTCACGCTGGTCCTGGTCTTGTTCCTCTTGCAAGGTTGGAAGGGCAACCCCTGGCTGCCCGAAATCGGCTCGAATCTATGGGGTGGGTTGCTGCTGACCTTTATGCTCGCCCTCATCAGCACCATTGCCTCTTTTCCCATCGGCGTTCTTTTAGCACTGGGACGGCGGAGCCGCCTTCCCGTTGTTTCCATCTTTAGCACGCTTTACATCGAGCTGGTGCGCGGCGTGCCGCTCGTGACGATTCTGTACATGGCGCAGATCATGGTGCCGCTGTTTCTGCCAGGGCAGATGCGGATTGCCAACGTGGTGCGTGTGATCGTGGGGATGACATTGTTCACGGCAGCCTATCTGGCCGAAAATGTGCGCGGTGGGCTGCAAGCGATTCCTTCCGGGCAGATCGAAGCAGCGCAAGCTCTGGGACTGGGCAACGCGTGGGTGACATTGTTCATCGTGCTGCCTCAGGCGCTTCGCCTGGTCATTCCGGCGAACGTAGGTCTGTTCATCAGCTTGTTCAAGGACACCACCCTCGCCGTGATCGTGGGTCTGTTGGAAGTCTTGAGCATCGGCCGCAGTGTGCTGGCTCAACCCGAATGGCTGGGTCGGCAGACCGAAGTGTATCTCTTTATCGCGGCGATCTTTTTCGTCTTTAGTTACGCGATGTCGTATGCCAGCTATCGGCTCGAAGCCGCATTGGGCGTCGGCAAGAGGTGATCAGCATGACGAGCGATACAAAAGATAAAGATATCATCATTTGCCAGGATGTGCACAAATGGTTTGACCGCCTTCACGTGCTCAAGGGCATCAGCCTCACCGTCAAGGCCGGCGAGGTCGTCGTCATCTTTGGCCCGTCAGGTTCGGGCAAGTCAACGTTCATTCGCACCATCAACCGCCTGGAGGAACACCAGCGCGGGACCATCATCGTGGATGGCGTCGAGCTGACGCACGACATCCGCAACATTGCCACCGTCCGCAGCGAGATCGGCATGGTATTTCAGCAGTTCAATCTCTTTCCACATTTGACCGTGGTGCAAAACGTCACACTCGCGCCGCTGTGGGTGCGCCGCTGGCCCAAGGACAAGGCCGAGCAAGTCGCGGTGGATTTGCTCAAGCGCGTGGGCATTCCCGAGCAGGCCAACAAGTTTCCCGCGCAGCTTTCCGGCGGCCAGCAGCAGCGCGTGGCGATTGCCCGCGCATTGGCGATGCAGCCCAAGATCATGCTGTTCGACGAGCCGACGAGCGCGCTCGATCCTGAGATGATCAAAGAAGTTCTGGACGTGATGATCGAGCTGGCGAAATCGGGAATGACGATGCTGGTGGTGACGCATGAGATGAGCTTTGCGCGCAGCGTGGCCGATCGGATGGTGTTTATTGACGGCGGCGAGATCGTCGAGCAAGGCACGCCGAGCGAGATTTTCACGCAACCCCGGCAGGATCGCACCAAACTGTTCCTGTCGCAGATTCTACACTAATATGAGGATCAGTTTGCAACGCACTGCGTCATAACCGCGCCACGCAGCCTGTGCGCCACCCCGCCGCGATTTGCCACTTGACAAGA
>CAYGWJ010000473.1:0-22739 GCA_964353405.1 uncultured Anaerolineae bacterium
CCTGGTCGGATTACAAGACGCACCTGTACTGGCTCAATCGGTGTCGCTCATTCCCTCTATCGCCCTGACACAGGCAACCACGATTCAGCCGATGACCTATTCGCTGCCCATTTCACCTGAAACACCCCGAGGCGTCTATCTGATCCGAGTGCAGGGGCAAGATCTCTCGGTGTACCTGCGTCCCGTGCGCGTCCGCAATGAAAGGCCTGTCGGCGATGCGCCTGTCATTGCCCAGTTCGGCGACCGCATCCGCCTGCATCGTGTGCGCGCGGAGCAAACGACGCCGACGCAGCTCGCCGTCACACTCGACTGGTCAACATCAAAACCTGTGGAAGCCAACTATGCCATCGCGGTGCGATTGAGCGGCGTGGCTTCGATTGACACACAGCCGGGCTATGGCTTTTTGCCGACGAGCCTCTGGCGTCCGGGTGAACTTGGCTCTGACCGTTACACACTCGAGCTGCCGGAGGGCACGCCGCCGAAGAACGATTACCAGATTGAGGTGATCTTGTACGACGCGGCGACGCTGGCGGGCATCGGCCAATATATTCAGCCGAACGTCGCGCTCACGCTTTACTCGCGGCGACCGGTGGACTCTGCCACCCTCGCATACTTTGGACCAGAGATGGCGCTGGCCTCGCTCGATTTTCCGGCGACACATCAACAGGGCGCGCCCACGCTCATGGTCAAGACAGGTTGGCTGGCAACAGCAGCGCAATCAGCCGACCGCATCGCGCGCTGGGCCATTTACGATTCAAAGAACACACCCGTCTTTACACAGACCTCCGACCTGGCGGCAAGAGTGTCATCGTCGGCGTGGCCCGTCGGGGCTTACATCATCGGGGACGCGCAGTTGAATATCCCGGTTGGCCTGGCGGCTGGGACCTATCGCGTGGGCGTGACCCTGCTCAATCGAAAAACGCAGGCTGAAGAAGGCAGCTACCTTGCGCCGTCCACGTTCGACGTCATCGGCCATCCACGCAGTTTCACTGCACCGCCAATGCAGCATCGCAGCGATGCGGAATTTGGACAACAAATCAGACTGCTAGGTTACGATCACAAATCTCAAATCTCAAATCTCAAATCTCAGATGCAGATCACATTGTACTGGCAGGCAATGACTGTCCCGCGTGGCGATTACAAAGTGTTCGTTCACCTGTTCGATCCGGCGGATGAAAAGATCGCGGCTCAACACGACGCGCTGCCGCTGGAAGGCCGCTATCCGACATCATGGTGGACAACGGGCGAGGTCGTCAGCGAAACGGTGAGGCTGGACTTGCGCGTAAAGCCGGGGACGTATCGCCTGGCGGTAGGGCTTTACGATGCGGGGACCGTCACGCGGCTGGTGGCCATCGGGTCAAATGGCGAGCGGCTCGAGGCAGATCGAGCGGTGCTGCCGGAAACGATCACAGTGCCCAAATAGAAAGAGCGCGCCAAAAAGAAACCCTGGCACGCTCAACATCTTGCAGGTTCGGGATTAGAAGTTATACAACTCTCCGTACTTGGCGCGCAGGTAGTGAATATACGGCTCGATGCGCATCGGCCCGCCCGTCACGCGCTCGACCAGCTCGGATGCGGTGAACTTGCTGCCGTGCTGGTAGAGGTTTTCCTTGAGCCAGCCATGCAGCTTGCCAAACTCGCCGCGCTCGATGTCTGCCGGAATCTCGGGATGAGCACGCAGAGCCGCCTCATAGAATTGCGCGTTCAAGATGTTGCCCAATGTGTATCCCTGGAACGCCCCCCCGATGGGGCCGCTATACCAGTGCACATCTTGCAGAACGCCGTCGCGGTCATCCGGCGGAGTGATGCCGAGGTCCGTCGTGTAGCGCTCACGCCAGACTTGTGCCAAGTCACGCACCGCCACGTTGCCCTCGAGCAAATCCAGCTCCAGCCCGAAGCGAATGATCACGTGCAGATTGTATGTCACTTCGTCGGCATCTGTGCGAATCAGCGAGCGGCTGACCTTGTTGATGGCGCGGTAGAACGTATCCAGTGAAACCGAGCCAAGCTGATCCGGAAACACCGTCTGCAGCTTTAGATAAAAGAATTTCCAAAAGCCCCGGCTGCGCCCGACGAGATTCTCCCACAAGCGCGATTGGCTTTCGTGGACGCCGGCCGAGGTGCCACTCGCGAGAGGCGTGCCTTCCAACTCCATACGGATGCCCTGCTCGTACATGCCGTGACCGGCTTCGTGCAGTATGCTGAACAGCGACTCGCTCAGGTCGTTTTCCTTGACGCGGGTGGTGATGCGCACGTCGCCAATCGAGAACTTCACCGTAAAGGGGTGAGGCGTTTTGTCCAACCGCCCGCGCCCCAGGTCGTAGCCAAAGCGCTTGACGATGTCTAGCCCAAATGCCAATTGCTGCGGTTCAGAAAAAGTCGCGTGCAGGCACGCGTCGTCGGTCGCCGGTTGCGACGTGATGGCCTGAACGATAGGGACAAGCTGTTCGCGCAGCTCGGCAAAGAGAGCGCGCAGCGTCGAGGTCTTGACGCCATAGTCTGCATAGTCAATCAAGGGATCGGCGATGTGCTCATAGCCCGGAAAGAAATTGGCCATTTGGCGGCTCAGGTCAAGCGTCTTTTCCAGATAGGGCAGCACGGCGTGCAAGTCATTTGCCGGGCGAGCCTTGGCCCAGGCCTCGTAGGAGGCGGCCAGGTGACCGTAAAACTCGGCCACAAATGCCGGTGGAACTCGAATAGCTCGCTCGTATTCGCGACGCGTGACGCGGATTAGGCTAGCGTCATCCGAGTCGTACGGCAGGCTCTCCTGGTAGGGCTGCAGAGTATCCAACAGCTTGCCGACGGCCGGGTCGGTGAACTTTACATGCGACAGCCTTGCCAGCGTGGCCAGCTGCCGGCCGCGCGCTGTTGCGCCACCCGGTGGCATGTAGGTAGATTGATCCCAGTTCAACAACGCGGCGGCAGAGCCAAGGTCGTTGATTTCGATGAGACGGATTAAGAGTTCCTGCAGTTTGGCTTCCATGCATATCCTCCCAAGGGGCTTGCGCCGCAACCGAACCGGCGCAGCCGATTGATCTGCTCCAACACCGCCCCATTATACGCTGTCTTGGCATACAGTGCGAATTCAGGGCGCACTGGGCAGAGTCCAGCGCCAGAACCAGCGCGCCACGGGCGACGGCACGTTCAGGCAGCCGTGACTGCGCGGGCGGCCAAAGTCGTTGTGCCAATACGAATGTCGTAGACGTGGTTGCGTTCGCAATCGCGCTACGGCTTACCATTCGATTGCAGTATAGGAGTGAGGCGGATAAGTTGTCATCACCAGAAGGGTGATTGAGGTGGATGAAAAACCTGTCAAAACAGGTACGTCGCACCGACAATGCCAGGCAAGCAGGCCTCTGGCATCTGCGTAGCAAACTGACACATGGCCCTAAAGCCAGTGCAGTGCGAAGGAACAATCAACCTGGGCTGGCACACTTTGATCGCATCCACGGTACGCTGAAGCTCGTCGTCGTTGGCGCGGGCCAAATGAAACCCGCCCAGGATGGCCCAGACCTTGTCCACGCCGCTGACCTCGCGCGCATGGTTGACTGTGTTGACGATCCCGGAATGCGCACAGCCGGAGAGGATGACCAATCCCTTGTCTCGCACATTGATGACGATGGCTTGATCGTCGTCCAGATTGTCGCGGATAAAGGCGTCGCCCTCGCGGTAAGCCATCGTCGAAGAGGTGCCGGCCGTCTCAAAGCTCCGACGTGGGACAGCACCCGTCGTCCAGCAGCCTGGCCCCAGCTCATACGGGCCTTCAGAAAGCACAATCTTTGCGCCGGCTGCCTCCCACTCAGCCCGTGGCGGCGGAAGCACCGGGCCGTACTTGGCGCCATCGGCGGGAACCCCCCAGCGTTCCCGAAACGCCGCCGGGTGCGCGATGACGGGCACCCGACGTCCTTCCATATAGTGGCGTATCTCTTCCGGCGTGGCGTTCTTGTTCCACTCCCGAGGCTGGGGGGTCAGTTCCATCGCTTTGATCGCGTTTGTCAGCGCAGTGGTATGATCCTCGTGGCCGTGGCTCAGCGCGATCTTGTCAATCGTCGCCGGGTCAACCTTCATGCGCTTTATATTCTCCATCAGTGCGGTTTGGGTGATGCCGGCGTCCCACAAGATCCTGATGCCCGCAGAGACGAGGTCAACCAGGGCGGAGAAACCGTGCTCGGCCAGCAGGGGCTCGTCTGTAAAATACTTTACGGTGTCAGTTGACTTGACGATCAAGTCAACCCGGTTGTCAACCAGCACGGTGATGGCCACGCTCTGCGTTTCTCCAAAACGGTCTTTCATATCAGCTTTAGCTCCTTTGTTCGCGCAGCCACAATCTTATCACTTGTTAGCCTCACATGCAACATTGGTCACCTGGTGATTACCTGCATCTTATCGGACTCCCGAACTTGTTCGGGCCACTGCCTCAACAAGTTGAGGACTCCACGTAGTTGTGGGAAACGCAATATCTTGACTCTTTACGTTTCACGTTTTACGACTCACTGGTGATTACCTACATCTTATCGGACTCCCGAACTTGTTCGGGCCACTGCCTCAACAAGTTGAGGACTCTACGTAGTTGTGGGTAGTCACCAGAATACCCAGGCTTGACATTGCGACCTGCGACCTGCGACTTGCGTCACGTAGTTGTGGGTAGTCACCAGTGGTCACTACCTCTGCGGCGCATGTTTCTGAATGGGAGAGGCTGCAGCCTTGTCGTTTAATGGCCGGTGGCGATGCTCCATTCTCCTGAGCACTGCCACCTTGCTACGGTCTGGATTCTCTACTCAATCCTGGCCCTAACCTGGTTTTCGGTGCAAAACCGGGTAGCATAGGGCCTTGCCCCTGGAAAGTTCCAGGGGTTGTGCCCGCCCAACACGCCGACAAGCGGCTAGGCTACGGCCTTTTGCACCAGAAACTAACCTGCCCCGGCTTTAGCACTCGCTGTAACCACACGAGTAGCACTTGCGGCAGCCTTCTTCTTCGACCAGCGAGGCGTGCCCGCAATCAGGGCACAGATCGCCCAGCTTGAAGGCCAGTTGAGTGGCTTCCGGCTCTTGACCGTGGCCGCTGTCGCCGGGCACAGGCTGTTGGCCCAGGTACTCGGCCAACACATGCGCCACACCGTCCGGCAGCGAGAGAATGCGATTAGGGCCAAAGCCCAGCGGCCGCCCGCCGCCAATGCCGCTGAGCTGATTGACGACTTCGGTCAAACGCTCGGTGGGCGGGACGGGCGAAGTCAGCCGCAGGATGTATGAGATGAGCCGCCCCATCGCTTCGGACACGGCATAGGTCTCGCTCCCCGCCTTGCTGGTGTGCATAAAGATTTCGAACGGCTCGCCGCCGCCATTCTCGTTGATCGTGACGAACGTCGTGCCCAGTGGCGTGCTCATTCGGTAGGTCGTGCCGGGCAGCACCTTGGGGCGCGGCTTCTTGGCTGGCAATGCCGGCGCCGGCGGCTCCTTGGCCTGCCGGGTCGCCTTGGTCTCTAGCACCACCTTTTCGCGCGAGCCGGTAACATAGATCGTCAAACCCTTGCAGCCCAGCTCCCACGCCAAAAAGTAAGCCTGCGCCACATCGTCCACGGTCGCTGTGACCGGCAGATTGGTTGTCTTGGAGATGCTGTTATCCACAAAGCGCTGCAACGCTGCCTGCATCGTCACGTGCTCCTCATGCGTGATGTCTTGAGAAACGACAAAAGTACGCCGGATGGACTCGGGCACGTCCACCTCCTGGCACGAGCCTTTGAGCATGACTTGCTCGTAAATTTCGCGGCGCGCCTCTTTTTCCACACCCGCGTCTATCAACGCCCGTTCGAACAGGGGGCTGGCATAGGTCAATTGCAGGTCGCGGCCATTGTCGTTGACGTGGCGGATATAGGCCAGCGCAAACACCGGCTCGCAGCCGTAGCCTTCGCAGCCGGCCACCGTGCCGATGGTTCCGGTCGGAGCTACCGTCGTCTGAGCTGCATTGCGGATGCCATGGCGCTTGATACCCGCGACGATGCTGTCCCAGTGGATCGGCGGTCGCCCCCAATCGCGCCGGTAGGGCGCGAGCGGGGTGGGGGGCTCCCATTTCAAATTCTTTGGATCGTAAATACTGCCCTCAATCGCCAGGAACGGGCCGCGCTGTTTTGCCAGCTCGACGCTGGTGCGCATACAGTGGTAGCGGGCAAACTCCATCACCTGCCCGGCAAACTCTTGCGCTTCTTCGCTGCCGTAGCGGATGCCCAGGTGATACATCAGGTCGCCCAGGCCCATGATACCCAGGCCGATGCGCCGCGCGCGGTGAGCGGCTTCCTTGAGCTGCGGCACCGCGGGGACATACGCATTGGCCGTCACGACGTTGTCCAGAAAGTGCGTGGACAGCGCCGTGCTTTCTTCCAACTTGTCCCAGTCCACACGCCCGCCGGGCGTGATGTGCTGAGCCAGGTTGATCGAGCCCAGGCAGCAGTTCTCGTATGGCCCAAGCCATTGTTCGCCGCATGGATTTGTCGCTTCAAGCTCATACAGATGCGGCACGGGATTCGTGCGGTTGGCCGCATCCAGGAAAAGCACCCCCGGCTCGCCGTTGTGATGCGCGTATTTGACGATCTCGTCAAAAATGTCGTGCGCGCGGACGACCTTCCACACCTTGCCATCCTGGGGGCCTATCAATTCAAAGTCACGGTCATCCCGCACCGCGCGCATGAACTCGTCGGTGATGCCGACCGAGATGTTGAAATTGGTGATCTGGTCTTCACTCGTCTTGCAGCGGATAAAGTCCAAAATGTCGGGATGATCCACGCGCAGGACGGCCATGTTCGCGCCGCGCCTTGTGTTGTGCGTGACCAGGCCGTTCGCGAGATACGTATGGTTGCCATCCACTTCCAAGTCCAGCGTCAAGGCCTGGTCCTCTGATTCGACGCCGATCACCTGCGCAAACCACAACCCATCGGGTGAGACGGCGTGCTCGGCAAATGCGGGAAAGGCTTGGCAAAGCTGGTCATACCCTGAACGAGTCAAGTTGCGGTCGTCGCGCAGGTAGCGCAACAAGGCCCGCCGCAATCTGGGGTTATCGCTGCGGAATTTGCGTCCCATGCCCCGCCCGCGCGCATCTATTTGCTCCAGAGTGATAGCGTCCAACACGGGTTGTAGCCAATAGCGAGCGCAGGGCAGGATATAAGTGCTTTCGCGGCGCAGGTCGCATTCCCATGCCATGCAGGCCGCAAAACGCGAGCGCGGGTCGCAACCGATCCTGTCTCGCCACGCTTGCAGGCCCAGAGCGCTCTCGATGCGAAGATGGTAAACCGTTGCCTGTCCATAGTGTGAAGCGCCGGGTGTTATTGACCGGATGCGAACCGGGCAGCCCAGCCCGATCAGTAAAGTGGATACCTCTTCGACAAGCCGCTGAGAAGTCATGCTCAAGTCGGGATAACCGTGACTGAGACTGCCGTCGGCTTCGAACAGCCCGCGCAAAAAAGCGCCGACGACCTCTGGACAAGATTGCCGGATCAAACGCGGCACTTGGGCCCTGCGGCTTACAGATTTGCCCAGACCATTCAACTGCAAGAAATCTTTGACAGCGCGATTGTCTACCACAAACGTCACGGAACGATCATTGGGCTTTTGCTGCCGATGAACGGCAACGCCAAACAGCCGTTCGATCAAAGTGGGCATTTCGGTCATCAGGTATGAGGTGTGCGCCACACTCACCCCAATGCGATGATCATCGGGTTGAGCCGCAACAAATCCATCGCCGATGAGATAGCCCAGGAAAAATGCCAGTTCTTCATCCAATACCGAAGGCAGCTTGGGCCAGACTTGATTGCCGTGTTCTGAGTGAGGCTGCCGAAGCGCGTGCAATTGTCCTCGATGTTGACCGAGTTGTACCAACACCCAATCGCCGGAGCGCAAGTCCTGCAGCGTTCGCCATTGCGGACCCTGGTCGGTCATAATCTTGACGCGATGCTCTGGTGTGCCAGCCAGGCTGACGCCCTGTCGGGTATGGACGCGCAGGATGGGTGCAACCCCATTGTTGTACCCGCGCGGCGAGGGTCGCCAGCCCTCATCCGTCGCCGCCAGAAGGTTATGTGACTGCCAGCCCAATGACTGTGGGTTGACAATCTCGTCCAGGCGCAACAAGCCTTTGTTCGTGAACACAAGCGTTTCGGGCAGCAGGCAACCACCCTGCGCGATCTCACCAAAGGCCTTATCATAGACGCGCAAAAAGCCGACCGGGCCGGTGGCCTGGCCGGCGGACGAAGTCACAAAAGCACCCTTGGGCCGCAAGCGTGAAAATGAAAAGCCATTGCCGCCGCCGGTTTGCTGAATGAGCGCCGCATCGCGCAAGGTCTGAAAGATGCCGTCGCCACGCCGGCCCATGTCGTCCGAGATGGGCAGGACAAAGCACGCGGCCAGTTGTCCCAGCGGCGTGCCCGCGCCCGTGAACGTAGGCGAATTGGGAAAAAAGCGTAGACCCGTCAGCAATTCATAAAAGGCTTCTTCGGTCGCTGCAACGTCGCTGCCGTATTCGCCTTCGGGTTGGGCGATCGCACGCGCCACACGGCTAAACATTTGCTCCGGCGTTTCGACCGGCTTACCGTCCGGCCCTTTGCGGAGATACCGCTTGGAAAGGACCGTACGGGCATTTTCGGACAGAGGTATCGGTTGACGCATAGTTTGACGAACAAGGGTTTGAGTCACATCTAACATTATATCGCCTCCAGACAGGTCGGGCAGTCAACACATCACACAAGGGGGAAAGCCACAAACACAACCGTCCCCCGGCGACCAAAAGCAAACCTGGACGCCAGGGGACGGGAAAACTAGCGCTCAAGAATTCGATCTATTTCACGCCGAACAGACTCGACATCAGCCAGCCCCAGATAAACGATGGCATACCGAATATAGGCGACCTGATCTATATCCTTCAATCCGGCAATCACCAGATCGCCGATCATCTTGGCCGTCAACTCGGCCTTGCCCGTGGATTGAATCCGTGCCTCGACGCGATCCACCAGCCCCTCCAGCGATTCACTGGGGATGGGCCGCTTGGCACACGCCAGACGAATTCCTTCCAGCAGCTTGTGGCGGTCGAACGGCTCGCGCCGCCCATCGCTCTTGACGACCACCGGCGTCGCCAGCACCACTCGCTCGACGGTGGAAAAGCGCTGCCCGCATTTCAAGCACGCGCGGCGTCGGCGGACGCCGCCCGCCTGTGCCTCGCGCGTGGTATCTATGACTTTGCTTTCGGCTTCGCCGCAGTGCGGGCATTTCATCTTGCTATCTCCGTTATGCCTATATCTATGCCCAATAGACAAAATACCCCCCATATTTGGGGGTAAGCGCTTTGGGATTATAGCACACTTGCTCTGTGCTTTCAATAGGCCAGGGGCTGACCGACCTTAAAAGTTGGCAGGTTTTAAGACGAGCACTGGCCTCAAGCGGCGGGGCTGCAATCCTTCTGTTTTCTAACCTTATTCTGACCTTTCAGGCGCTCAGGTTGGCATTGGCAAGAAATTGTGGTGGATGCCGACCGCCGCAGGCGACGCGCTGCGCGTGCCACCGCCGTGAGCATCGCCGTTGACCCAGTCGGTGAGCCACGCTGGTCCGCCCGATGGCGCGACGATGGCGTCGAGTTGATACTTGCGCAGCGTCGCGTCAATGCCGTCGTCTCGCGCGAGGCGATGATTGGCTTCCAACGCCTTGATGTACGTTTCGCCGGTGAGCGGTCCTTTGGCTTCCGATTTGATCATGACATCTTGCCCAAAGCAGGGCATCACCCTGGCTCGATGCCGCTCGTTGAACTCGATAATGTCCTTGAGCGAATGTACCGGGGCGTTCGGGCCAAGGCTGGCGAGATATCTGCTCAGATCATTTTTGAATTCGTACAGCAATACCTCGAATTCCGTCTCGCGAAACTTGCCTTTGGTTTCGATATTGGTCTGTCCGCCTCGACTGCTCCAGCCGCTGGACGAATAGTCGGAGCGAAAGTTGGCCCATTCGGAGAGATTGGTTTTGCCCAAGATGACCGCGCCCGCCTCGCGCAGTTTTTGCGCGACAAACGAATCCTGTGGCGCGATGGAGCCTTCCAGCGCCAGCGAGCCGGCCGTCGTCATCATCTTGTCGGCGGTGCCAACCCCTGGGGAAGCCCAGGGGCAATGTTATCCTTGAGCAGCACGGGGATGCCGTGCAACGGACCGCGCGGGGCTTGTCGCTCGGCGTCAAGCGCGTCAGCGATCGCCAGCGCATCGGGATCGAGTTCGATGACAGAGTTGAGCGATGGTCCTTGCCGGTCGAGTCGTTCGATGCGGTCGAGGTACATTTCCGTCAGCCCTCGCGCAGTGTACTCGCCCGAATTCATTTTGGCTTGCAGTTCGGTGATGGTCAATTCTTCCATTTCGAGACCTCGCACGACTGGCTAAAGTGATCTCAAGCGAGGAGCGTCACAGGGGTGACGCTCCTCACTTCCTGAGCCAACACCTAGGCTCGATGTATTCACCTTGCCCCTGGGCTTTCCCAGGGGGCGCGACGGTCGTGGTGGTGTGCTGCCGTCTACCGGCCCTTGTTGCGCGGATTGCGCAAGAACGGCGGAATATCCAAATCCGAATCGTTATTGAAAACGCGGCTCGGCAGTTCCGGCTGCACCGGCTGGCGCGGCGCAGGCGGTTCCGGCGCAACGGTCACCGTGGTGACCGGAGCCGGGCGCACAGACTGAACCGGCGCGGACGCTGCCGCCACAGTCGCGCGAGCGCCCACTGTCTCCAACACTTGAGCGCGCCGCTCCACACGTGGAGCCGCCTGCGTTTGAGCGGCCGGCTTGATCATCACCGGCGTCGGCTGGTCAAAACCGGTTGCGATGACGGTGATGCGGACGTCGTCCTTCATGTTCTCGTCAATCACCGCGCCAAAAATCAGGTTCACATCCGGGTGCGCGGTCGTCTTGATGATCTCGGCGGCCTGGTTCACTTCGTACAGCGTCAGCGAAGGCCCGCCCGTGACGTTGAACAGGATGCCGCGCGCGCCGTCAATCGTCACGTCGAGCAGCTTGCTGCTGATGGCCTGCTGGGCCGCGTCCACTGCGCGATTGTCGCCCGTGCCGTTGCCGACCGCCATCAACGCCGCGCCCCCCTCGGACATGACCGTCCTGACATCCGCAAAGTCCAGGTTGATGAGGCCCGGCACCGTGATGACCTCGCTGATGCCCTGGATGCCCTGGCGCAAAACGTCATCGGCCACGCGGAAGGCAGCCTGCAAGCTGGCACGCTTGTCTACGATTTCGAGCAAGCGGTCGTTCGGGATCACGATGAGTGTGTCCACCTGGTCCTTGAGCTTGGCGATGCCCGTCTCCGCCACCTTGCTGCGCCGGCCGCCCTCAAAGGAAAACGGCCGCGTCACCACGCCGATGGTCAGCGCGCCGACTTCTTTTGCCACGCGGGCCACGACCGTGCTGGCGCCCGTGCCGGTGCCGCCGCCCATGCCGGCCGTGACAAAGACCATGTCCGCGCCCTTGAGCACTTCGTACAAGTCGTCGCTGGACTCTTCGGCGGCTTTCTCGCCGATTTCAGGGTTGCCGCCCGCTCCCAGCCCGCGCGTGAGCTTGTCGCCGATGCGAACGCGCTTGGGCGCCCCGGCCAGCATCAACGCCTGCGCGTCAGTGTTGACGGCAATGAACTCGACGCCACGCAATCCTTCGGCAATCATCCGATTGACGGCATTGACACCGCCGCCACCCACTCCGACGACACGAATCTGCGCGAAATTTTCGTTTTGAACCTGGGGTTGCATTTTGATTCCTCCTCCTGTCTGTCTATCACCTGCTGATAATGGCTGATGGTGACCCCTGATAAGTCCCAGGGATTGACCACTGACGGTCTGGACGTTTTACGCCGTGTGCTTGACGTTTCGCCGCTAGGGCGGTTTCTCGAATGTTTTCATCGTCTACCCCCTATCCGGCAAAAGCGCTCTGAACCAATCCATAAAGCGCCGGCCCACGCCCGGCCCATGCTGCGCTGCACTGGGGCCGATGGCGCCCTGTCGCTGCCCCCAGCGAATCAGGCCAACGCTCGTGGCAAACGCCGGTGACATGATCGAGTCGGTAAGGCCCAGCAAATCACTCGGCCCGCCCACTCGCACCGGCAGCTTTAATACCTGGCGTCCCAACTCGCGGATGCCGCGCAACTGTGCCGTGCCCCCGGTCAGCACGACACCCGCCGGCAGCAATCCGTCGTAACCGCTGCGCTTGATCTCTTGCATCACCAGGCTAAAGATTTCTTCGACGCGCGCTTCGATCACCTGCGCCATTTCCCGGCGAGGGACTTTTGTTGGCACGTTATCGCCAAAGGTCGTCACCTGAATCATCTCAGCCGGGTCAACGGCTTCGGAGAACGCATGGCCGAATTGAATCTTGGCTTCTTCGGCAGCGGTGTTGGGCATCTTCATCACCACGGCAATGTCGTTGGTCAAATGGTTGCCACCTACCGCCAGAATCGTCGTGTGCCAGATGCTGCCCTCGATAAAGACGGCAATATCGGTCGTGCCGCCGCCAATGTCCACCAGCACCACGCCCATCTCGCGCTCGGCATCAGCCAGCACCGCTTCGCCCGAAGCCAGCGGGTCGAGCACCAGCTCGTCCACGCCCACGCCCGCATCCTCGACGCACTTGATCAGATTGTGGATGGACGAGACCGCGCCCGTGATGATGTGCGCTTCCACTTCGAGTCGAAAGCCCACCATGCCCACCGGGTCGCGGATACCTTCCTGCCCGTCCACGGTGTAGCCGCGTGGGACAATGTGGACGACCTCGCGGTCGTGCGGGATGGCGATGGCGCGCGCCGCGTCCAATGCGCGGTCCACGTCTTCCGGTGTGATGCCGCGCTCGCCGCGTTGAACGGCGATGACCCCCCGGCTGTTGAGCGACGTCACGTGCGCGCCCGCCAGGCTCACGTGCGCGCGCTCGACGTCGTAGCCGCTGATGCGCTCGGCTTTTTCCACCGACGCCTGAATCGCCTGGGTCGCTTCGTTCACGTTCACAATGACGCCCTTGCGGACGCCCCGCGACGGCACCGTCCCGACGCCGACAACGCGGATGATGTCGCCGTCGCCTATTTCACCGACGAGGGTGCAAACTTTGGTCGTGCCAACGTCAATGCCAACAATGGTTTGTTCCACAACGAGCCTCGATGCATGCTGCGTGTTGCGTGCTAAACCCTATTTGCCATAGTACGGCGCTTGCGGGTAACGTACATCCAGGTACTTTGGACGCACCTGGCGGGAAGCCAGGTCAGCCGCAACGACTTTCCACATGTCCACGCGCGCCGCCATCTCGCCGGCCTGAAAGCGTCCCACGCCCATATACACCGGCCAGTTGCCCTGCGGGTCGCTGAACTCTACACCGCGCTCGGTCGTGTAGCGGAAACCTTTGACCTCAGGCAACACCCGGACCAATTCCAGCAGCGTATTCACCAGCGCTCGATCCACCTGCTGGCCTGGCAAGAGCGCGGGCACGCTGGGCGCCGCTTCGACCACGGGAACGTCGGGTGACTGACCGCGCGCGGGAAAGGCCACACCCTCGGCGTCCACCCACGTGCGCGTCTGACCTTGCCGCCACTCAAAGGCCGGTTCCCGCTCCAACACCTGGATCGTGCATTCGGCGGGCAGCCCACACCAGATGAACGCCGACCGCAACTCGGGCAGGTGGCCCACCAAATCCCTGGCGGCACGTTCCGGCTGAAGCCACAGCACATGCAGCGTTTGGATCTGGCTGGCCGCAACAATCTCGTTGGCCGGGACGCGCTGATTGCCCGTCACCGCCGGGTTGTAAACATAAAACGCTTCGCCGAGCGTCAACTCTAGCGCCGCCAGCACCGCCAAAAATAGAATCGCCACGCTGATCGCCCGCGCACTCGTAGCGGCGTCGATCGCCTCCGGCGCCAGCCGCGTTTCGCCCGTGGCTGTCGTCATGAATAGTTTTTTGCGTCGCCGCGCGGGCGGCTTGCGCCACAGGCTCACTGGTTACTCTCCGTCCTCAACCCCTGGGATTTCCCAGGGGCAACCCCTGGCAAGTCCCAGGGGGCAGCCGTCTAGGTGGCACGATTGCGCTTTTTGTCGGCGTGCCGCTCTAGCGCCAAGTCAATGAGACGATCGATCAGCTCTTCGTAAGACAACCCCGTGGCCTGCCACAGCTTGGGATACATGCTCACCAAAGTAAAGCCCGGGATGGTGTTGATCTCGTTCAAGAACAATTCGCCCGTTTCGTCGTTGAGTAAAAAGTCCACACGCGCCATGCCCGCGCAGTCTATGGCCTGGAAAGCGCGAATGGCCAGGTCGCGCACGCGCGCCGTCAACTCGTCCGAGATGGGCGCTGGCGCGATGAGCTGCGTGTTCTCGTCAAAATATTTGGCCACGTAATCATAGAACTCGCGGCCCGGCTTGACCTCGCCCGGCAGCGAAGCCATCGGATTGTCGTTGCCCAGCACGCTGCATTCGATCTCGCGCACGTGCGGCACAGCCATCTCGGCCAACAGCTTGCGGTCATACAAAGCCGCGTCGGCCAGCGCCGCGTCCAGCTCCACAGGGTCATGAGCTTTGGTGATGCCCACGCTCGACCCGAGGTTGGCCGGCTTGATAAAGCACGGGAAGCCAAGCCGCGCTTCGATCTGCGCCATGACCTCGGTCGCGTTGCGCTCCCATTCGCCGCGCAGGAAAACCAGGTACGGCACAATAGGCAACCCATGTGCGCGAAACACATCCTTCATCGCGACTTTGTCCATCCCCACAGCGCTTGCCATTACGCCCGCACCCACGTAGGGAAGGTCAGCCAGCTCGAACAGCCCCTGCACCGTGCCATCCTCACCCATCGGGCCATGCAACACCGGAAAGATCACATCCACCGGTGGAATGCCAGACTGGACTGCGCCGGGAATCAATGCGCGGCTCACTTTTGCCGAGCGCCGGGTCCTCGGCGCCTGGATGAGTTCGGGCAGGCTGACCTGTCCGCCCGTCAGAGCTTTGAGCGGGTCGCCGTCTGACAGCCAGCGCCCTTCCGTTGTGATGCCAATGGGGACAATGTCGTATCGGTCCTTGTTGATCGCACGCATCACCGATTGCGCCGAAAGCAGACTGATCTCGTGCTCGCCCGACTTGCCGCCAAAGAGGATGCCCACGCGTATCTTGCGCGATGCCGGCGACTTGGCCACAGGGGGCTTGCGGCTCCGGCCGGTGACCGGTCTGCGGCCTCTCGCGGCCTGGCGCCCTGCTCCTTGCGACTGGCTACCTGGGACTTTTTTCACTCTTCACCCACGAGTTGAATCTCTAGCTCTAGCTCGACGCCGCACGTGGTTTTAACTTTTTCGCGCGCCAGGTGGATGAGCGAAACCATATCCGCTGCGCTGGCTCCGCCCAGGTTCACGAAAAAGTTGGCGTGAACGCTCGATATCTCTGCGTTGCCTGCTCGCGCGCCTTTCAGTCCGGCCGCTTCGATGAGCCGCCCGGCATAGTCGCCCGGCGGATTCTTGAACATCGAGCCAATGGTCGCGCCCGGCGGCTGAGTGCGCTTGCGCTTCTCTGTGAACTCGGCTGCCCGCGCCTCGCATTCTTCAGGCGTGCTTGGTTTCAGCCCAAATTCGGCTGCAAGTACAACCGGTCTTGCGACGCGCAGCGCAGGTGTTATAAATTTGAGAACTGAACTCCGGTAACCAAACTGCAACTCGGCTGGAGACCAATTTCTCACAGATCCATCAGCATCAAGGATGGTAGCCGAGACAAGTGACCGGGCTAAATCGCTGCCGTGCGCGCCCGCATTCCCCACCACTGCTCCACCGACCGTGCCCGGCACTCTGATGGACCATTCCAATCCCGTCAGCCCGCGCTCGATGCACTCTCGCGCCAGGGTCGGCAGAATCACGCCGCTTTCCACTTGAACTCGCGGAGTAGAGGCTTTAGCCGGATCACCGCCTAAAGGCTCCACTCCAGTTTGAGATTCGAGACTTGCTTTAGCCGGATCACCGCCTAAAGGCTCCACTCCAGTTTGAGATTCGAGATTTGCTTTAGCCGGATCACCGCCTAAAGGCTCCACTCCAGTTTGAGATTCGAGGCTTCTGACTTTAAATTTGATCTGCCGCGCCTTGTTCAGGATGACCAGCCCACGAATGCCCGCATCCGAAACCAGGAGGTTGCTTCCGGCGCCGAGAATGAAATATCGTACTTGATCTCGGCGAGCCAGCAAAACAATGTCACGCAAGTCGTCGGCGGATGTCGCCTCGATGAACAAATCCGCCGGGCCGCCGATGCGAAGGGTCGTGTGGCGGCCCATCGGCTCGCCGTGCACCACTCGCCCACCTAACGCCGTTTCAATCTCGCTCCACATTCTACGCTCTACACTCCACCCCTGGGACTTTCCAGGGGCCACGTCCGTTGCGTCCTGCCTCATCCCCTGGGACTTGCCAGGGGCAACGCTGCGAGCAGTGTCTCGCCGACCCGGTTGCCATCCCCGGCGCTCAACGTGATGACCACGTCGCCCGGCTTGACGTTCGCCAGCAGATATGCGGCGGCCTGGTCCAGGCCGGGGATGTAACGCACCTCGCGGCGGCGCACGTCATTCATCCGCGCGACAATATCCGCGCTGGAAACTCCCAGCGTGTCGCGCTCGCGCGAAGCATAGATATCGGTGACAATGACGTGATCCGCGTCGGCGAACGCTTTGCAAAAGTCATCCATCAGCGTCTTGGTGCGGCTGTACGTATGCGGTTGGAACACTGCCCAGATGCCCCGGCCGGGAAATCGAGCGCGCGCGGCGGCCAAGGTGGCCTTGATCTCGGTGGGGTGATGCCCATAGTCATCCACCACTGTCACGCCCGCGGCTTGACCCTTGATTTCAAACCGGCGCAGCATACCACGAAACTCGGTGAGCGACCTGGAGGCCTGGGCGAACGAGACACCCAGTTGATCGGCCACAGCCAGCGCGGCCAGCGAATTGACGACGTTATGCAGGCCTGGCACGCGCAGCCTGACCAGCCCCGCCGATTGCCTATGGTGCAAGAGTACATAGTCGCTGCCGCCCGCGTTATTCGCTTGCACGTCTACCGCGCGCCAGGCCGCGTTGTCGCCCAGTCCGTACATCACCACCGGCTGCCCCTTGCGTAAGGCCCATTGCTCGCCCAGCGCTTTAGCCGGGAGATTATCCTGGCAGGCCACCAGCACGCCATCGGGCGGCAGCAGGTCCACAAACTCGCCGAACGCGCCCAACATCGCCTCAAAGGTCGGATAGCAATCGGGATGATCGTGCTCCACATTCGTGACCACGGCAGCCCAGGGCCTGAGGCCCAGGAACGTCCGGTCGTACTCGTCCGCCTCGACGACGAACGGCCCGCTGCCCGCGCGCGCATTCGTCCCCAGCGAGCCGATCACGCCGCCGACGATGAAGGTGGGATCCTGTCCGGCCTCGAGCAAAATCTGCGCGACCATGCCCGTCGTCGTCGTCTTGCCGTGCGTTCCAGCCACGGCGACGCCTCGGCGATCCCGCATCATTCGGCCCAGCAGTTCGGCGCGTTTGACGACGGGGATGTGGCGAGCGCGCGCCTCGGCAATTTCTGGATTGCCCGGCGGGATGGCCGACGAGACGACGACCAAATCTGCGCCGACCACAGTTTCTGCGCGATGGCCGATGGCAACCTGAGCACCGCGCGCCGCCAGGCTTTCCGTCGCCGGCGAAGCTTGCTGATCCGAGCCGCTCACGGCGTAACCTTCTTCCAACAAAACCTGGGCAATCGCCGAAAGGCCCGATCCGCCGATGCCGATCAGGTGGATGCGTTTCGGCGTTGAGTACAACGGCGTTGAGTGCAACGGCGTTGAGTACAACGGCGTTGAGTACAACGTGGCGTCGAGGTCTGCAATTGGGCTCACTTGACCACCAGCAAGATAATCATGAAAACAACCAGGAACGGCAGAAACGGGTTCAGCAAATCGGGCGGCAATATTTTAAGAAGTTTTTGCGCCAGCGCCGAATACTCACCTTGAATGATCCCCAACGCCTGCAGAGGCTGCTTGTACTTGTCTATGTAGTACCACAATGCCCCAGTAAATAGATAACCGTTGATCAGGCCAACCATCAAGCCAAGCAGTGTGCCTTGCACTCCCTTGGGCTCATCACCAGGATACTTGAGCACATAGCCCTGGTAGGCGACGTACATCACGCCGATGATAATCACCACATAAAATATCAACCACACGGTTGGGTTTCCATACAACTGGCCGACGGCCTGAATTTTGCTGGTAGCCATATCCAGGAGCTTTTTCAGGTTCGCGTCAAGTCGTGTCAGCCCGAACAACAGCACGATCAGCACCAGCGTGACGCCCAGCTCTTTTAAAAAGCCGCGCACGATGCCCACAATGCCAAAGAGCACGACCAACACAATCCACAGCGACTCGACGGGGGTCATGCCGTGGTTCCTCTTGTAGAGACGCTCCGCCGGAGGGGGCAGGTATGGAAACCTGCCCTACAAGGAGCTCTCCGACAGGCTGCTAGCCGGAGCATCTCTATTTGCCCTTCGGTTTGCCCGCCCGCGCCCCCAGCACACCCACGGTGATCACCACCAGAATTGTAATGAGGATCGGAAACCCCAACTGAACCTGGAGAAAGCTCCTGATGTTCACGTTGGACATGGTGATCACGGTCGTGGGCGTGGTGATGTAGCGCGGGAACAAAAAGAACGCCGCCACGTAACCGTTGACCGCACCGGTCAGGGCGGCCAGGATGCGCGTCGTCGTGCGCGGCGCTTTGGACTTGCGCTTGCGCCCGATCAGAAACCCCAGCACCCCGAGCAGGATAAACACCACCGTGCCGACAACCATCCGGTGAATGCCCTGAGTGATGAGCGCTGGCTGCTTGACGGCGGCCTTGAACAACTCTTCGGGCGAGAAGGCCCGCTCGCGCACTACCGCCAGGATGACCTTCCAGGTGAAATTGATCCACGGCTCGAGCAGCCTGCCGATCCGGTCGGCGAACAATAGGCCGATCACCAGGGCGACCAGCATGCACAACGCAACCGTCAGCCCGTGCCGCCAGCCCACGTAACCAAAGGCCAGCGCCACTGCCGCCACAAACACCCATTCGTTGATCGAGATTTGCTGCGGAATCATCTCGCCCCATCATGCCGTTTCTTTCGCCAACCCCTGGAATTTCCCAGGGGCTAACCCCTGGAATTTCCGCACACCTGGGAATTCCCAGGTGCATGGGGCAGCCGTTGCAACTGTGAAGCCAGGCCGGCTGCCGCCTCCGGCCTGGCCAGGCCACGCGCCGACTTGCCCATCGCCGTCAGCCGCGCCTCGTCATTCAACACTCTTTCCAACGTCGGCCACAATGTCTGCTCCAGGTCGTGCGCATCCAGCCGCACCGCCGCGCCGTGCTCCACCAGGTAATCTGCGTTGACCTTTTGATAACGCCAGGCGAACTGGTACGGGACCAAAATCGCCGGCAGACCCATCAACGGATACTCACCCAGGATCGAAGCGCCTGCGCGGGAAACAACCAGATCTGCGGCGGCCAGGGCCAACCCCATCTCTTGGCCGTGCAGGTAGTCATACAACCTATAGCGCGCCCTGTGCTCATCGTCCAACTTGTCACGCCGCGCCTGCATCTCTTGCGCGTCCTGCGCTCCGCTGATGTGAATCACTTGCCAGCGGGCCAGCGCTTGATCCAGCACCTGGCTCAACGCGCGATTCAGTGTCTGCGCGCCTTTGCTCCCGCCCGAAACAAGAATCGTCTTGCGCGCCGGATCAAGACCAAAGTGCGCCTGCGCCTCTGACCTGTTGGCGCGCGTCTGGACGAGTTCTTGCCTCACCGGATACCCGGTCACCACCACTTTGTGCGCGGGCAAGAACTTGCGGCTGGCTTCGGCTGTCACCGCGATCCGAGTCGCCAAGACGCTCAAGAACTTGACGGCCCAGCCCGGCTCAATGTCCGGCAGATAGACCAGGATGGGCACCCGCCTGAGCCAGCACGCCAGCGCCACAGGCGCCGTCACGAATCCGCCAGTGACGAACAACACATCCGGCTTCCAGTCGGCCACGATTCGATACGACTTTATCACGCCGCGCGCCAGTCTCACCACGTTGCGCGCCACGGTCACAGGCGACATCCCGTGCAGCCCACCCGCGGGGATCGCTTCCACCGACAAGCCAGCCCGCGCAACGAGAGCCTGCTCCACGCCGCCTTGGCTGCCGATCCAGCGTATCGAGTCGGCGGTCAGCGCCTCAACGACCGCCAGCGCGGGATAAACGTGGCCGCCGGTCCCGCCGCCCGAGATCAAAAGTCGCACCGTTCTGCCTCGTTCTTAAGGTTCGCCGCGTCCCGCGCGAGACGCTGAGCAAAATGCCCACGGCTCCCATCGCCGAAACCAGCGCCGATCCGCCGTAGCTGACGAACGGCAGCGGGATGCCGCTGAACGGCGCCAACCCCGTCATCGCCGCGATGTTGAAGGCGGCTTCAAAGATGATCCAACTCGTGGCCCCGGTCGCCAACAGCGCGCCGAACACGTCCGACGCCTGGGCCGCAATCTTGAAGCCACGGTATGCGAGCAGCGCGAACAGCGCGATGACGATGAGGCAGCCTATCAGCCCGACCTCCTCGCCGATGACGGCAAAGATGCTGTCGGTATGAGCCAGCGGCAGGTAGCCTAGTTTCTGTTGACCGGCGCCCAGCCCGCGCCCCAAGAGTCCGCCGGACCCGATCGCCACCAGCGCTTGCTTGACCTGCCAGCCGGCCTGAGTCGGGTCAGACAGCAGCTTGAGGAAAGCCATGACCCGGTCGCGGCCATGCGACGAGTTCATCACCATCACGCCAAACGTTGTGCCGGCGATGCAAGTGCCGCCGATCAGTTGCTTGAGGTCGGCGCCCGCCAGGAAAAACATTACCCCCGCCGTGGCGACAATGAGTAACGCCGTCGAAAAGTCAGGTTGTAACACAATCAATCCGGCGATGCCGCCGATGAGCACGCCGAATGGGATGAGGCCATAACTGACATCGCGGATTTTTTCGCCTTTGGAAGCCAGCCAGTCAGCGATGTAAATCACCACGGCCAGTTTCATCAGCTCGCTCGGTTGCAAGCGTCCATTGAAAAAGGTGCGCGTGGCGCCAAAACGTTCCTGCCCAAAGATGAGCACCAGGATCAGCAGCAGCAGCACGCAGCCCATAAAAGGGATGGATAGGTGATGCAGGTGAGAATAGTCGAGCCGCGCCAGCACCAGCAACAGCGCCAGCCCCAGCGCCGCCGAAAGCAGCTGGCGAAGGAGATAATACGCCGGCTGGCCGTTGTTCCATTGGTAAGCCATATCGAATGTGGCGCTATAAACCATCATCAGCCCAATCAGCAGCAGCGCGCCAACCGTGACGGCCAGGATATAATCCATGCGCGGCCAGGCCTTGCCGTTGGCGACTCGCTCCATTCGTCGGAGGCTGTCGGTCGCTATCGCGCCAACTGCGCTGGCTTGAAAACGGGTGGTACGCTCTGATTTGCGTTTCACGGCTCACTCCAACCCCTGGGACTTAGCGGGGCAACCCATTGACAACCTCTATGAACCTGTCACCCCGCTCGGCAAAATCCTTAAAGGCATCAAAGCTCGTGCCCCCCGGCGAAAGCAGCACCACGTCGCCCGGCTCGGCCACTTGCGCTGCCACCTCGACTGCATTCTCCAAAGTGCCCGCTTCATGCACGATGGACTTGACGTTTGACTTGCGCCTGAGGCTCGAGATATGAGATTTGACCAACTCGGTCATCTCGCCAAACAGCACCAGGTGCGATACGCGCTCCACTATCAACCGTGCGGCTTCTTCCCACGGCAGATGCTTGTCCCGCCCGCCGCACAGAAGCACGATCGGTTCATCGAACGAGCGCAGCGCGGCGATGAGGCGCTCCGGCGCGGTGGCAATGCTGTCGTCATAGTAGCGCACGCCGCGCAACTCGCGCACCCGTTGCAGACGATGCGCCACGCCGGCAAAACTCGTGGCGACCCGCGCCATCGCTTCCACGTGCGCGCCGGCCTCACTCGCCAGCGCGCACGCCGCCAGCACGTTCCAGACATTGTGCGGTCCACGCAGTTTCAAATCGCGCGCCGCGCACACGACTTGTTCCTCGTCCCGCCGGAGCACAAGGTTGCCTTGGCGCACGAACGCGCCACGCCCGACGAGGGCAGACTGGCTAAAGAATCGCACGTAGCCGCGCGCGTCGCCCGCCAGCTTGCGCGTTTCCGCGTCGTCATACCCCAGAACGGCAACGTCTCGATAGTCCTGGAAATCCAGGATGCGCTTCTTGGCGGCCCTATAGGCTTCCAGGCTCGGATGCCGGTCGAGATGATTCGGCGTGATATTGAGCACGGCTGCGATGTGCGGGCTGGTCGTCATCACCTCGAGCTGAAAGCTGGAAAGCTCCATCACCACCTTGTCACCCGGCTCTATGCTGGCAAGATCGGCGATGAGCGGGTTGCCGATGTTGCCGCCCACCCAGGTCTTGAATCCCGCCGCCTTGAGCATCTCGCCCGTGAGCGCCGTCGTCGTCGTCTTGCCCGCCGAGCCAGTGATGCCGATGACGGGCACGCACTTCGGCGTTGAGTACAACGCGCCCCGCTCGACACAAACCTGGGCGTCGTTCGCCAGCTCGATGCCACGCTTTTGCGCTTCAACCACAATGGGCAAATCCACTGGCACGCCGCCACTCAAGCACAGTCGGTCGCACCCGTCCAGCAACTCGGCCGGATGCCCTCCCAGCACATACT
>CAYGWJ010000474.1:0-3419 GCA_964353405.1 uncultured Anaerolineae bacterium
GTCGCTCCGAAGACTCCGCTCCCCGCCGCACCGCTGTTGACCGGCTGGCCAAAATACGTCTCAAGTTTCCAAATCGAAGGTGTATGTGTATGGGAAGTCCAGGTGCCGCTCGGGCAGTGATGGGTGCCATGCATAGCCCCCGTAGCGGAGGGGGACCCGCCGCTTACGGCGGGGGAACCGCCGGGACTGGTTCCCGGGGGCCGGGGGAGATGCATGGCACCCATCACCGCCAAAACGAGCGGCGTCTTTGAGTCCAATGGCAGATGTCTTGACTCCGACTCCTTGTTCTTTATATGCTAGGGGCGCAGTACCAACTGTGTCATGCCGTTTGTCTTAACGCTTTTTTCCCATCCTTTCGAGCCGCCGTCTATCCCGACAATCCCACTGGAGGAACCATGAGCTCCGCCCCGAAACTATCGCCCGGAGTCCAGAAGTACGTCGACGCCGCCAAAAAACTCCTTGCCCAGCGGGAGACCGCTCTCGTAAGGGCCAAGGCGATGAAGTTCGACACTCTCGCCGTCCACGGCCTTTACACGGTCGAGGAGGCTCTCGAACGGAACCAGGGGGCCGTGATCGAGCCCCTCTACCTGTCCTCCTCCCAGGCCTACGCCGACTCGGACGAGCTCGAGGCGGCTCTCGCCTATCTCGTCCCGACGTGGTGCTACACGCGAATCGCCAACCCGACGACCTACTACCTCGAATGGGTCCTGGCCCTGCTCGAGGGCTACCGCGCCGGCTGCGACACCTCCTGCCTGGTCACCGCCTCCGGCATGTCGGCCATCGCCGCGGCCGTCGACCCATTCCTCGTCGACCAGAAGGACGGCGGGCCGGAACGGAAGAACTTCGTCTCCTGCATCCAGGTTTACGGCGGCACCTACCAGCATTTTGCCATCCGTAAGAAAAAAGAGCGCGGCATCGACGTCCGCTGGGTCCAGCACCCCTGGGACATCGAGGACTGGAAGGCGAAGGTCGACGACGACACGCGTTTCCTCTACATGGAGATGCCCTCCAACCCCCAGCAGTCGTTCACCGACATCAAGGCCCTCGCGGACCTGGCCCATTCCTGGGGGGTCCCGCTTATCGTCGACGCGACCTGCGCCACCCCGGCCCTGATGCGGCCCATCGCCCACGGCGCCGATATCGTCGTCCATTCCCTGACGAAATCGATCACCTCGGGCGGGCTGGCCATCGGCGGCGCGCTCATCAGCCGCAAGCCCATCACCACGAAAGTCGTCAACGACAACCCCCTGTTCAAGGACAGCTTCGCCGAGTACGTGAAGTTCCTGCCCTACCGCGACAACGGCCCGGCCGCCTCGCCCTTCAACGCCATGGTCGCCCTCAACGACCTCCGGACCCTCCGGTCCAAGATGGACCTCGTCAGCACGAATTGCCAGAAGGTGGCCGAGTACCTCCAGTCCCATCCCCGAGTCTATCAAGTCGATTACCTGGGCCTGCCCAGCGATCATCTCCACGGGGTGGCCAAAAAATACATGAAGCTCGTGGATTCCGATGACGGAAAAGGAAATGAGGTCAACCGCTACGGCCACCTCATGAGCTTCCGGGTCGACGGCCCCCCGGAGAAAGCGAGGAAGGTCTTCGACAACTTCAAGATGATCTTCCGGGCCACCGACCTCGGCCGGATCAAGAGCGTCGCCACGATCCCGGCCATCTCAACCCACCAGCAGCAGGGTGAAGAAGCGCGGCGGCTGGCCGACGTCCCGCCCCAGCTCATCCGGCTCTGCGTCGGCGCCGAGCATCCCGACGACGTCATCGCCGACCTCGACCAGGCCCTGAAGTCGCTGTAAAAAGTAACCATGCCCGAAGCCAAGAAAACAACAGGGTTCAAGGGCCGTTGGGCTTGGGTCGACCTGACCAACCGGACAATCCGCGTCGAGCCGGCCGACACCGGATACTGCCGCGATTACGTCGGCGGCCGCGGCCTGCAGGCCCGGCTTCTCGCCGACCACTTGAAAAAAACCGGCCCGCTCAAGAACCCGCTCGCTCCTCAAAACAGGATTGTCGTCGGCGCCGCCGCACTGAACGACACGGCGGTCGCGACGGCCGGGCGTGGCTCGTGCTCGTTTATCGGGACGATGGCCCGATCGCCCGAACCCGCCGCCTGGGTCCCCGGCCACAAACCCGTCCACGGGCTCGTCACCCACTCGAGCGCCGGGGGCCTTTTCCCCAATATGCTCAAGCGGGCCGGGTTCGACCAGGTCGTCATCGACGGCCGGGCCGACCGCCCGGTCCGCCTCGAAGCCGTCGACGGCGCCCTCCGCATCGTCGACGCCGAGGACGATCTCTTCGAGACCGCCCAGGGACGCCGCGTTCCGCGTCGCGCTTCCGAGATCACCGACGCCCTCGCCACCCGGGTCAAGGGCGGCTCCACGCTGACCGTCGGGCCGGCCGGATGGAACCTCGTCGACTTCGCCTGCCTCACGGCCGACTATCACCGCAACTTCGGACGGGGCGGGGCCGGGGCCATCTTCGGTTCGAAGAACCTCGTCGCCATCACCGCTTACGGTAAGGACGCCGTAGCCTACCATGACGCCGAAGCGTTCAAGACGTTCGGGCAGGAGATCGACAAGCTGGTCAAGATGAGCGTCGACGACCCCAACCGGACGGCCTCCTTCCGCCCGACGACGGGCACGACCTGGTGGCTCGACCGCGCCTTCAACGGCCGCTACCTGGGCGTCAAGGGCGGCTACCTGCCCTGGCACAACTTCGACGAGGGGGCCTTCGACCCCGCCGACTACGACAAGGTGTCGACAAACGCGTTCCTGGCCATTTCCGGAAAGCACAATGTCTGCAACAAGTGCCGGCACGTCTTCTGTACGCGGTCGGCCAAGGTCGAGTCGGGCCCTTACGCGGGTGAAGGCGTCCGCCCCGAGTTCGAGACGATCGCCCTGTGGATCAACTGCTGCATCCTCGACCGCGACGCCATCTTCCATATGAACTATCTCTGCAACGAGCTCGGCGTCGATACGATGACCTTCGGCAGCGTCATGGCCGGGGCCATGGAGCTGGCCGACAAAGGCTTCCTAGCCAAGTACGGGGACGCCCCGAAATTCGGGGACGCCGTGGGCATGGTCCGGACGCTCAAGGAGATCGCCTATCGTTCGAGCGAGCTGGGCCGGCTCCTCGGCCATCACACCGACCGAGTCATCGCCGACGTAGCGGCGGGCGCCGCGCCGGCCGCCCTCTCCGAGATCGCCTATTGCCTGACGACGGCCTACGGCGGGCTCGGCTACGCCGGGATCAGCCCCAAGGCCTTCCCGGGCATGTTCACGGCCTACGGCACATCGAACCGGGGGCGCGGCGACCACACCTACGCCTGGACGATCCAAGCCGAAGAGGGCGGGCTCAAGGACGCCCGCGACCTGGCCGCCTACGTCGCCGAAGGGCAGGCCGGCAAGGCC
>CAYGWJ010000475.1:0-6296 GCA_964353405.1 uncultured Anaerolineae bacterium
GTGCCCAGGCCGTCTCTTGTGTCGTCTCCCAGTGCCCCGCCGTCCGCGCTACCATCAGCCAGCGCACCACGTTGGGCGCAAGACCCCCACCCCCGGCCCCTCCCCCACTTGGGGGAGGGGAGATGCGCGCCAGCGCGTCGAGGATGATGGCGGTCGAGCGCGTGTCGGTGTTCATCGCCCACCAGTCGTGAGCCGTCTCTTCCCAGTGCGCGCCCGTGGCGGAAAGAATCGCAGTGTTGTTCAAGTCAGACAGCAAGGTGGCCATTCGACTGTCTTTTGCGTCATTCAGCCAGATTGCCAGAGCCAGAAAAGCCCGGCCATAGTGGCTCAATTTGTTGCGATTGTCAAAGAGATCATTAATTCGAGATTTGAGATTTGAGATTTGAGATTTGGCATTCCCCTCGGTCAGGACGTACAAGGTGAACGCCTGCTGATTGGCTGTGTAGGTGTTGTTGAGATCGCGCGCGGCAACAAGCTTGCCGAACAGGAATTGCTGGCCGCGCTGAATCACGTCGCTCGTGACCTCAAAGCCGGATTGCTGCGCCTTGACGAGTGCGAACACCACGTAAGCAGTGAGATGCACATTACTTTCCTGGCTATCGGCCCACCAGCCCCAGCCGCCATCCTTGCGCTGTTGATTGTAGAGCTTGTCCAGCCCTTGCTTTACCCGTACAGGCAATTCCCTGTCCAATACCGGATCACTAATACCCAATTCCTTCAGCGCGCGATAGGTCAGCACGTTGGGTAGAAAACGGCTCACGGTCTGCTCGGCGCATTCGTACTCGTAATGCTCCAGGTACCCGAGTCCGTCTTGCATCGCCGCCGCCAGCGATGGGTCAAGCTGAATCGTCAGCTCGCCCTGGCGGTTGTCGTATTTCGGCGGCAACGCAATGACTTCGGTGCGTGAACCGGCCGAGGCCAAATCTCCCGCCGTGCCGACGATGTCGGGCGCAGAGTAACGCATGACCATGAGCGATCCATCCGGGCCGGTCGCCAGGCGAGGCTTGCTGGCGTCGTTGTATTTTTCTGCCGCGGCCCAAAAGACCAGGTCGGTTTGCGTCACGTCCTGCACCGTCACTTCCCAGGTCAGCTTGGTCTCGCCGCGCGCGGGGAGGGTGGCTGTCTGTGCATTAGCCGATGTGACCGTCACGCCGGTGGCGCTCAGCGCGACCGTCGCCTTTAGATCCGTATCCGTGTTGTTGTTGACGATGGCGGCGAGCTGCGCCTTGTCACCCACGACAAAAAAGCGCGGCGTGACCGGGCGGATGAGCAGCGGCTTGGTCGAGACCAAATCCACTGTGCCTTCGCCCACGCGCGTGTCGCCGGTCACGCCGACGCCGCGCATGACCCACGTGGTGAGGTTGTCCGGCAGCTTGACGCTGACGGTCGCCTGGCCATCCTGGTCCGTCACGATGCTGGCATTCCAGAAGGCCGTATCGGCAAATTCCTGGCGAACCTGGATACCCGCAGGCGCCTGCGCCGAGGCATCGGCTATAGCTTCTTTCGCCATCGGTGCTGGCGCCGCCAGCATGGCGGGAGCTGTCGCAGCCGGTGCGGCTGACATCGCGCCTCGCAACATCTGCACGCCCAGGTCTTGTTCGACTTGTTTCTGGAAGCGGTTGACCGACATGACGAGCCCGCTCGACGTGAGCACACCCAACCCCCGCTTGCCATAGAACGCTTCGACGACGGCGTCCTTTGGGCGCGGCGAAAGCGTCAGCACGGCTTTGTCCACCAGGTCGAGCGAAAGCTGCGCCTGCACCGGCTGGCCGGCCGCGTCCGTCGCGCGAATCGAGTACGTCACGCTGTTGCCAGGCTCGCCTTGTTTCGGCTCCGGCGCGAGCGTAATGTTGACCGTCTGTTGCACGGGTTTGACCTCGAGCGGCACGACGCCGAATTTGAAATCGGGTGTGCCCCCACCCCCGGCCCCTCCCCCGTCAGGAGAGGGGAGACTGCTGCCTTTGACCAGCACCACAGATACGTATACGTTGGGCGCATAGTCGGCGGGCAGCGCCAGGCTATAGACCTGGCTGTTGCTGGTCATCTGGATTACCTCATGCCTGAGCACGCCGCCGCGCTCGACTGTGACCAGCGCCGCGTGCGGCCCCTGGTATGGCGAAGGGATGAGAATCTCGGCGGTCTCGCCCGGCTGATACGTCACCTTGTCGGCGATGAGGCTGATGCGGTCATTGTTCTCTCGCCGCCACGAGACATAGTCTTTGCCTGCTACCCAGACGAAGAGCGAGGAGCGTGGAGCGTTGTAGGGGCGAGGTTCATCCTCGCCCTCGCCCGTGGCGACGATCCTGTAAGAGCCACCCTGGGGCGGAGTAAAGGTGAGCGACGCTTCGCCTTTTTCGTTCGTCGTGACCGATTGCGTGTCCACGAGCGTGTCAATCGTTTCGGACTTCCAACTGCCGCCCGCTTCATTTTGGACAAAAGTGTTTTTCCACTCGCGGCGATAGATTTCGACCTTTAAGGCTTTATTTGGCACGCGAGGATTATCGCCGCGCCAATCCACGGCCACCAGGTTGACGCCGAACGGCTGGCCCGCGTCGCCCACGTACTTGTCTGTAGCAAGGCCGATGTAATAATCGGCGCGATGCTGAACGATCTCGCTGCGGCCCGAGACGACTTGATTGTTGCTCCCGGTCGCCGTGGCCTCTACGATCAGCTTTACGCTCCCAGTCACAGGGATTTGAAATTTGTCATTTGAAATTTCAAATTTCAAGTTGCCTTGCTCGTCAGTCGTCCCGCTGCCCGAGAGCACGACGCGGCGGGGTTGAGTGCGCGGGAACCACCAGCAGTCAAAGCAGCGCCACGGGTCATCGGTGTCGCGAAAGTTATACACGCCGCCCCAGGCCGGTTTAAAGTCATAGTCGTCCGCCAGCACGTTCCAGTTCACCGGCACGCCGGCCACCGCGCCGCCAAAGAAATACTTGACCTGCACATTGACTTGTGTCTGGGCGCCCTGGGTGATCTCGGCCTGGTCGGGCGTGACGACGACTTCAAACTCGGGCGGGCGATAAGCGGCCACCTGGAACGAAGCGCCGAACGATGCCAACCCTTGCGAAGGTTCTGAAACCTTCGCAAGGGTGGCCTGGATGAAATACGTCCCCAAAGCCGCGCTATCGGCTAATTCAAGCTCGCCGTTGAATGCGCCATAGCTATCGAGCGAGAGTGTCTTGTCCAGGAGCTGCTCGCCGGTCGGACTGCGGACGATCACTTGCATTTGCAGCCCGACCGAGGGCAGCGTATAGACCACGTCGTCTTCCGCGCGGACGATGCCCTTGTAGTAAACGGTTTGACCCGGGCGATAGATCGAGCGATCGGCGTACACGTGCGCGCGAAAAGGCGGCAGGTCGTAGGCAGGTTGAAGCTGGAAATCATACGGACTGATGCCGCTGCTCCAGCCGTTGAGTGCGGCGGCGAATGGCTCGGTCGAAATCACGCTCGCCAAGTCGCGCCGCACCAGGTCGAGGGCGAGCTGGGCGACGCCATCCGAGCCGGTCGTCGCCGAGCCGAGCCGGTCGCCCTGCGAAGAGTAGAACGAGACGCTCACGTTGGACGTCGGCTGGCCGCTCTGCAAGTCGGTTGCCCACACCAGCGCGCCAGCCTGGAATGTCTTGAGCGTGAGGTTGAGCCTGGAGACGAGCATCAAGTGACGCAGGCCATAGCGGTTCTGCCCCAAGCCGGGCGCATCGGCGATCAACAGAAAAGCGCCGGGCGCGAGCGGCTGGCCGTTGCCTGCGTCAATCGCTGCATAGCTCACCTTGTTGCGCGAAGCTTCAAGATTCTGCGACCATTGCCGCGCGAGCGTCGAGGCAGGCGGCGTATAGTCGTACCAATTGCGCGTTTGCAGTCGGGTCATCTCGTCGGGCGTCAGGCGATACAACTTTAGATCAAGGCGATTGACGTTGACGTAGGCGGCGTACAGGCGCGCAGGTTGATAGGCGCTGTACGTGCCGATGAAATCAGGCAGGTTCAGGCGCACGCTTGCTTCCAGGTCGGCGGTGCGAAAGCGCACGGTGAGCGACTGGCCGGTGAGGTTGCCGTAAGGGTCGGCAATGTTCGGGCCGATGCGCACCACGTAATCGGTCGAAGGCTGCGCGCCGAACGTGAACGAAAACATTTCGCCGTAGGCTGACGTGACTACCTTCGACGCATCGAGCGCCGGCGTCATTTGAATGTTGCGTATGACGGTCGTCGGGTCAATGCGCGTGTTGAAGCGAATGGAAAAGTTGGTGTAGGGGCTGGCGCTGCGCTCGCCATCGCGGGGACTGGTCTCGACGATGCGCGGCAGAGGGACCGTCCGAAAGCTCCACGCATAGTCCGAGGGCATTGGGTTCCCGCCGTTGCCCGACTTGACCCCGGCGGCTACGCGCGCTTCCACCTGCGCGTCGAGCGGCAGGCGCGCGGTGGGCGTGAAGGTGAGCGTGTTTCCGACACAATCCATCGTGCCGGGCACAACCTTGCCGTTGACCTTGAGGCTGAACGCCTTCTTGGCTGACTCGGCGTCCACCGCTTGATTGAACTGCACGCGCACATTTGTCTCGATGCGTACCTGCGTAGCCTTATCGTTGGGCTGAGTGAACACGACCTTGGGCGGCTGAGTCGCAAAGCGCCATACAAAATCGGCCGCCAGCGGGTTGCCGTCCGCATCCTTGACGCCGCTTATCCTGGCGGTGTAAACCGTGCCGCCTGCCAGTGGCTCGTCCGGCTGAAGGACATAGATCGAAGTGTTGAGCCATCGGCCTTGGCCCTTGACGGGCGGGTCGACCTGTAGGGGCGGGGTTACCCCGCCCGTACCCCCGCCCATGCCCGCCTGTTGATCGAGCGAGGTGAGCGGCACGACGGGCCGGTTAAAGATGACGGTGATGCGTGCGCTAGCCTCGACGTCGGTCGTATCGGGCGCGGGTATCACCTGGCCCACTTCCAAGTAGCCCGCCGTGGCAAAGCGGAACTGGTAAGCGCTGCGGAGCGGTGCGCCGTCGGCGGCTTGCGCTTTCTGATTGAGCACCACGTCATAGGTCGCGCCGCGCGGCAAAGCCCTGTCCGGCTTCCAGACGAGTGTGCGTTGGTCGGCCCACGTAATTTTGCCCGTGACCGCCGGTTGAATCGCAAACGCCGACTCGACGGCGGGCGCGTTCATCGCGCGGTCAAAGACAAGCTGGATGCCACCCTCGGGCGCGAGTTCCTGGCCCAGCTCCGGCGAGCGCTGCACGACGACGGGCGAAATCGTGTCGGCCGGGACGGGCGTGTAGCCAATGACCGGGCGCGGGCGAGGCGTGTCGGGCACAGGTGAGGGCGTGGGGGTGGATGTCGCCACGGCGACGGGCGTGCTCTCGGGCGTGCCGGGGGTCGCCGTGGGGCCGGGTGTTGCGGGCTGCCCTCTACGCAACAGACCACACGCAGAAAGGGTCAGCGCGGCGACGAAAGTCAAGCCAATGGCGAGTGTGCGTATACGGTTCACGGGTTTTCTCCTCTACGACTGCAACGGGTCGGCAGCGGACACCAGCGCCCACCGTGTGTGGTGTAAGCGGATGGGGCCAAGCCTATCCGATGATCCGTTTGCATCCGATGCTGCTATCTATTGACGCAAACCAAGAGCGTAGTATACTAGTCACAAATTCCTGAGTATTAGACGTTTTAGTTACCACCCGAGTTCCCTGTGTCTTTTGAGCGTGCCTGACATGAGGAGACAATAAAATGAGTGAGCTTGTCGTGCACGAGCCGCTGGCCTCGACCATTCGCCAGGAAGCGGAAGCCGAGGGCATTGGCGTCGAGAGCCTGCTCGATGCCGCCCTGCGCCACTATCGTTTTGAAGCTCAGCGCAAGAAAATCGTCGGCGAGGCCGAGTGGTGGCGCACCCTGCCGTCGGAAACCCGCGCGCCCTTTGCCGGCGAATACGTGGCGATTCACAGCAAACAAGTCGTAGACCACGACCGAGACGAAGAATCGCTCCGAAAACGGGTCAGGGCCAAGTATGGCAAAACCGCCGTGCTGGTCACTCCAGCAGAAGGCCCGCGCGAGTTGCGCTTGGTGGGCACCCGATGGGCGCAGCCATGAAAACACCATATCGTACCGTGTGCTGAACAAGCTCATCCTGCTGCTCGACGGGCCGCGCCGCGAAATCGAGCTATTTGAGCAGCGGCCCAACTGGCGATGAGTGACGTTTGGACATTCATCTGCGCTTGATACCCTCCACGCCTGTCGTTAGCCCGATTTATCGGGCTTTGTTTTCGTCGCCCGATGTTTCAACATCGGGCGGTTCATCATCGGGCGTTGCCGCGCTCAAT
>CAYGWJ010000476.1:0-4629 GCA_964353405.1 uncultured Anaerolineae bacterium
GTCCGCATCCAGTCAGAACGCGGCCACACGGTTGCAGCGGGCGGGCCGTACCGCTACGTGCGTCACCCTGGCTATGTCGGCGCGATTCTGTCTCAAGTGGTAACGCCCTTCTTGCTCGGCTCGGTGTGGGCGATCATTCCTACCGCCGCATCAGCAGCGTTGTATGTGATACGAACATACTTGGAGGACAAGACGCTGAGAGAGGAGCTACCTGGCTATGAGGCATACACGCAGCAGACACGTTATCGCCTGCTACCGGGGGTATGGTAGCATGATACTAAAATTTTCGAGGTGAATCATGGGCGCTAATCCAGTTGCCAACCAACCACTCGCCAAGCAAGTTGGTCGCCTGCTGAAAAGATTGGCGCAGATGCTCGTCACTGTAGCCGCCCTGGCGGCTATGCTGTTCCTGTCATCGTGGCGGTTCGATTGGGTGATGGCGTGGGTGTACGTCGGCGCGTTCGCTGTGGCGCTGACGGTGATGGTGGTCTACCAGGAATTGAGCAACCCTGAACTGCTAGAGGAGCGCTCTGAACTCAGGCCCAGGGAAGGCGTCCAGACCTGGGATGTGATCCTCTCCGCCGTCGTCAGGCTATCGCTGCTGGCGAGTTACGTCGTCGCCGGGTTGGACGTGCGCTTCGACTGGAAGCCGGAAATCCCGCTGGCGGTTCAGATGGCTGCATTTGCGCTCGGCCTGCTCGGAGTGGGTCTGATCGTCTGGGCGATGGCGGCCAATCGCTACGCGGCCGTGTACGCCCGCATTCAGCAGGAGCGCGGGCACGCCGTCGCGACGACCGGGCCTTACCGCTTCGTCCGCCATCCGTTTTACGTTGGGACGATTACTTTCTCGCTGGCTATCCCGCTGGTGCTGGGTTCGCCGTGGGCACTCATTCCCGGCGGGCTTGCTGCGCTGCTCTTTATCGTGAAGACGGCAGCCGAGGATCGCATGCTGCGCGAGGGCCTTGAAGGCTACTGCGAGTATGCCGAGCGAGTGCGCTACCGGCTGGTGCCGGGCATCTGGTAGACGACACGCTAGAAACAATCACCTATGGAGGTGCAAAATGAACGACCAACTATCTGTCGAGCAATCACAAAAGGAGCCAGAAGGCAGACTCACTGCAAAGCAGGTATTGAGGTTTATCATTGTCATGCTGCTGATGCCAGCAGCCCTGTTCATCTCGGCCGGCCGCCTGAACTGGGTGATGGGATGGGTCTATTTCGGCGTGACCTTTGCCCTCATAGTTGTCAGCAGGATTGCCATGTTTCGCGCAGCGCCGGAACTGCTGAGAGAACGGGCACGCTTTGACGAAGCGAAGGACGCCAAGAGTTGGGATCGGCCCCTCGTCCTTCTCGTGGCAATCTACCTCCCGCTGGTGGGCCTGATCGTTGCAGGGCTGGATACGCGCTTTGGATGGTCACCCTGGCTTCCGCTCTGGCTGCGGATCGTCGCGCTGATCTTTGTGGTGCTGGGGAGTCTGGTAGGCACGTGGGCCATGGCGGTGAACAGGTTCTTCTCAGCCGTTGTGCGCATCCAGAGGGACCGAGGCCATACTGTTGTCACTGGCGGACCCTACCGGTTCGTGCGCCATCCGGCCTACATTGGCGGTCTTGTGGCCGCATTCGCCTCGGCGGTGGCCCTCGAGTCACTGTGGGCGCTTATCCCAGCTGGACTGACAACGCTGCTTTACGTTCTGCGGACTGCGCTGGAGGACAAGACGCTGCGGGATGAACTTGCAGGGTACGAGGAGTATGCACAGCGAACGCGCTATCGGCTGGTGCCTGGCGTATGGTAGGGGTTGGTGCCGCTGTTCCCGGATGGCTGGAGATCGAACAGACTGGTGGTGAGGCTTTACATGGCATAGTAGGAGGATAACGTGAAGTACTTGCGAGCGATTCAATTCTTTGTTGGCACGCCGCTCATCTATCTTTTGCCGCCGCTCCTGGGTTGGGGGATAGACGATCTGGCCGGTTTCTTTTCGCTCTATCCGCGCTTGGGATACGCGGCGCTGATAGTGGTCTTGGGCCTTGTCGCCGGCTATCAAGCGATTGACGCGCCGGAAGGATTAAAAGGCGGCAAAGGCGAAGCGGGAAAGCTGGTTCGCCGTCAAAGCGTCGTCAAAGTCGTGGTCATTTTCCTGATGTATGTGTTTCTCGCTGCTGTGCCCTTTGCCGACCGCCGCGGCATGGGTGTGATGTTCGAGGGTGCGGCCCTGCGCTGGCTTGGCCTTGTCCTGGCGGGGTTAGGCTTTGCCTTGATCTTTTGGTCAGGTTTCGCATTGGGCAGATTCTACAGCGCGGATGTAACCATCCAGAAGAACCATCGCCTGATTACAATCGGCCTGTACCGTCACCTTCGCCATCCCCGCTACCTGGGCGGCGTTCTTTTCGCTGTCGGCTTTGCCCTTTTGTTTCGCTCGTGGATTGGACTGGTGGGCGGCGCGCTATTCCTTGGCGTCGTCTTGTTCCGCATCAAAGACGAAGAGACTTTGATGCGTCAAGAGTTCGGGCAAGAGTGGGAAGCTTATTGCAAACAATCCTGGCGCTTGATGCCATGTCTTTATTAGCGGCGGCTCGACAACTTTTGCCAGTCGCTCCGATGGGGAGATAGGTGTGAATCTGGAAAGTGTATTCAGAGGGCTGTTTGTGCTATCTGGTGTTGCTATGCTGTGCATCAGGGTCTATTACCAGAGGCGTGCGAGACAAGGCAGCGGTCAAGTTGTCATCAGGGAAAAGGGCTTGAGCCTGGTCGCGGGCAGCCTGGCCGCTCTCACCACACTCGTGTTTGGGGCCGAGTACATTTTCTTCCCAGGCGCCTTTGCATGGGCTTATGCCAAGTATCCCGATGGCCTGCGGTGGCTGGGTGCACTTGCGCTGGTGGTTGGAATAACGCTCTTGGGCGTCTCGCACCATCATCTGGGCAAAAGCTTTCACTCGTTTGTTGTAACAAAAGAAAACCAAGTGTTTGTAGAGAGCGGCCCTTACCGGTGGATCCGGCATCCCATCTACACGGCTTACATCATCAACTATGTTGGGGGAGGTTTGCTTGCAGGCAACTGGGTTCTTACGCTCATCCCGGTATTGCTGTTCGGAGTCTTGGTTGCATTGAGAGTCAAGAATGAGGAGCAAGCCATGCTCGAGCAATTCGGGCAGGTGTATGCCGACTATATGCAACGGACAGGCCGGTGACTGCCCTTTATCAGAGCGAAGGCTCCGCCGGGATGAATCCAGTGAGAGAATATATGCTCGAAATTGATATTCCGTCTCGCGGCGTGCTGCGTCTTGAGCGCCTGTTTCTCGACGTGAACGGCACCATCGCACTGGATGGGCAACTCATTCCGGCGGCATACGAGCGCCTGGAGAGGCTGTGCGAAAAGCTTGACCTCTGGCTGGTCAGCGCAGATACACAAGGCACGCTGGTCGAGTTGGCGGATGTGCTCCAAATCAAGTGGCGGCTCTTACAGAAGGGAAACGAGGCGACGCAGAAAGCCGCGCTGGTGGGCGAACTGGGCGCGGAGCGAGTCGTCGCCATCGGCAACGGAGCCAACGACGCAATGATGTCGCGTCAAGCAGCGTTGGGCATCGCCACGTTGCGGACGTAGACTATTGGCGTCGCTCGCTCAAAGGAATAGATGTCAGAACAAATTGATCAAGCTCAGAACGCTGTGTGCCAAGTCCAACCGCTAGAATCCTTGACCGACTTGCCGGCCGGGACGCGCGGCATCGTGCGGCAACTGCGCGGCGGAAAAGAGTTTGCCGGGCGCGTCGTCGCCTTGGGCTTTACGCCGGGCGTCGAGGTAGAGATTGTCCAGAACAGCGGCAAGGGCGCGATTATTGTGGCCGTGCGCGATACGCAGGTGGCCTTGGGCCATGGCGAAGCCGCCAAGGTGCTGGTCGAGATACTTGCCGAAACCAAGCTTGTTGCTCCACCAGACTCGATCAAGGTCGCGCTGGTCGGGCAGCCGAATGTGGGCAAGTCTACCGTGTTCAACTTGCTGACTGGCCTCTCGCAGCACGTCGGCAACTGGCCGGGCAAGACCATCGAGCTCAAGAGCGGCGTCCACCGCGACGGGACTACGACCTTGTGGCTGGTGGACTTGCCCGGCACGCACAGCCTGACGGCCAACTCGCTGGAAGAGCGGATCGCGCGCGATTACATTCTGACGGAACAGCCCGACGTCGTGGTTGCGATTGTGGACGCCACGGCGCTGGAACGGAATCTGTATTTGCTGTGCGAGCTGCTGGCGCTGCCCGCGCCCGTGGTGTTGGGCTTGAACATGCTGGACGTGGCCGAACGGCAAGGCATTCAGATCGAGCCGCACGTGCTGCAGGCCGCGCTGGGGCTGCCAGTGGTGCCGATGGTGGCGACCAGGAATAAGGGCATGCATGAGCTGGTTCAAGCGATTGAAGAGGTCGCTCGCCACAAAGACGCATACGCGCCGCGTCGTCCCGAGATTCGTCAAGATCACAAGGCCGTGTTGCGCCAGCTTGAACAGCTCATTGCCGATCACACCCCGTCGCCCTATCCGCCCGACTGGGTTGCGCTCAAGCTGCTCGAAGGCGATGAGGAGATCACGCGGATGATGCAGGAGCGTTTAGGTGAAGCGAATTGGCCGCGCGCCCACGATATCC